>NZ_JARBHJ010000015.1 GCF_028864145.1 Actinotignum schaalii | reverse complement strand
AGCCCGCGGGGGGGACAAGCTGGGGCGGCTGAAAATCGGGGCCGCGGCCTTTTTGACTGAGACACAAAATCAAAAAAAAAAAAAAAAAAAACCCCCCGCCCCGCCGCAAAACCCCCCCCCCGCCCCCGCGCTCGCTACTGCTGTGTTAGTTTTACTTCTCCGCGATATCTTCGACGATATCCTTGGCCTGGTCAGCCGCGTGCTGCGCGGCTTCCTTGGCCTTATCGGCTACATCTTCAGCCGCATCCTTGGCTTCGTGTGCGCCTTCCTTGACGGCATCTTCAGCCCGGGAGCCAGCACGCTTGGCTTTGTCCGCTACGTCGCCAGCTGCGCTTGCGGCGTCGTTCGCAACATCTTCCGCAGCTTCCGCAACCTCCTCAGCACCGGCCTTCACGGAATCTTCCACATCTTCCGCGGGAGCCTTCACGCCGTCCACATCTTCCCAGTAGGCTTCCGCCCAGGGATCCTCCGTGGGCTGGGAGCGCTTCCACAGGTAGTAGACCGCAACCCCAAGGCCGCCAACCAGTGCGATCGTGCCGAAAACTCGGCCCTTCCCGCGGGACTTCTTCACCGGTTCGGGAGTCTGAATCTCACGCGAGGCCACCCGCGCGATCTTCTGGCCGCGTTCGGCTACGGTGCCCTCGCCCTTGGCGGCCTCGGCGGCGGCGTGCAGGGCGCGCTGGGCGCGCGGGAGGTAATCATTGCGCACGTTCTCCACGAACTCCGAAGCGTTATCGCGGGCCTGCTCCACGTAGGGCTTGGCCTTCTCCGCAAGATCGTTGCCCACGGCCTTCGCCTGTTCCACGTACGGCTTCGCCTTTTCGGCCAGCTCCTGGGCGCGTGGTGCCGCCCATTCGTAACCTTGATTGGCGTAATCGCTCAGGCGTTCACCGGCCTGCTTCGCGTAATCCTGGAAATCGGACGCGGCGCTCTTTGCCTTGTGCTCCCACTTCTTCTGATTCCGCTTCCCCTTGAGCTGGGCTTTCTTTGCGGTGCGTTCGGCCTGGCTGCGCAGGTCATCGATTTTCGCCATAATGGCGTCAACCTCCCGCTGCGCTTTCTTGGCACGCTTGTCCGCGCGGCTTCGTCCACAAGCCATCGTTGACCTCCTACCGTTGAACCACAGAATTCTCCTGCGATTGAGTACCCCTCTATTGTTTCACTTTTCGCCCCCCATTTGTCACGTGAATCACGTTTGCTTTTCGCGTGGCATAAAACCATGAGGTGTGCGAGACTTGAGCGCATGGAAGCAATTTTTCACACAAGCGAAGGCGATATTCGCGTCGAACTCTTCCCGAACGAAGCGCCCGAAACGGTCGCTAATTTCACCGGACTAGCTCGCGGTGAACGCGAATGGACCAATCCCGCCACCGGTCAGGCTTCGACCGATCCGCTGTACAACGGAACGATCTTCCACCGCGTGATCTCCGGTTTCATGATTCAGGGCGGGGATCCGCTCGGTAACGGCACCGGTGGTCCCGGTTATACGTTCGACGACGAAATCGCTCCCGGCCTCAACTTTGATGCCCCCTACGTGCTGGCCATGGCCAATGCCGGAACCCGCTTCGGCAAGGGCACCAACGGTTCGCAGTTCTTCATCACCGTGGCACCCACCCCGTGGCTGCTCGGCAAGCACACCATCTTCGGGAAGGTTGCCGATGAGGAATCCACCAAGGTTGTGGATAAGATCGCCGCGGTTCCCACCGGCGGAAATGATCGCCCGCTCAATGACGTGGTGATTTCCTCCGTCGAGATTATTGACTAAGCAATACGCAAAATTCCGCATACGTGATGAGCGGGGTGGTACCCAGGTACCGCCCCGCTTTTGTGTGCTCTGCCGGCGGCGATGCTCGCCGCGCGCCAGAACACTCACTCAACACTCATCCCAACACTCAACTCAACACTCACATACATGAGTGTTGAGTTGAGTGTTAAGTTGAGAGCTCGTAGGATGGCGCTATGCGCATCCCCACAACAAGCGAGGAAACGGGCCGTCTTATTGAGGGTTTTCGCCAGCAAGGGCGCGATTCTCAGCACATCGAAGTGAAAGCGGCCGCCCACGGCTTGCCCAAAAGTATCGTGGAGACTCTCTCGGCATTCAGCAACGGTTCGGGTGGCTTGATTGTTCTTGGCCTCGATGAGGCCCGCGGCTTCACGCCGGTTCCTAAGTTCCCGGCAGCGCGGATTTACGATGCGCTCGCGGGGGTGTGCAGCGATAGCCTCACGCCACCGGTCCGCGCGGATATCGCCATGGTTCCCTATGGAGACACCACTGATGGAGAAACCACGCTGGTCATGGCCGCGATCCCGCCGCTCCAGCCGCGCGATAAACCCTGCTATGTCACCACTCGCAATGTGTACGGCGGATCCTATATCCGCACCGGCGATGGGGACCGCAAACTTTCCGCCTACGAAATTGATCGCCTCCTGGAAAACAAAACACAACCGCATTGGGATACCGACCTGGTGGAGGAAGCCAGCCTCGATTCCCTAGACCCAGACCTCCTCCACGCGGTCCTAGAACGCGAACGCCTCAACCACCCGCGCATTTTCGGGAAACTTCCGGATGAAACCGCGATGGAGCAGCTACGTATTATCGGAACTGGCCCGGATGGGCAGCGCCATCCCACCCTGGCTGGTCTGCTCTGCTTAGGTACGTATCCCCAGGAGTTCTTCCCTCGCCTCACGGTTACCTACGCGGTTTACCCGGGATCAACCAAAGCTTCTTCGCTTTCCGGGCAGCGGCATCTGGACTCGGGGACGCTGGCGGGTCCCATTCCCGCCCTGGTGGCCGACGGTGTCGGCGTCGTCGCAAAAAATATGCGGGTGGGTGGCGTGGTGCGCGGTGCTTTTCGGCATGACCTTGTGGATTATCCGCTCGTTGCGGTGCGTGAGGCGCTCACGAATGCGCTGATGCATCGCGATTATTCTCCGGTGGCGCGCGGTACGCAGGTGCAGTTGAACCTCTACGCGGATCGTTTGGAGGTAATCAATCCGGGTGGGCTATTCGGCACGGTCACCATTGATTCCCTGGGTACAACCGGACTCTCCTCCACACGAAATCAATTCCTGGCTCGGCTGCTGGAATCTACGCCCTTCGAAGAAGGTGGTTTTGTGGCGGAAAACCGGGGGAGTGGCTATCAGGAAATTATGACTCAGCTGGAGCGGGAAATGCTTCCCCCCGCGCGGCCTGTCGACCGCCTGGATAGTTTTAGTCTGACTTTCGAGCGCCGCCGCATGACACCCGCGGAGCAGGGTGCCGCTGCGGGGACCTCCTCGCGTGAACGTATTCTCGACTATTTGCGCACGCATGCCAGCGCCACCAGCCGTGAACTGGCCGGAGCTGCCGGAATTAGCCTGGGCGGCACCCGAGCGGTTCTTAATACGCTGGTTACCGAGGGCGAGGTGCAGCGCACCGAACCGAAGACGAGCCCGAAGCAGCGTTACCGCCTCGCTCAACCTGGCATTTAGGTGCACTCGCGGCTCGGCGTGCGGGAACACTCACTCAACACTCATCCCAACACTCAACTTAACAGTCACATACATGAGTGTTGAGTTGAGTGTTAAGTTGAGAGCTTGCTGGCTACACCTGGTTCCGCATCTATCCGGTACCGCGCCTATCCGGTACCGTCCACCCGGTCACACCCCCGCGCCGTCCGGTACGCTTGATTCAGAGTTGTCGAGCGGGATGACCGCGCAGAGAGGCCGAAAGTGCACAACGTTCCCAAGAAGCGCCGTCTTCAGATCCGCAAACCCATCCCCTATGTCACCATCACGCTTATCGTGGTTAATGTGGCGCTATTGCTGACCCAATGGCTCGACGCGCGCGTGGGGCAGGTCCTCATTTTCTCTCCCGGCATCGCCCACGAGGAGCCCTACCGTTTCATCTCCTCCACGTTCATGCACGCTGGCTTCACGCATCTGCTTTTCAATATGTATGCGCTGTGGCTGATCGGTTCGGTGCTGGAGCGCATGATCGGCTGGTGGCGTTTCCTGGGGTTGTACCTGCTCAGCGCGGTGGCCGGCAACGTCATGGTCCTCTACACCGTCTCCACCGACATCGACTACTACACCGGCACCGTCGGCGCATCCGGCGCCGTATTCGGCATTTTCGCGGCGATGTTCGTGGTGCTGCGGCGTTTCGGCGGTAGCTTCACCCAAATGGCGGTGGTCATCGCCATTAACCTCGCGATCAGTTTCCTGCCCGGCACCAATATTTCCTGGCAGTCTCACGTTGGCGGCCTCCTCATGGGCGCGCTGCTTATGGCCGTGATTTCTCGCCGGCGCCGCGTCTCCCGCGCGCTCACCGCCCGCGATATTGCCGTGTTGCTGCTCGGTGCGGCATTCCTGGTGGCAGCGATTTTCTTCGGGTACCGGTAGGGGAGCGTCAAGCTGCGCCGTCGTTCTTTCTTTGTACGACGACGCCGCCACCTCGCAATCCGCACCCAAATAACATCGATGTAATTATCCACAGGGTTATCCCCGGCTGGGGATAACAGACCCCTGAGCTGGGTGTGTATTCCGGGTTGTACCGGCTATCCCCGGCGACTTCGCGACAGTGCGCAGGGTCACTTATTTTTCAACGTATGTGCCTATATTCTGAAAATTACCTGGGAGCATAGCGCTGATCGAAGGAGACACATATGCGCACAACAGCACTCATGTTGGCGGGAACGCTTCTCGCCCCGCTGGCAGTCCACGCCCTGCCGGCCACCACCCCGAACGAGCCGGCCCGGTTGGTCTGCAATGCGGGGAAAATGTCCCCGGACCAGCTGCGGGCTTGCCTGGCGAAAGCTATTAAAGATCGCGATGCTATCGTTGCCGAACTGGAAGCCAAGGGCATTGATGTGGCCGAAGCGCGCGAGCTCGCGCAGGAATGGGCCAAGGCTGATACGGAGCGTAGTACCTGGGAAGTGCGCTATAACAACGAAAAGTATTACGTCGATAACTTTGATGAGATCAAGAAGAAATACGATGATGCCGTTGCTAAACTGGCGGCAGCGCAGCGTGCATTTGACCAGGCCCAGGCAAAATACGATGCAGCTACCCAGCCCGATTCGGCGGCCGTGGCCGCGGCGCAGCGCCAGATGGATAGCGCGAATGCCGCCCTTGAAGCATCCAAGCGGGAAGCTCAGGCCCGTTGGAATCGTGGATCGCTCGGATTTTTCGAGGCCATGGGAGATACGGTGGCTGTTGAGGCTTTCTCTCAAACGAGCACCATCAACGATGTCCCGATTCCGCAATACACCAAGCTCGGGCAACCCGGGGATGCGACGAATCTTGATCTCATGCGCGAATCGATTCACCGAGTGGATAAGCTCAATGAGCTGCGGGCACGCCACGGGCTCGCCCCGCTCAAGATTTCCTCCGGGCTTATGGCTCATGCCCAGCTTAACGCCAATGTGAATGTGCACGGCGGCTTCTTCGATCACGTGGGGGGCTTCAATTACGGCGAGAATATCGCTGCCATGCCCAGCCGCAGTGGGGATCCCTTCACCTTGTGGTACGACAAGGAAAAGGCTGAGTATGACCGAGGCGTGCGCGGCCCGAGTGTGGGGCACTACGTCAATATTATTGATCCGGGCTATGTGACCACCGGCTTCGCCATTGCGGATCCCGATCAATTGCCCTATTACTTCTTCGGGAACACCTTCGCGAGCAAGGGCATGATTGGCGATCAGTTCCTGCCCGGATACACCACCGCGGAGTACCTGGCTCGCCTGGACGGATACATCAGTAGCGCTCGCGAAAATATGACCCACGGGACCCCTGAAGCCCGCCGCGCGGTGGTGGAAGCGCAGGATGCTTTCCAGCGCGCGAACGCCGGCAAGGAAGATCCGGCCGCGCGCGAAAAACTCGACAAGGCCCGGGAAGCCCTGGAGAGTGCTCGCAGCGTTCACTTCGTTGCCAAGCACTCCTACGATGAAGCACTCAAGGCGCAAAAGACCTTCCCGGAAACCAAGAAGGCATGGGAAAAGGCCGTGGCGCGTTTCAAGGATGTTGATGCCAAGATGGCCGAAGCTGGCGATCTCATCGCTAAGCTCGCGAAGGCCGAAGCCGAGGTGCTGCGCGCCCAGGAGCGGGTGAACCAGATCGATACCCCGGTGCGTCCGGCCGATACCGGCAATGTTTTCTACGTATCGAATGACTGGACATCCACGCAGGCATCCTCGGTGTTCTCCTACGGCCGGGCGCGCGATGAGGTGCTCGTCGGCGATTGGAACGGGGATGGCACGGATACTTTCGCGGTGCGCCGCGGAAACATGATCTACGTGAAGAACTCCGTGGATGGCGGCGCCGCTGATATTGCCTTCAGCTACGGGCGCGTGGGCGATGAGATCCTCGTGGGTGATTTTGATGGCGATGGCCGCGATACCTTCGCGGTACGGCGCGGTAATACCTTCTACGTTCTCAATTCCCTCCACAGCGGGAACGCGGACCAGGTCATTAACTACGGCCGCTACGGGGACACCGTGTACGCCGGTGACTTCAACGGCGACGGTGTCGACACCTTTGCGGTGCGCCGCGGGAGCACCTACTTCGTGAAGAACCACATTTCCTCGGGAATCGCGGATCATGTATTCGCCTACGGGCGCGCCGGTGATGCCACCATCCTGGGTGATTTCGATGGCGATGGCCGCGATACCTTCGCGGTGCGCCGCGGCAACACCATCTACGTCAAGAACTCGCTGGGTGCTGGGAACGCCGATTCCGTTCTCAGCTACGGGCGCGTGAGTGACGAACTGTACGTGGGTGATTGGGACGGTAACGGAACCGATACCCCGGCGGTGCGGCGCTAAGCACGAACGCGCGGCGCTAAGTTCGCCCGCTAACCAGGCGTAATGCGCCAACTAACGCGAACATAAACAATAAGGGGGCGGCCCGCCACATGGCGCGGCCGCCCCCATATTTGTCAGCAGTACTAGCGGTACTCCTAGATCGCCTCACCCAGGCTGGTGCCGACGGCGCGCGCCGCGGCCACCCAGGGGTGATCCACCGGGACCAACTTGTCCTTCCCGGCCACATCCTCGAGCGGCACCGGCACGGCCTGCCCGTTCTGGGAGGCGATCATCACGCCGGATTTCCCGTGCGCCACCACATCGGCGGCCGCGCTCCCCAGCACGGTTCCCAGCAGCCGGTCCGCGGCGTCGGGAATTCCCCCGCGCTGCACGTAGCCAAGGATGGTTACGCGTGCCTCCAAGCCGGTGGCCTCCTCCAGCTGCTGCGCCACCAGGAAAGTAGATTCGCGCTCGTTTTCCTCAATGGAACGCCGGTGGCTCTTCGCCGCCTCTTTCGCCTCCGGGGTGGGGGCGTGGCGTACTAGGTCATTGGCGGCGGCCAGCTGGGCTGCCACCGGAATAGAATGCGCGCCTTCGGCCACGGCCACCACGGAGAAAGGCCGCCCATTTTCCGCCCGCCGCCGGATCGACGCCGCACACGACTCAATCGAATACGGGATCTCCGGGATGAGAATAATATCGGCACCTCCGGCAATCCCGGCACCCAGCGTAAGCCACCCGGCCCGATGCCCCATCAGCTCCACCACGATAATGCGGTGATGGGAATGGGCGGTGGAATGGAGCCGGTCAATAGCATCGGTGGCGATAGACAGCGCCGTCGAAAAACCGAAGCTGGTGTCCGTGTGCATGATGTCGTTATCGATGGTTTTGGGCAGGTGGATAACGGGCAGCCCGGCCTGCGCCAGCCGATTCGCGTTCTTCGCGGTCCCGCCCCCGCCGATGCACACCAGCGCATCGATATGCTCATCTTCGAGGTTCTGGGCGATCTGCGGAATCATATCCACGTACCCGCCGTTGCCGTCCGGGAACTTATGAACCTTATCGCGCGAGGTGCCCAGCATCGTGCCACCCTGCGTCAAAATCCCGGCCAGCGAATCCGAATCCAGCGGCATATAGCGGTTATTGACGAGCCCGGTAATACCGTTGCGGTACCCCACCAGCTCCATGCCGTACTTGCCCATCGCGGCTTTACCAAACCCGCGGATGGCGGCATTGAGGCCAGGGGCATCACCGCCGGCAGTGAGGATACCGACCCGCTTCACTGCTTTCCCCATCGGCTACTTCCACCCCATCGTCATGAGGAAGCCCACGATCATGAAGCCGAAGCCGAGGAACAGATTGCCGTTATTCCACCCCGGAATGGGGAAACGGCCACCCGTCACGTAAGCGAGCACCACCACGATAAGGCCGATAATCATGAGCGTACACATGACCGGCGCCCACCAGCTCGGCGAGCGGCGATCCTTCTGCGCGACCTTACGGGAGCGCTTCGCCTCATCCTTTTCCCGAGTGGCCTGCGCCGCAATATCGCGCTTGGTGCCGGGGCGGCGCACGTCCTTCGCCGAGGGAGCAGAGCTCTTGCGCGACTTCCGAGCCGGGGCAGCGTTGCCGGTGGCTTCCGAAAGTTCGGGTTCGTCAAACTGTTGATCTGTCATGTTCTACCTTCCGCGGTTCCTTCCGCCCCTAAGCCTAACGAAGTAACGCGCCCGGTGGCGCGCTCAATCGCGCGATTCCTCTGGTATTTTTTCACAAAAGCCGGCGCGGGGCCATGTGCACGGCCGCTGGCGGGTGGCGCGCGGGCGTAGCGGCGTCGTCGTTCCTAAAAGTGAGGGGAGTTATCTCACCGCATTTTTCGAGCCGAAACCACTATTCTGTTTCTAGTACGAATCCGGTGGCAGTGGAAGGTGAGACTATGCGCGAACAGCAGCCCGAACGAGGGCGCCGTGCGGGAAGGCGCGCGGCGGAAGGAAACGCGGCTCGCGCTCCGCGGCACGAAGCTGTGGGGCGGTACCGCCCGGCTACCGCCAGTGCAGGTACGACGCCGCAGCAGCCTGCCGCGCCGGCCGCCACCGCCACCGTCAGCACAACCCGGGCAGGCGCACCCGCCCGGCGCCGCGGCGGCATCCTCAACGCAATTATCGGCGTGATCGGGGAGCTGCTCATTACCGCGGGAATCGTGGTGGGCCTCTTTATCGTGTGGCAGGTCTACTGGACTGACCTGGGCGCGAACCGCGATCAGGCCCAGCAGATCGAAACCGTCAATAAGCAATGGGGCGATCCGCGCGGCACCACCAAGGTGGGGACCCCGCGCACCGACGCCCCGCCGGCCCCGGATCACGTAAATCGCACGGGTGACCTGGAAGGCATTATTTACATCCCGCGCTTCGGTGCCGATTGGCGCTACACCGTCAAATACGGGGTGGACCTGGAAGCCGTGGTGGATACCGGGAGTTTTGGGCATTACCCGGATACCCAGTACGTTGGGGAGATCGGTAATTACGCGATCACCGCGCACCGCCAGACGTACGGCGCGGCCATGCGCGATGTGCCTGAGCTCCAACCAGGCGACCCGATTATTGTGCAAACCAAGAACGCCTACTACGTCTACAAGGTCACCGAGCATGAGGTTGTGCCGCCCACACAGGTAGGCGTGCTGGCGCCGGTACCGAATAAGCCGGAGGAGGCGCCCACCCAGCGCATCCTCACCATTACCACCTGCCATCCGCCCTTTGTGTCCAGCGACCGCTGGATTACCTACGCCACCCTCGATCATTGGGTCGACGCCGCCGAGGGCGCCCCGGCGGAGCTGGTGAAGTAAAAAGTAGGCGGTCGGCTCGCCCCGGGGTGGGCACTAGCAGATATACGTGAAGAAGAAACGGAGCATGCAATGTACGGATTTATTTGGCGGCACCTGCCCGGCCCGACGTGGTTGAAGGTCATCGAGGCCCTTATCATTATCGCCGCGATTGTTTTCGCGCTCTTTGAGTGGGTTTTCCCCTGGATAAATACCGTTTTCCGCCCGCAGGATACCACCATCACGCAGTAGCTGGGCCACGGGGTTAGCCGGACCACAGCTAGCACACGGTAGCACGGTACCAGCCCCTGCGGGGGCGGTACGTGTTGTCAGAGCTGTACTTAGTATGTAAGACACGTGCAGTACACTCCGGAAAAGACACCCCTGCCCGCCGGCTAGAAAATAGGAAAGCGGAAAGCCGGCGGGCGGGGTGCTCGGATAATGCAACCTCTCGGCATGAGCGCCGGCAAATAGCAACACCACAACGCGATAGCTTGTAAAATGCAACTTCTCGACGCGGAAGGTCTCAGAAAGCAACGCCTCAGCACACAGGCGCTGCAGAAAGCAACACTCTGGGCTAGGAGCTCACAAAAAGCAACGCCAGCGCACGATTTGGAAAAGTTAATGTAGTTGTGGTTGCATTTTGCGGACCGATCCGCGAGCGACCCGGTTCCCGGTAGCTACTTACCCGTTCCCCTGCCCGGTAGGTGCGGGGTTGGGGTGCGCGCCGCCCGCGCCACCGTTACCTCCCGATCCGCCAGAGCCGGAACCACCAGAACCGGAGCCGGCGGGCGGAGTGCTCGGGGTGGGAGTGGGTGCCGGGGCGATGCCCACGGTAATACGCATCTCGGTATCGCGCTGAACCACGGTGCCCGGAGCAATGCTCGCATCCACGACTTTGCCGACCTTCGCCGGGTCGGTGACCTCCTGCTCGCTTTGGCCCACGACCGTGAGGCGAGCATCGCGCAGCGCCGCCCGCGCTTCATCTACGCTCATTCCGCGTACATCCGGAACTGCCACATTGCCGCTGGCTACCTGCAGCTTCACGGTACTGCCCGGCTTCACGCTTTCGCCCACATTCGGGCTGGTAGACACCACCCGGTCGCGGTCCTCGCTCGGGTCATTAACCTGCTCCATACCGCCCACGGTCAGCCCCGCCGCGCGTAGCGCCTGGGAGGCCTGATCCGTGCTCATCCCCACCACATCGGGAACCTGCACGGCGGACGGACCGGAGGAGAAATGCAAGGTCACGCGACTGCCCACATCCACGGTGCTCCGCATCGCCGGATTGGAGGACACAACCAGCCCCTTGTCCACGGTATCGCTGGACACATCCGTGCCGCGCACGAATTCCAGGCCCAAGCTGGTGAGCTGTTGGCTGGCCTGCACCTCGGTCCACCCCACCATATCGGGGATCGCCACCTGCGCCACCGCGGTTTCGGTGGGTTGCGGTTCGGCGGAGTCGCCCCGCCCGGACAGGAAGAACCAGCCCAGGATCCCCAGGGCAATAACAAGCAGAGCCACCCCGCCCCAAATGAAGGGCGCACTGGACTTCTTCTTTACCGGCGGTTGCGCTCCGGTTGCCGTGGGGTCATAACCGGGATAGCTCCCGGTGGGGTAGCTGCCCGTGGGGTAGGCCCCGGGGTAGGCGCCCGTCGGGTACCCACCCGGGTAGGTGGGCGCGCCGCCCGGCTGCGCCGTCGTACTAGAAATCGCACCTGCACCGGCACCGCCCGCACCGGCACCGCCCGCGGCACCTGCACCGGCACCGCCGGCGCCCCCAGCGGTCGCGGTGGGATAAGCGGTGGTGGAGGCGGGGCGGGCGTTAGTGGCCGAATAGGCTTGCGTAGCGGCCGTCGCGGCATTCGCCCCGGCCGCGCCAATACCGGCACCGGCAACACCAGCCGCGCCAACACCAGCCGCGCCAATCGCCCCCGCCCCGTAAGCATTCCAGGAGGAAACCGCCGGGGCGTCCACGCCTTCCCCACGCGCCGCAGCCAACAGGTCCGCGCGGAATTCGGCGGCGTCCTGGTAGCGGTCCTCGCGGCTCTTCGCCAGGGATTTCATGACCACGCGGTCAATGGCGTCCGGGATATCGGAAGCGATCTGGGAAGCCGGCTTGGGAGTTTCAGAAACATGCTGGTAGGCCACCGCCACCGCGCTATCACCCACGAAGGGCGGGCGCCCGGTGAGCAGCTCATACAGCACGCAGCCGGTGGAATACAGGTCGGAGCGCGCATCCACCACTTCCCCGCGCGCCTGCTCGGGGGAGAGGTACTGGGCGGTGCCCACCACGGAGTTCGTTTGCGTCATCGTGGCAGCGGAATCGGCAATCGCGCGGGCGATCCCGAAGTCCATGACCTTCACCTTGCCGCCGGTGGTGAGCATAATATTGCCCGGCTTGATATCGCGGTGAATGATGCCTTCGTGATGGGAGTATTCCAGCGCGGAAAGCACCCCCACCACGATCTGCACGGCCTCCCCGATGGGTACCGGGTCCCCGCCGTGCAGCAGGGAGGCCACGGTGCGGCCCTTGACGTATTCCATGACGATATAGGGCAGCGCCAGCTCGGTGCCGCTCGCGGAAGTCACGGTTTCTTCCCCGGTGTCATACACGGACACAATGGAGGGGTGGTTGAGCGCGGCCGCCGATTGCGCCTCACGCCGGAAACGGGCCAGGAAGGTGGCATCCTGCGCCAGGTCGGTGCGCAGGATTTTAATCGCTACCGTGCGTGAGAGCCGGGTGTCGTAGCCGAGATGTACTTCGGCCATACCGCCTCGACCGATGATCTCGCCCACCTGGTAGCGGTTGCCGAGTACGCGGGGGATATCATTCACGTCGCGTCACCTTTCTGCTGAGCATCTGCTTAGTTCACCTTAGCTTCAAGTACTGTGCGGGCAAGGGGGGCGGCAACGGAGCCACCGTCGCCATTCCACACGGCATTGCCCGAATTTTCGACCACCACGGCCACGGTATAGGCCGTGTCCCCGATGGTCGCATTCCCCACGAACCACGCGTGCGGGGGGATATCGTTCGTGATTTCCGCGGTCCCGGTTTTCCCGGAGGTTTCAATCCCGGGGAGGGTGAAGAGGTACCCGGTGCCGTTCTTGACCTCATTGACCATCATCTGGTGCATATAGCCCGCGGTTTGCTGGCTCATCGCGCGGGAGAGCACTTCCGGTTCGCTTTCGCTCACGGGTTCGAGATCCGCGGTGAGAGTGCGGCGCACCAGATTCGGTTTCATCACCACGCCGTCATTGGCAATCGCCGCACCGACCATCGCCATCTGCATCGGGGTGACCCGAATATCGCGTTGGCCGATGGAATCCATGGCGAGCGCCGCGGCGTCCGCGGGGGCGGGGAAACGCGAAGCGGAAACGGGTAGCGGCGTGGAAAGCTCGCTATTGAAACCGAATTTTTCGGCTTGCGCCACCATTTTTTCCGGGCCCACCGCGATCCCGCCGATCGCGAACGGCGTATTGCACGATTGCGCGAACGCCTCGGTAAGCGTAACTTTCCCGGAGCCGTCTCCGCAGGCGGCCTGCCCCGGATTCCACATATCGTGCGTGGTCCCCGGCGGCACGAAGGTGCGGGGGGCCTCCACCAGCGAATCTGGGCTCAGCCCGAGGTTCTCAATCATCGCGGTGGCGGTAAGCAGCTTGAACGACGAGCCGGGCGCGTACTGGTCCCCGCCGGTCGCCCGGTCGATGAGCGGCGTGGTGGGATCGGTTTCGAGAGCCTGATAGTTGTCGCGCGCGGCCGCGGTATCGTGCGTGGCCACGCCGTTCGGGTCGAATCCGGGGGTGGAGACCTGCGCCAGAATATCTCCGGTGCGGGAATTAAGTACGACGACGGCGCCGCGCTGGTTACCCAGCGCGGCGGCTGCGGCCTCCTGGAGCTGGGGATCGATAGTGAGCTCAACGCCCCCGCCCTGGGGTTGGGAGCCGGTAATGAGCTCTTCGATACGTTGACCGGCCAGGGAGGAATCCGAGCCGCCCAGGACCGGGTTCATGGCGCGTTCCAAGCCCGTCATCGAGTTATGGGCGATGGAGTAGTAGCCGGTGAGATTCGAATAAATCTCCGGGCGCTCGTAAACGCGCAGGTAGTTGTAGGCATCGTCGATGGGCTGGGAGGAAACAATGGATTCCCCGGCCACGATAATGGGACCACGCTGGGTGCCGTATTCGCGGTAGAGCGTCCGCACATTCCACGCATTGGCGTTGAGGCTGGCGGCCTGGAAGAACTGGATCGCGGTGGTGGAGCCGGCCAAACCTAAGAACATGACCGCGAGGACCGCGACGAGCTGGCGGATAGGGCGATTCACGGGCGCACCACCTCTGTGTGGGCGTCGCCGCCCGCGGGTCGGGAACCCGCGGCCGCCGTGTGAGCCCCGCCGGTGGAGCTTTCCGCGCCGCGCGGGGCGCGGCGCGCGTCGTCGTCGCCCTCACTAACGCCCTCATCGGCGTTCCCGCGCAGGATCGCGAGTTCATCGGTGGTGGGCAGCGGGCGTGCTTCTTCCGGGCGGCGGGCGGTGTGCGACATGCGGATCAGCAGCGCGATAATGATCCAGTTCGTCAGCAGTGCCGAGCCGCCGTGCGCGAGGAAAGGCAGGGCCAGGCCGGTCAGCGGGATAATGCGCGTCACCCCGCCGATAACGATGAAGCATTGCAGCCCGAGCACGAAAGACAGCCCGGAAGCGAGGAGTTTGCCGAAGCCATCGCGCGATTCCAGGGCAACCCGCATGCCGCGACTGATGAGAAGCAGGTAGATGCACAGGATGGCACCCACGCCCACCAGGCCGAGTTCCTCGGCGAAAGAGGCGTAAATGAAATCGGAATGCGCCGCGTAAACCAGGTTCGGGTAGCCGCGCCCCAGCCCCGCCCCGAAGAGCCCCCCGGAGGCCATGCCGAAGAGCCCCTGAACCACCTGGTAGGAGCCGCCGACGGCGTCGTACAGTTCCGGGTCGAAGGGGTCGAGCCAAATCGCGAAACGGGCCTGCACATGGGACACGGTTGTTGAAATGAACCACACCCCGCCCACGGTGAGGAGCGCGCCGATGGCCAGCCAGGAGACCTGCTCGGTCGCCACCCACAGCATCGCCACGAAAAGCCCGAAGAAGAGCAGCGCGGTGCCGAAATCGCGTTCAAAAACGAGGACTCCCATGCACAGCGCCCAGGCGATGAGAACCGGGAGGATATGGCGGGCCTTAGGGAGGCGAATTCCCAGGATTTTCGGGCCGGCGAGCGCCAGGTTATCGCGTTCGGTCACGAGGTAGGCCGCGAAGAACACCGCGAAACAGATTTTCGCGACTTCGGCCGGCTGGAAGGACATCCCACCCACCGCGATCCACAGGCGCGAACCGTTGAGGGTGCGGCCCAGCGGGCTGAGCGGGAGGAGGAGCAGCACCACCCCGGCGATGAGCGAGGTCCACATGTAATTTTGCAGTACCCGATAATTGCGCACGAGCAGCACCGTGACGGCGAAAAATACCAGCGCGCCGGCGGTGAGGATGAGCTGGCTGCGGGCGTGATCGGTATCCGACGCGGCATCCACCCGGTAGATCATGGCCAGGCCCAGCCCGTTGAGGGCGATCGCGCAGGGGAAAAGCACCGGATCCGCGTAGGGGCACAGTGCGCGAATAAGCAGGTGGCAGGCGAATACCAGGGCGGCGCCGGCACCCACCACCAGCGCGAAGCTGGGCGGCAGCCCGGTATTATCCAGCCCGGTCCACACCAGGTAATAGGCGCCCACCCCGATGGCTCCGGCCAGGAGCAGCAGGGTGATTTCCGGCCAGCGGCCGCGGCGCGTGCGCGGGGGAACCACCGTACTCATCGGTTCTCTCCCGGGTTCGCGGGGGTGGGTGCGGCCGGTGCTGGCGCGGGTGCAGCCGGGGCCTCGGGTGCGGGGCTCGCGCTCGCGGGCGTGGGCGTTGCCGCGGCGCCGGGCGTAGCGGGCGCCGGCGTTGGCTCGTTGTTCTGGGCTTTTTGTTCTCGGAGTGCGGCGACGACGGCGCGCGCTTCGCGCAGCGAAGCGCGCGTGATGGGCGTGGCAAGGCGATCTTGGGCCACCGGGGTGAGGTCGCGGACCTGGAGATCAGTAGCTTCCGCCGCGTGGGAGAACTCCAGCGGGCCGAGCCGCTGCGGAATTCCCTGATAGATCGTGACGATGCCATTGTTATTGGCCACGTAGTAGCGGCTCTGGGTCCAGCGGTAAGCGCCGACAAGGCCGGCCACCGCCAGGGCCACGACGGTCAGAATAACCGCCAAACGCGCTCCCCAGCGCGCGCGAGGAGCGCCCTCCGCGCCCGAATCCCCGCGGCCCACACCGGATGTGCCGCGGCCCACACTGGACGCGCCGCCGGTGGCCCCGCTCGCCGGGCTAGTTTTTGCGGATTTATTCTTGGGGCCGGTGCCCGAAGGTGTGCCAGCGCCGGACGGGGCGCAGCTTCCCGACCTATCTTTTCCAGCCGGAGCCACTGATCCGTTTGTGCCCGCGCCACCATCAGCCGCAGTCGCAGCCGTAGCTCCCACGCCAGCGCCGGCCCCGGTACTAGCATTTTGCGTCAGCGTCGCCGCCTTGGCCGCGGCGGAATTACCCCCGCGGGTGGGCCGGCGGTAATCACGCGCCGCCGAACCGACCACAATGGGTTGGGAGGGCAGCGGGCTGGTGAGTGTGGCGTCGTCCACAACATCCGCAAGAATCACGGTGACGTTATCGGGGGCGCCGGCCGCCAACGCTAAATCGATGAGGTGTTCGCCCAGCTGGTGCAGGTCGGGGATCGCGGACATGGCGTGTTCGATGGTGTCGTGCGCAACCACGCCAAATAGGCCGTCCGAGCACAGTAGCCAGCGGTCGCCCACCCGGGCTTCCCGCACGGATTCATCCAGCTCGACCTCGCCGGGGGTATCTCCGAGCGCCCGCATAATCACATTGCGCTGCGGGTGGTGTTCAGCTTCCTCCGGGGTGAGCCGGCCGTGATCCACGAGGTACTGAACTAGAGTGTGGTCATGCGTGACCTGGCCGAGCTTGCCATCCCGCAAAAGGTAGGCGCGCGAATCACCGATATGAACCATCGCGAGCTTATTCGAGGCCCGCAGCATGGCGATGCAAGTGGTGCCCATGCCCGCCATTTTCGGGTTCTCCGCAACGAGCTCGAGCATATCGTCATGCGCGGCTTCCACCGCGCGGCGCAGCACCGGCAGCAAATCATCGGCGGCGTGCACATCATCGACAGCCACCAGATGCCCCACCGTGACCGATGACGCGATATCTCCGGCGGCCGCCCCGCCCATTCCATCTGCCACAACGAGCAAATGAGGCGAGGCGTAGCCACCGTCCTGGTTATTGGAACGAACCAGGCCGACATCGGAAAACGCCGCGTAGCGTAGCTGAATACTCAAACTTGTAGCTCCATCGTGGTTTCCCCCACCTGAATGACAACGCCGGGGTCCAGCGCGGCCGTGCCGTTAATGCGGATCCCCCCTACCAGGGTACCGTTTGTTGAGCCCAGATCCTCCACCCAGCGCCGGCCCTCCGCCGCGAAAATACGGGCGTGATGCCCGGAGGCGTAGGTGTCATCCAGGACGAGAGTGTTATCCGGGGCGCGCCCGATATATACCGGTTGCGAGCTGAGCGGCACCGCGGTTCCCAGCAGCGGACCGCCGGTTACCACCAGGTAAACGGGCCGTTCAACCGGCGCGGCAGGCGGCGCGGGGGAGTCGTTTTCCGCGGGGGCGGGCGCGTGCATGCTGCGGCGTCGTGCCGAAAGAAGAGAAGAACGACGCCGCACGTCCGTTCCCAGCACATCGCGGCGCACCGTTAGCACGACGGCGAAAATAAACAGCCACAGCAGCGCTAGAAAACCGAAGCGCAATAAGGTTATTGCGAGATTCATGAGGCGGAAGCCGTTCCAGTCCAGAACATAATGTGGGTGCGGCCGATGGTGATGGTATTGCCGTCCACCAGGGTGGCCGCGCTAATGCGGTGACCTTCCACGAAGGTGCCGTTGGTGGAGTTGAGGTCCGTGGCGATCACGCCATTCGGGGTGACTTGCAGCTCGAGGTGGTGCCGGGAGATGCCCGAGTCGTCCACGCTGATATCGCAATCGGAACCGCGGCCGATAATCGCGGTGGTGCCGGTGAGGAGGTAGCGGTCCCGCCCCACCTGGATGAGCGGGTTCTCCTCCGTGCCGGCGCTGCGAGTGGCCGGGGCGATGGCTCCGCGCTGCGTGGTTGTCCGGGTGCGTGCTGTTCCTTCGCGCAACTGGGGATCCTCCTCGAATGTGATCTCAATGGGGCCGACGAATAGATAGTCCTGTTCGGTGGCGTATTCCACCGCGGAGCGGGCGAGTTCCTCGCGGAGCGCCTCCTGGCCCCAGGAATCCACCCGGGCCAGATCCGCCGGGGCGAGCGCGACCGTGAAAATATTGGGGGCAACGGTGCGCTCGCGGGAGAGTTCGGCAGCGTCACGTGTCATGGCCTTTTTAATATCGGTGAGGATCTCCACCGGTTTTAGCTCGGACTGGAAAACACGAAACGCCCCGGCGACGGCGTTCTCCACTCCCTTTTCAAACTTCCCGAGGGCACCCATGGCCCTGCCCCTTCCCTCTGCAATGTCGGTTCTGCGGTTCTATAGGCGACTGTAATCGCCCGCGCCGGTGCGCCGCTACCTTCCGCGCCGTGAGCGGAGCGGAAGGTGGGGGTGGTGGGGGTGAGGACCGTGTGGAGCGCGCGGACCGTGCGGGGGTGCTGGTGGAGGCGCGACGGCGCAGCGCTGGCGGGGCGGTGCTACGTACCCGCAGGTGCTCTGGCTGTGAACGACTGCTGGCGCTGGGATGGCGGAAACTGCCGCGCTGCGACGCGTCTCACGTAAATTCGTGCTGCAAAAACTTGGACTAATCGCGGATGAGACGATAAGCTCATACGTGCACTTGCTCAAGTGGCGGAATAGGCAGACGCGCACGGTTCAGGTCCGTGTGCCCGTGAGGGCGTGGGGGTTCAACTCCCCCCTTGAGCACCACAGTTGGTCATGGCAATAGATTTCCGTGATATCGCGCCACAAATCGGTAGCATCACACCGTGGTAGTAATCCCTCAGTTATTTTGGTTTACCCATTTCAACTCTGGACGGCAGCACCGCCGGACTGCGATACTCAATACGTAGTTGGCCTCGGACTAAACCGGCACCCAGCTACCCGCCCGCGGAAGCGGTAGCGGTTAAGGCGACACTGATTTTCGCCTTTACAAATAACGAGCCGCTCGGGTGCGGCTCTGTGCTTTTCGCATGCCGGCTCCGGGTCGTGTTGCTGAGGGTTCAACAGCGATCCCACAACAGGGTGCAAATCTACGCACCATTTTGGCCTGATTTCTGCTCTGAGTTTGCACTACGCGACCCTGACCGTCCGGAATTTGCACTATGTTTACCCCGGACTCGGTGACGAGCCTTCATCGCGAACAAGTGTGCGTGTGAGTACCGTTTTCACCTGATTCCATGTTCCTCACGCACACTTTGCGGGCTGCGAGGTTCGTGACGCACACTTTGCGGGGCCTGCTGGATTTTGGCACGCGCGCGGGCAATATCGCGAGCGCGTAGGCCGCCGAACCCGGTATGTGTTTTCCGGAGTGTACTGCGGATGTCGTACATACGAAGTACAGCTCTGACAACACATAGTCCCTCCGCAGGTACAGGTGTGACTCCTGAGATTGGAGTTATAGGGCACCCGGTTTATGGTTCTTTGGCTTATCGGGCACTCGGTATACGGAACGCTCGGCTTTCGGGCGCGTGGCTACCGAACAGAGTTGCGCGCGGCCCCCGAAATTTCTGTGCTACGATTTCGCCCATGGGCATTCAACTATTCCTCTAGATCGGCGTGGCGCCTCGCGTTGAAGCGCGGCAGTCACGCCAGGTCACGCACGCAGCACTCACCGGTAGGTACATCGGCGCCCTCGCGCCAGCTCCTCGTACCGCCGCAACTTTTGCGTGCTCCGCTCAGCTCCAGCCCCGAACCCGCTCGGCTCTAGCTCGGCTTCGGATCCACATCCTGATCCAGCTCCACGGAATATTCGAATCACAGCATCTTGAGGAATCCCATGACCCAGCCCTCGGCCGCCTCCACATCCACCCCGCATATCTCCCGCTTCGCCGGCTTCCGCCCGCGTTCGCTGCGCTTCTCCGAAGAACATATTCACGCCTACCCGAATCGCCCCCTCGCGTTCCTCCTCGCCGTTGGCCGCGAAAATGCCGGGGTGATCGCACTGACCACGCTCATTGCCTGCCTGACCTCGGTAGCAAGTGTCAGCCAAATTCACTTCGTCGGGAAAATGCTAGATTCCGGGCTGGAGCACGGCATCACGTCCGAGCTCCTCGCTCCGGCGGGGGCCTTCGTCGTCGCCACCCTTGTTCTTGCCCTGACACTCTGCACGGAAATCCCCGAAAATGTGATCTGGATGCGCACGATGATTAATCCGCAGCGCACCCTCGCCGCCCGGCTTTTCCCGCGCCGCACCAATCTGGAGATGCAAACGGGCGACGTCGTCTCCGTGCTCAACTCGGATACCTATATGGTCGGCTCGATGTTCATCAATACGCCGGCAACGCTCGCGTCGTTCCTATCCTTTGGGCTGGTGGCCGTGCTCATGATGCGGATGAGCGTGCCGCTCGGCCTCGCGGTGATTATCGGCCTGCCGCTCGTTATGGCGGTCATCTCCTGGATTTCGCGCGTCATGGCCAAATGGCGTGAACCGCTGCGCGAAGAACAGGGCAAACTCACCACCCTGGCAACGGATGGCGTGGTCGGGCTGCGGGTCATGCGCGGCGTCGGCGGGGAAGATTACTACAATGCGCGCTACCGCGAACAATCGGAAGCGGTCAAAAAGGCCGGTTTCGACGCCGCACCCTCGCGCGCTCTCATGTCCACGGTTACGAACGGCGGTCCGCTTATTTTCCAGGCGGTCATCGTCACCGTGGGAGTGAGCATGCTGCTGAGCGGCCACCTCACCGCCGGCGAACTCTTCGCGTTCGCCGGCTATTGTGCCATCCTCTCCATGCCGATCGTCATGTTCGCGAGCTTCGCGGCGACCGCGGTGGGCGCCTGGGTGAGCGCCAAAAAAATCACCCGCGCGCTCGCGGCAGAACCGCTGCTGCCCGATACCGGTACCGTGATTCCCCCGGCCTGGAGCACCGTGTCGCTGTACGACGCCGCGGCGGACTTGCACATCGAAGCCGGGCGTTTCACCGCCGTGGTGGGCGCGAACGTGGAGGAGGGCACCGCCATTGCGGCAAGGCTCGCGCGGATGAACGACGACGCCGACATTCACCTGCGCTGGCCCACTACGCCAGCTGACGGTGAGGCGGGCGAGGCGCTCACCCCGGGCGACGCCCGCGCCGTCGATATTCCCCTGGATGAACTGCGCGCCCATATCCGCTATTCCGGGCCGGTTGCTGATCTTTTCGCCGGTACCCTGCGCGAGAACCTGCAGGGCGAGCACGCCCCGGAGGTTCCGGCCCGCACCCTCGCTCAGCTTTTCGAGGATTATTCGAGCGGGCAGGCCGGCCACCAGCACGCCCCCGCGGATACCAGCGCCGATGATCGCCTCACCGCCGCGCTGGCCGCAGCCCAGGCCCGCGATGCCGTGGATTCGCTGGGCGGCCTGGACGGCGCGGTGACCGAGCGCGGCCGCAATGTGTCGGGTGGGCAGCGCCAGCGCCTGGTGCTGGCCCGCTTGCTGGCCAGCGACCCGGATATCGCCATCCTCGTGGATCCCACCTCCGCGGTGGATTCCCACACCGAGGCTCGTATCGCGGCTGCTCTAGCCAGGGCTCGGAAGGGGCGCACCACCGTGGTTGTTTCGGCATCGCCGCTGGTGCTGGGGGCGGCTGACGTCGTCGTTCTTATTCGTGACGGTAAAGAAATCGCGCGCGGCACGCACGCGCACCTACTCGACCACCCGGACTACCGCCGCATCGTGGTGCGGGAAACCGGAGAGGAGCTGGCATGATCCTTCCTATCGCATCGCGCCGTTTTTCCGTGCGCGCCCTGCTGCGCATTGTCCGCGGGCGCCTGGGTGAATTCAGCCTGGTCGTGGGCCTGCAACTAGTGGCGGCGATCGCGGCCGTCATCTCGCCTATCGTGATCGGTCGGGCCATAGATATCGCCGGCCACCCGGAAGCAGCCGCCCGCGCGGCCGGGCTCATCGCCCTGATGCTCGGAGCGGTCGCGGTCCATACGCTGTTCACGTTCCTCGCGGACTTGCGCGCGGAATATTTCGGCAACCGCATCTTCGCCCAGCTGCGTGATGGCGTTGTGCACGGCATCACCCACCTGCCCCTTGACCTGGTGGAAAGCGCCGGTTCCGGGGATCTCCTGGGCCGCACCACGGACGATATCACCCGCGTGCAATTCTTCATCCAACGCGGAATTTCCAGTCTCGTGGTGCTGGTGACCACCGTCTGTGTTTCGCTGGGCGCGGCGCTGCTGGCGGCCCCGGCCCTCGGCTGGACGCTTTTCTTCACGGCACTGGTGGTCGCGGTGGTGCGCTGGTTCCTGCGCCGCATCGTCCCGGTGTTTCAATCCGGGAGCGCGGTGCGCGCTGCTTTCGCGGGTTCCGTTTCCGAAACCGTGACTCAAAAAACCACGGTGGATGCCCTCAACCTGGGCCGGGTGCGCCTCGGGCGCCTGGGCACCTTCATCGAGGAACACGTGCGGGTGGAAACGTACGGCGCGGGGATTGTGTGGCTGTTCCGCGCCGGCGTGGCGCTGTCCGTGTGGCTGCCGGTCTTGGTGACGCCGCTGGTGGGTGCGTTGCTCATCCCGCGCGGCGCCGCCACCCTTGGGGAAGTCATCACGGTCACGATGCTCGCGATCCAATTGGCGGGCCCGCTCGAAGAGCTTGGCTGGTTCATCACCGAATTGCAGTATTCCCTGGTGTCTTTCGCCCGCATTTTCGGCGTGGATACGGTTCCGCCGGAGTCGCGCCCCGAGGTGCCGCGCGGAACGGACGTCGAATTGCGCGGGGTGCGTTTCCGTTACGGCCGCACCCAGCACGACGACGCCGGGCCGAGCGAGCCACGCGCCTACGCGCTCAAGGGCGTGGATCTGGAGGTGCGCAGCGGGGAGCATCTGGCTATCGTGGGGCCCTCCGGGGCGGGTAAATCAACGCTGGCCCGGTTGATTGCCGGTATTAACCGGCCCGAATCCGGAACCGTGCGGATTGGCGGGGCGGATGCTGTTCGGATCCGTGAGGATCACCTGCATTCCACGGTGTCGCTGGTGACGCAGGAACATCATGTATTCGTGGGAACGGTGGCCGATAACCTACGCATGGCCCGCGCGGATGCCAGCGAGGAGGAGATGCGGGCCGCGCTCGCGGCCGTGGAACTGGATCTGCCGCTGGAGGAGCGCCTGGCCGGTGGGGCGCGGGAGCTTTCTCCCGCGCAGGCCCAGCAGCTAGCGCTGGCGCGCATTATTGTGCTCGACCCGCAGATCCTTATTTTGGATGAGGCCACCGCAATGTTGGATCCGAATGCGGCGCGTTCAGCAGAGCGCGCCCTGGCACGGGTGCTGGAAGGGCGCACCGTTATTTCCATCGCGCATCGCCTCTACAGTGCCCATTCCGCGGACCGGGTGGCCGTCATGATCGACGGGCGGGTTGCTGAACTGGGCAGCCACGATGAGCTGGTGGCGCGCGGCGGGGAATACGCCCGGCTGTGGGAGATGTGGCAGGCCGTCGATGCGCCGGAGGTGTGAGGCGAGGCTACGAGTTTTGCACATACCCTGTGGAGTATTCGTGAATACCCCGGGCCGCCGGGCCGGGGAGTTACCGCTCGGAGCTGAGCCTATCTGCGCGGCTGAGGGCGTAGCGGGCTAGCGCCGTCGTCGTTCCAACCCAGAGTAGCGCGTACACGAAATCCGCAGCTACCGGGGCACGCATCCACTGCACGTGATACGTGAGCGGGTTGCAGCGCGCGATGACCTGAAGGTATGTGGGCGCGGAGCTGAGCTCGTAAAAAAGCGGGGCGGAGAGCACCACCGGCAGCGTGGTGAAAGTGGAGAGCATATCGCGCGCCTCGTAACTATTGACCAGGGCGCCTACCGCGGCGCCCAGGCCCACCCAGCCCCACACAACCAGAAACGCAATAAGCAGCCCCGCCACAAGAGCGGCACCGTCCACGCCGGAGCCGCTCGCAACAGATAAGCCCAGGTAGGCGAGGGCTACCGCTGCGAATTGGACAAGGAAAACAAGGGATGCCACCGCGATAATCGATACGAGATAGCCCCACACCTTCCCGCCCTGCATCATGAAAATCGCGTACACCCCCCCACTTGCGGTCATTGGAGATATCGGAGGTGGCGTAGCCGAAAGCGCGGAACGTGAGAAGGCAGACGATGCCGGTGAAGGCGTAGCTGAGGTAGTTACGGCTCTGCGCGCTGTCGAGCATCCCGGAAATACCGACAACTAGGAATACGAAATATGCCAGCGGTTCGACGATGCGGCCGAGGTAGACGCCGCGCCAATTCCATAGGGAAGCAATATGGTACTTAGTGAGAATAAGTGATTTTTTCATGGGAGCGGGGTTCCTTCTTCTGCTTCTGTGGCTGCAGCGGCTTCCGGATTCTTGGGTGGTTCGAGGGCCTCGAACGCCTGGAGGGCTTCCCACAGGTCGGTGCTGCCAGGGCAATGGGCCATAAACTGCCCTGCGGGCATATCGGCGATAATGCGCCCGCCGCGCAGAGCAATAACCCGGGTGCAATACTCGGAAAACTTAGAGGTCTCGTGCGTGCTGACCAGCACGGTGCGCCCTTCTTCCACCCGGGAGCGCAAGTAGCTGAACACGGTGTCAATGCCGGTGGGATCCAGACCGGTGGTTGGCTCGTCCAGAATCATGAGGCGAGGGTCACCGATAATCGCGCGGGCGATTTGGGTGCGGCGTAATTCCCCGCCGGAAAGGGTTTCCGCGGTGCGGTCAAGGAAACGCGAAAGGCCCAGAACTGCGGCGATGCTTTCAATTTCAGCACGGCGATGCCAACGGTTACCCCGCAGATCAAGGCCCACGAGGATGTTTTGTGCCACGGTCAGGGACCAGTCGATAATCTCGCGCTGCGGGCACCAGCCGATAGCGCTTGCGGCTACGGAATTAGTGACCGTGCCGCGGGTGGGTTTCATGAGCCCACCAAGGATATCGAAGAGCGTGGATTTTCCCGCTCCGTTATGGCCGATAACGGCAACCAATTCTCCCGGATGTAGGGCAAGATTGACGCCGGTCAGGGCCGGTGTTGATTTCTTCGGGTGGATTTTTTCTACCGCGATAGCTTCGAGGATAGGGGTATCCATGAACGCTTACCTCCAAAATATGCAAAGAATGCCATAGGGGATGTGCATACCGGAGAGGCCAAGCTCGCAGGACATGAAAAGCGATACTCGGAAATAGGGCGTTGGAATAACAGGACTACCCGAAATATCTGTATATAAGGTGCCCAAAAGAGTGCCTCGGTTATGCACCGAGACACCTCAAGTGTTTCTGGGGCGCAGCCTCACCGGATGGGGAGGTTTTAGCGTCGGGCACGTACCACGGATACTCTGCTCTCTATCTGTTGATTTTCGTTGAGTGTAGCTTGCCTAGAATCTTTAACCCGCCGAGTCCACGAGCGCCTTTTCCAGCTCAATCGTATTGGTGATCGCGGAGAGTGGCTGGTAGCCGGTGCTCGCGGTGCCGTTGATAATAATCGCCGGGGTACCGCGCAGCCCCAGGGTTTCTAGGCCTAAAGATTCCTGGGCGGCAATAAAGCTGGTGGTTTCGGAGCTGTCACGCGCAGCCCGGAAAGCCTCCACATCCAAGCCTGCCTGGCTGGCGAAAGCATCGAGGTTTTCATCGGAGAACATTGACGCGGCCTTGTCAGGGTCGTGGCCGGCGGCAGCTGCGCCGTCGAAAAGAAGAGCCGAGTATTCCCAGAACTTGCCCTGCAATCCGGCCGCGTGCGCGGCGGCGGCTGCGCGATCACTGGACACGGTGTCCTTGAAAATCGGGACCTGCACGTAAGCCAAGTAAATATCGCCCTTCTTGGCCAGTTCCAGGAGCTGCGGGACGGATTCCGCGTGGAGTTTATTGCAGAAACTGCATGCGTAATCAGAGTAGATCGTGACGTGCACGGGGGCCTTGGGATCCCCGGCGGTTTGCCCGGAGGACGGCTCCAGCTGCGGCAGGGCCTGGAGCTGGGTGCGAATCTCATCGGGCTGAGTGGGAATGTAATCCTGACCGGCCACCCAACCGCGATCCGTGGCGAGCTGGGTATAGCGCGTTTCGACGGGGCCGGGCGCGGTATTCGGGATGGTTCCCGGCGCGCCCTGGGCCGATCCGCCCTGGCCCGGCGCGCCTGCTCCAGGCGTGGCCGGTGCGGTGGCGGTAGTGGTGGGGTGCGGCGCTGCGCTGCCCCCGAAACGCCCGTTGGACGAGCCGAGGGTGAGCAGCACCGCGAAAACCACCAGGGCAATAATCGCCAGCACGGTGATCATCACCCAGAAGCCGCGGCTGCTGGGGTGCTGTTCTTGTTCCCCAGCAGGAACCGCGGGAGGCGCGGAAGGCGGCCACGCCGGGCCGGCTGGGTCAGCACCGGTGCCCGCACTGGGAGCAGCGCCCCCGGCCGCACCGACGCTCGGATCAGGGCCCACGCCCGCATCCGAACCCGCCGCTGCGGGCGCACCGTACTGACCCTGGAACCCAGATTGGCCGCGATCCACGGAGTCAGGAGTTCCCTGGCTCATTATTCCTCCACCCAGCGCTCAATCGTGCGCACGAAATGTTCCGCATCTTCATCAGCGAAGATATCAAAGACCACCAGATTCACATTCGAGCGCGGATTCTGGTGCAGCCACTGCGCCACGGTATCCAACGCAATCCGGGTGGCTTCCGCGAAGGGGAAATGCGAATGGCCGGTGGCCAACGAGCAGAAGGACACCGAGGTAATATCACCCTTGTCCGAAGCCAGATCCAGGCAGCGGGTGTAGCAGCTGGCCAGCGCCGCGCGATCCGCATCCGTCACCTCACCTTCCACCGTGGGCGGCAGGGTGTGGAGCACGTAGCGTGCCGGCAGGCGATACCCGCGGGTCAGCGCCGCTTCGCCCGGTTCCAGTTCGCGATTCGACATCGAGTACAGGGTGGCGCAATCATTGCGCAGCCACGGGCCGGCCTGGCCGTGAATCGCCTGGTCAATAGAGGGCTTATTGTAATCACGATAGCCCAGCAGGTTCGGGCGCGCCCCATTGACCACCGCGTCCACCACGAGTTCCCGCGCATCCCCGCGCCAGATCACGGTTTTATCCCGAGCGGGGTATTCCGATTCCGGCATCATGTCAGAAATACGAGCCAGGTGGCGTGCCTCGGTGCGGCCGAGGTAGCCGGAAAGCCGGTAGAGCAGCACGTCAATCGCGCGTGACACATCCTCATTAACTTCTTCAGGATCACGCTGGATGAGGCGGTGGTTGAGTTCGGTGAAGAGTTCCCGGTCGGTCATTTTCGCCAGGTCGCCATCCAGACCGCCGAAGGCAATCTCAAAAAGTTCCCGGTCGGTGCGCTTCGAGGGGGCGGGCGCGGGCCACTCGTCGTCGAGCTTCAGGGCGTCGCGATATTCAGCTAGGTTGAGCATTATTCTCCTTATTCTGGGTCCGAACAGGGTTCCCTAGTACAAGGGTACCGGGCAGGAACGGTTTTCGTGCGCGTATGCACAGGGCCGGTGGCCTTGCGCGCCCGCCGCCACGCCCTGTGGATAACTGCGCGGAATCCCCGGGATGCGTGGTCGCACCGCCCGGCACGCTACCCTAAAGCTATGACAACCTGGTTAACAACCGCTGAATTGGCTGAACGTTGCGGCACGGATACTTTCACTACCCTCGCCGCCCTCGAACGTTTAGGTTTGGCCGACGGCGCCGCGCCGTCCCCGCTCGCTTCCCGCCACGGTTTAGCTGATGAGGGACGCGAAAGCGGGGTGTTGTGGCACGCGGATTCCGAGCGCTTGCTGCGCGCGGTTGTGGATACTGATGCGGGCGGCACAGCCACCGCGGAGGCCGTGACTAACGAGGTGCAGGGTCTGCTGCCGCTCGCGGGCATGGATGAAGATGAGGGGTACGACGCCGCCGCAGCCAGCCCCGCTCCAGCCTTGGCGCCCGGGAGCGGTAGCCCGGTCGGCAGCCCGCGCCCGGGCTTTGCCGCGGTGCTTGCCACCGATGGGGCGTGCTCGGGGAATCCGGGACCGGGTGGTTGGGCCTGGGTTGAGCAGCTCAGCGGGGCGCGGGATAGCGGAGGAGCGGCCCGCACCACGAATAATATTATGGAGCTGACGGCGCTCATCGAGGGTTTGGAATATGTGGCGGCTCAGCACGGTACCCAAGCGCCGTTGCTTATCCGCGCGGATTCGCAGTACGTCATTAATGTCATGACGAAATGGGCGCGCGGTTGGCGCGCGAAGGGCTGGAAGAAAGCGGACGGGAAGCCGGTGAAGAATCGTGATCTCGTCGAGCGCCTCCTCACGCTGTACGAGTCTCGCACCGGCCGCACCGAAGTAGAATGGGTCAAAGGCCACGCTGGTGATGCCGCCAACGAGCTGGTCGATTCCCTCGCCGTCGCGCGTTCCCGTGAATTCTCCCGCCGCGGCTGACCGCGCGTAGTTCCGTTCGGAAGCCGGAAAACCGGCAGCGAAGAAAGCCATTCAACGGCCCGCGACCTGCTCAAAGCCGCCCTGGCGTGAGTAGATTCTGACTAGAATCCAAGCAGGCTCGCGTTTTCTTGATGATCCGGTAAAGTTATCTCACCAAGACCGGTACCGCTGCTCCTTGGAGTAGTCCAGGGCCGGTCCTCATTTTTTGGCCTATAGGCCCCGGTTGTGGGCCCTATAGGTCTGTAAACCTCAACTGGCCCGCAACAGGATGCAAATCTACACACCATTGTGGCCCGTTTTCTGTTCTGGGCTTGCACTACAAGATCCCGATGTTCCCCAATTTGCATCCTGTGGCCCATCCCCTCGGTACCCAGGTGCCCTAGCCGGCGGGGCGGGGTGTTTTTCCGGGCTGTACTGCAAATGTCGTACACGCGAAGTACAGCCCGGACAACACATGCTCCATCCCCAGATGTTGGTGTGACTGCTGAGGTTTGTGAGATTCTCGCTCCCTTCCGCCCGCTCCCTTCTGCCCGCTAACGTGACGACGTCCGCGCTAGCCGGCGGCTGCGCCGTCGTACCACACGCCCGCGCGCACGGTGCCGCGCAACAGCGCACGCCCACGCGCACCAATCACCTCCTGTCCAGTAGAATCCCTCCATGACTATCGGCCCGATCGCGAAGAAAATCCCTACCGAACGCACTTTCCACGGCGACACCTACGTGGATAATTACGAGTGGCTGCGTGATAAATCCGATCCGGATGTCCGCGCGCTTCTCAACGCCGAAAACGCCTATTTCCGGGAGCAAACCGCGGGTCTGAGCGACCTGCGCGATAACCTCGTGGCCGAATTCAAGGCGCGCACCAAGGAGGCTGACCGCGCACTTCCTTACCGGGTGGGAGACTGGTGGTACTACCGGCGCACTTTCCAGGATCGGCAGTACCCGGCGATGTTCCGCACCCCGGCCCGCGGAGCCGCCCGCCCGGACCTGAATACCTCTTTCCCGGAATTCCCGGTGTGGGACGGTAACGAGCTTGCTCTCGGGGAAGAATTCTTCCTCTGCGGCGGATTCATGCCCTCGCCGGATGGCAAGCTCGGCGCCATGAGCGTGGATTTCACGGGCGATGAGCATTTCACCCTGCGCATTTTCGATATCGAAACCGGCCAGATCGTTGATGATTCCGTGCGCGATATTGGCTACGGCCTAGCCTGGATGGCCGATTCCAGCGCGGTTGCCTACTCGCGCGTGGATGATTCCTGGCGTCAATGGCAGGTCAACCTCCACCGCATCGGCGATTTTAATGACACGGTCCTCTTCCAGGAAAACGACGAGCGTTTCTCCGTTGATCACGAACAGTCCCGCAACGGCAAGTGGATTATTATTCGCTCCGCTTCGGTGACCTCCTCGGATGTGCGTTTTATTTCCACAGAGAATATCGAGCAGCGCGTCAAGGTCTTGGAGCGCCGCGAGGGTTTGGAATACACCGCGGAGCCCGCCGGCGATCAGGTCCTTATCGTCCATAACGCCAACCGCCCCGATTTCGAGGTAGCTTCCGCGCCGCTGCGCACCTCCACCCCGGAAGAGTGGGATCCCATTTTCGTGCCCGCGGAGGGTGAGCGCGTCGATTACGTGGAGGCCTACGCCGGCCACGCCGTTATTTCGATGCGTTCCGAAGGCCAAACGCAGTTGCGGGTTATGCGCCGCGAACGTCCACTTTCTGCCGCCAGCGCTATCGGTTCGGCCCCGTTGGCAACGGCCAGTGCAGATGCCCGCGCGGTTTCGGGGAACGACGCCGCCACCACGGCGCCCGCCCAACCGGCCGCGGCACGTCCCAACCACGGTTGGTGTGCCCCGGTGGCTATCCCCACCGGCGAGGGAAGCTTCGTGGAAACCTACCCGGAGGGCAATTGGTTCACTTCGCGGGTGGTCTTCACGGAGCAGTCCATCCTGGAGCCGCCCACCCAAAAGGCCTTCGACCCGCGCACCGGTGATATTGAGGTGCTGCGCACTCTTGATATCCCGGGTTATGACCCCTCGCTGTACACCCAGGATGCGGTATGGGTGACCGCCCGCGATGGTGTGGAGATCCCCCTCACGGTGGTGCGCCGTGCCGATATCCACCCGGATGGCACCAATCCCGGCTACCTCTACGGTTACGGCAGCTACGAAGTGTCGAACGAGCCCTATTTCTCTATTTACCGCTTGAGCTTGCTCGACCGCGGCGTCGTTATCGGGTGGTCGCATATCCGCGGCGGCGGTGAACTGGGGCGCCGGTGGTACGACGACGGAAAACTCCTCCGCAAGAAAAACACATTTAATGATTTCGTGGATTCGGCGCGGTGGCTTATTGACTCCGGCTGGGTGGCACCTGATCGCCTGGTGGCGGAAGGTGGCAGCGCCGGTGGCCTGCTGATCGGTGCGGCGATCAACCAGGCCCCCGAGCTTTTCCGAGCCGTGCATGCCGCGGTGCCCTTCGTGGATGCGCTGACCACCATTCTTAAACCGGAGCTCCCGCTGACGGTGGGCGAGTGGGAAGAATGGGGTAACCCGGTGGCTTCTCCGGAGGTGTATGCCTATATGAAGGACTACAGCCCGGTGGAGAATGTGCGCGAAGGCGTGCGTTACCCGGCGGTGTTGGCCACCACGTCTCTCAACGATATTCGGGTGCTCTACGTGGAGCCCACGAAGTGGGTCCAGGTGCTGCGCGAGAAAACCAAGCCCAGCCCGGACCGCCCCATTCTGGAGCGCATCGAGATGGTGGCCGGGCACGCCGGGAAAACCGGGCGTTATGACGCCTGGCGGGAGCGCGCCGAAGAGGTAGCGTGGATGCTCGACCAGATCGGCGCTACCGAGGTGTACTAAGCGCGCCGCGCCGCACGTCCGCCGCACGTCCGCCGTGCAACGCGAGCGGCCCGGCCCCGTTACGGCAACGGGGCCGGGCCATGTCGGGCGATCGCGCCGGTTAGCTAATCCCCGCTTCGGCCAGCGCCGCGGACCACGAACCAAAGCGCTGGCGAATCGCGGCCCCGGAGGGATAGGTGCCCTGGTTACCCGAATCGGCCAGCCACTCCACATACCCGTTGTAGCTGACGTTCTTGCCATTGCGCCGCGCCGCGATAGCGTGGCTGCGCAAGGCATCCACATAATCCTGGGTGGTGAATTTCAAAGCACCGCGCTTGCGCCCGCTACTCACCGCCAGCCCGACCGCCTGGAGCGCTTCGTTCCAATACCCGGAGAAACGCTTGATCACGGTTTGCGAGGTGGGCGGCCAGGTGAGTTTTCCGCGCCCGGATTCCGCTCCTGTTAGTTCCGTAACGGCCAGGCGTTCGGCGTCGTACTGCTTTGCCGTGAGGGTGAGCTGCGGATCGGCCGCAATCGCGCTGTGGGCCCGGGCAATGCACGCGAGCACCTCGTCCGCGTCCAGCGCGGAATCCCCGAGCGCCCTGCGCACATCCGCAACCATCTCCGCGTCAAGTGAGGCGACGGGCGCCGCGGCGTCGTCGCCCTCAGTGGTGTGAACACGGCCGAAAACGTAAAGAATCGCGGCCTCGAGGGCGAGGTGCGAGAAACGCGGCGGCAAGCTGCGAGCGCGTGCGCCGCCCGTGGCAGTGCCGTGCCACGGCGAAGTTTCCGCCAGGCGCGCGAGGGTGGCCGTGACCGCGCGGGCGGAAAGGTCGGCGGCCTCGTCGATGCCGATGTGATAGTCGATCCCGGCCTGCGGGCCGCATAGATCCGAGGCGGAGCGGATCGTGAGGAAGGGAATCCCCGCGAGCGCGGCGGTATGCGCGGCGGCGGTCGATTCCATATCGGTGAGCAGGGCGTCCGGGAAACGGGTGCGGGTATCTTCCACGTTCGCGGCCGTGACGAAAGCGTCGGAGGAGAGGACTTCACCGCGCCGCGCATTGTCCGGGACCGCGGCGAGGAGGGCGGCGTCTCCTTCGAAGAATTCGGGTGCGCCGGGAACTTGCCCCGGTGCGTAGCCGAAGACGGTTGCGTCCGCGCGGCCGTAGCGGTAGCGGGTTCCGGCGACGACGTCGCCCACCCGGATATCAGCAGCTAGGCCGCCGGCGGACCCGGCCGAGATAATGACTTCGGGGCGGTAGCGTGACAGTGCCCAGCCGAGCGCGCTCGCGGTGGCGACCAGGCCGATGCCGGTGCGCAGGCAAAGCATTGGGCCGAGGTTGGTGGGTACGTTCACGCCGGATGCCCCGCGTAGCTCGGTGGGGAAGATGGACTGGAGGGATTCGGCGGTGGCCGGTGTGGTGGCGCAGAAAGGTTCGGCGCGTAGGGCGGCGAGGACCGGCACGATTTCTTCGTCTTGAGCTGCGATGATGAGGGCGCGCAGCCGGGTGCCGCCGGGGGCGAGGGAGCGGGCGCGGCTCACTTGGCCATCACCTGTTCCCAGGTCGCGCGCCCGGCGAGCATGGCGGCTACCGCTTCCTGGGCGGCCTTGAGGTTATGGTTGGCTCCCCAGCCGCATTGGACTTCGTTCGCGGCCGGGACTTCGGTGGCGGCTAGGATGTCTCGGAAAGTTTGTTCCACTAGTTCGCAGGTGCCGGGTACGTCCGGTTCGGCGGCGAGCAGCAGGTAGAAGCCGGTTTGGCAGCCCATCGGGGAAAAATCGACCACGGCATCGCTGTGATTGCGCGAGTATTCGGCGAAGGAATGTTCGATGGAGTGGATGACCGGCATGGTCAGGTGCTCTTTATTGGGTTGGCAGAAGCGGATGTCGTATTTGGTGAGGATGTCGCCGTGCGGCAGGTGTTTGATATCGGCAACCCGCACGTAGGGTGCGGAAACTTTCCGGTGGTCGAGATTGAAGGACTCGACGTTCATATGCGGCACGGCTCTTCCCTTCTTTGGAACGCTACTTGTGTGGGCCGGGTATGGGGCCGGGTGTACGGGTCCCGCGCGGGCCTGGCGGAGCTTCGCTGGGCTCTGCTGGGCCTGGCTGGTCCGCCCGGCGTGTTACAAACAACGGCTATTGTATCCAGCTTTGGAAAGTGCGGCGAAGCGGTCTCAGATTCCCAGGAAAATTCCAGCCTTGGTGCATGGTATTTTAGGGAAGCTCCGGTTATATAGAACATGTCAGCGGAAAGCAACGGGAGGCGTGGACCCGTTCCGCTGCCGGGAGACTGGTTATCTCCTGGGGACAGGCTCAGTCGCAGCCAAGATGAACCCGGATGGTTCCCATTCCATCCTCGGTTCTAGCGCGAGAGTCTTGAGAAGGCCGGGGGAGCGTGGACCCCCGGCCTTCGCCATGTCTGCCGCGGGCTGGCTCAGTCCGGCAGGATAACGCGAACGTGGGCGCTAGCCGGATTCCGTTCCGCTTCGGGGAAGAGCGCAAGGGCATCACGCACCAAATCCGGAATATCCTCCGGGTTTTGGCTTTGGGTAAAGAGCCCGGGAACTTCGTCCACCTCGACTACCCACCAGCCGTCCTCGGGGGTAGCGCGTGCAGTGTATGCGCTCATGATTCATTCTCCGCAGCAACGATTTCTTTCAACCGCACCTCACCGGCCGGGTTACCTTCCAGCACCAGGTAGGAGTCGAAGCGCTTGGTCGGGGTTTCGGGAACCAGCTGGGCGGCCTCGCGGCGGTTGCCGCCTAAAATGGCGAACTCATTTCCATCCAGTGCGCACAGAATATCGGTGGCCGCGGCCGGCGTGGTTTCCGCGGGCTCCCCGATCCAGTAGGAGCGCCCACGTTCGCCCGCCGAGGCCTTCGCGTCGCTGCCCGCCGCCGCATCCGCCCGGTTATCCGCAATAAAGGAGGCGTAGGGGAAGTACGTGATCGAGTCCGGCCCGCGCAGCGAACACCCGGCGATCCGGGTATCCGCCGTGAACACACGCCCGGCCAGCTCGCCGGATATCCCGGCCTCCCGCGCCTTCTCCGTTGTTGCGAGCGCTTCCAGCTCGGCGTTTTTCGGTTGCACGACGACGCTGCCATCGGCCAGCGTGTACTCGACCTGATCCTGGACCCACGCGCTTCCGTTCCACGTGAAACGCCCACGCACGCTGGCCTGCCCGGCAAAACTATCCAGCGGCGCCCAGCTCAGGGAAATCTGGTCCGCCCGCATATCCACGACGTCGATTCGGGGAGCATGCGCGCTGCCGTGCCGGTAATCCTCGGGCATGATCTGGGCGACGGGCCGGTTGGCGCCGTCGTACCACGCGAAGGTGACCGACGGAGTTTCCGGCGCAGCTTCGGCCCCAGTGCGGCGGATACTGCTCGTAAAAATCACGCCGCGCACGGGCACCCCGCCCAGGGTGGTGGCGCCCAGATCGTCCATGCGGATTTCGAAGAGGTTTGTGCTTGGGGTGGCGCCGGTGGCTCCCGTGGTGACGGGTGTGCGCGCGGGGGTGCCGCGCTCGGTGTCGTGGAGGAGTGCGGTGCCCTTGGTGAAGGGCACGGTGACCTGGGCGGGTTCTTTGCCGGGGTAGGTGCCATCGCCGTCGCGGACCGCTCGCGCCAGGTAATCGGGGAGTGCCAGGTTTGAGCTGGCCAGGGCCGCGAATTCGGGAGCCGGTGCAGCGGTGGCGGTGCCGCTCGAACCACCGGCGCCGCTGGCGCTCGCGGCCGGCGCGCTGGAATCGGGTGACGCGGCCGAACCGCCAGAATTCGTGCATCCGGCAAGCGTTAGCGCGAAGGCGCTCGCGAGGGCCAGGGCTGCGGGAGTAAATCGTTTCATGGGGTTCTCCTTCGCGGATCGCCGGGCGCGGTGCCCGGATTGTGCAACACTGCACAGTTGTTATTCTATGGGTAGATAGCACTGATATATCCGGGGGTGCGCAATGAAAACAATGACGTATTCAGACTCGCTGAAGAACTACGCGGACGTTTTGCAGTCCGTGGTTGATGACTGTGAACCGGTGATTATTACCCGGAGCGGCCAGGAACCTGCGGTTATCCTATCGCTGGACGAGTACACCTCCCTGCGTGAAACGGTCTACCTCATGCGCTCGCCGCGAAATGCTCGGCGCCTGCTTGATGCGATGGAACAGATTGAGGCGGGCGGGGGAACCGAACATCCACTCTCCGAGGTTGCCGAGTAGTTCGGCGCCTACTCCACCTCAAAATCCCCAACCTTCACCGTGGCCTCCCCGGACGAACACGAATTCATCTGCTCCCCGTGAGAAACGGAATGGATGCTGGTACCCGTGTACCCCACCGCGAGATTGAGTTCCCACACGGTTTTCTCCGGGCACACAATCCCGGGATTGATGGTGTCCACCTCCATTGCGATCCGCTCGCCCGGCTCAAGCACCACATCCGCCCCGGTCGCGCTGTTCGCCGGCGCCGGCTCGGTGAACATATTCCCGTTGGCGCTGATGGGTGTTACCTCGAGCTGTGCCGGAATGAAGCACGGTACCTTGCCGGTATTTTCCACCCGCAACACGTAATACCGATGCCCGGCCGCCCCGTCGCTATCGCCCAGGGTGGTGTCCATTTCCGCGGGCGCGCAGCGGGAGGGCGAATCCGCGCTCGCGGGGGCATGTGCGGGTGCGCTCGCGGCGTTCGGTGGCGCGGATTGCGTGGCGCTGCCCGAACATGCGCCGAATATCAGCGCCGCGGCGCAGGTGACTGTTACAAGCGCCAAACGTTTCATGGTTGCCTCCTCCATGTGGGTGTGCGTACCGGCGTGGGTTTTAGGTACGACGCCGCAGCAGCGGGGCGCCACCCGGCCTACACGCGAACCCTCATCACGCCAGTCTATGACTTAAAAGTAATCTGCGCCACAAAACGGATTGGCGAGGGGTGGTGTGGCATGGGCCGGAAGGCCCGGTCGTAAGTTGAATGGGTAATAATGTGGAAATGAGCAAATAATGGCAATTAACCAATTATCCGCTTATTTACGGGGATTGCGGGCGTGGGGTGGTGAAAATGCGGCAGGATTCCCGAGAAAATCCCAGAAAATTCCAAGCCGAATCTGGCTTTTCTGCCCTTAACTATTACCCGTAAAATCGTGGCCCTGGCAAAGGGTGCCACTCTCACCTAGATGTATATTCCTTGAAAGGATAACGATGAGGTCCCAGACTCACCGCGTCGTCGCTACCGCTCTCACCGCCGGGGTAGCCGTTGCACTTGTTCCGGCCGGCGCCGCGCAGGCCCAGCCGGTTTCCGGGGCGGGCGACGCTCCCGTGGTCGATGCCGCGCGCCCGATGCTCAGCGTGGAGGAAGCCGAACGGAACGTGGCCGAGGCGCAGGCTGAAGTCCAGAATCGCCAGGCGGAACTCGAACAGGTCACCAAGAAGAATTCCACCGCGCAGGATGACCTCAAGAAGGCGGAAAACGCCGCGGCCACAGCTGCTACTGCCGCCCAAGAAGCCGCCGAGAAACTCGGTGCGGCTCAGAAAGAGCGCGATGCCGCGCAGCGCGCCGTTGATGAGGTGAAAGAAGCGGGTGAGGCAGCCAAGAATCAGCTGCAGGAAGCGGGGGCTCAGGCGCAGGATTCTGCCGAGCGTGCTGCCGCCGCAAAAACGAAGCATGATGAAGCGACCGCCGAGCTGGGGCGGGCAACGGAGAAACTCGGGGAACAGCAGAAGCTGGCGCAGCAGAAGGCCGGGGCGGTGGAAGTTGCCACTCAAGCTTTGACCAAGGCTGAGGAAGTTGAAGCTGCTGCCAAGGCGGATGAGAAGCGCTTGGAGCAGGAGGTCAAGGATCTCGCGGAGGCAGAAAAGGCCGCCCAAACGAAGCTTGCCGAGGCGCAGGAGAAGTTGCGCCAGGCCGAAGCGGAGCGCGATGAGGCGCTCAAGAATGATCGCGCGAAGGTTGATGCTGAAACTGGCGCGGTGAATGCCGCGCAGCGGCTTGCCGAGCAGAGGGCCGCGGAGCGTGACGCTGCGCAACAAGAAGCGCAGCGCGCCGAGAAAGAGCAGCAGGTCGCTGCGGGGAAGCTGCAGGCCGCTAACGAAGCCCAGCAAAAAGCGCAGGCTGCGGCTGAAAAAGCTACGCAAGAAGAATCGCGATTAGCTAAGGAACTTCAGGCATTACAGCAGGTGGTTACACAGAAGGCCGCGGCTGCGGAGAAACTCAAGGCTCCGATGGATAATGCGAAAAAGGAGCTTGATAACGCTCAGGGTGAAGTAGCGGCAAAACAACAGGAAATTAGAAAGGTTGAGCTCGCGCTTAAAACCGCGCCAGAGAAAATAAAGGATTCCCTGAATAAGCGTCTCGTGGAACACCGCAAAGATCTCGCTACATTGCAGGCAAAGGTGGCTGAAAAACAAAAGGTATATAACGAGGCCAAACAAAAATACGACGACTTAGCCGCTCGGCGTGATGATGTGGTTACCGAGCATGAGAAGAAGCGAGAAGAGCGCGCTGGCGCCCTGGTGAAAAAGGATAAGGCTGAGCAGGAACTGAAGGAAGCGCAGAAGTCAGTCACGGATCTCAGCGCGAACGTCGCCCGTAAGAAGGCTGCGGCTACCGAAGCGAAAGCCTCGGCTCAGCAAGCGGAGGCAGCGGCAACGCAAGCAGCCACCGATCTGCAAAACGCCCAGCAGAAACTAACCGAGGCGAACGCTGCGCTGGAGAAAGCCAAGGCTGCCCAGGCAGAAAAGGTAACGGCTGCGCAGAGCACACATGATGCCGAGCGTGAGAAGCACGCCGAAGCGGCTAAGAAACTCGCGGATCTCAAAGGGCGGGTGGAGAAGCTAAAGCCACGCTGGGCTGATGCGGAAAAGAAGCTCACCGCGGCGAAGGCGGATGCGAATGCAGCACGCGATGCTGCGGCCCGGGCCGATGAGAGTGTGCGCGTCGCGAATGCGAAGCTGGAGACTGCGCGGGAAGCTGAGAAGGCCAGCGCGCAGGCATTGGATAATGCGCAGCGGGCGGCCACGCAACAGCAAGCTCAGCTGGAGCGTTTGATCACCGAAGCGCAGAAGTACGATGAGCGCGCTGCCACGTTGCAGCGGGCTGCTGAGGCGGCTCGGCTCGCCGGTGAAAAGGCGGATGAGGCACGTGCGGCCCATGACAAGGCAACTCAGGCGGTTACCGCCGCGCGGGAAGTAGCGCAGCAAGCGCAGGCCGCGCAGGTCGAAGCGCAAAAGAAACTGGGTGCGGCGGCGGTTGCCCTGCACGCTGCTGAGCAAGAACTTGCGGCCGCCCGCCAGCAGGACCCGGCCCCGAAGCCGGATATGCCGAAACCGGATGTACCGGGCGTGAAGCCTGCGCCTAAGCCCGATCAGCCGGATACCAAGCCCGACACAAAGCCGAGTGCTCCTGCTACCAAACCTGAAGCTCCCGCCGCGCAGCCCGCGGCACCTCAGGCCCAGCCGAAGGTCCCCGCAACACCGGCTGCCCGCCCTGAAAGCGCAGCTGGCCACCAGGCACCCGCGAAACCGGCACTGGCGGCCTCCGGCAGCGAAGCACTCGGTTCCATTGGTGCGGCCACGCTCCTGTTGCTGGCCGGTGGGGCAGTGGTGCTGGGTCGCTCGCGCGCCCGGCACGTGGCGAAATAACTGAAATAACAGAAGTAATGTGGCGCTTCGCGCCGCGTCAGGGGTGCTGCCCCGCAATGGCAGACACGGGGCAGCATTCCTGAAGAAAACCCAGAAAACTCCAAGTCCGCTCCGGATTTTCTGCCTTTAACTATTCCCCGTACATTCCTCAATCTGGCCTGAGCGCCAGGCTCACCTAGACGAATTCCCTGAAAGGAACACGATGAGGTCCCACACTCACCGCGCCCTCGCGACCGCTCTCACCGCCGGGGTGGCCGTTGCCCTCGTTCCGGCCGGTGCCGCGCAGGCCCAGCCGCTCTCCGGCTCCAGTGCCGCGGCCACGAAGCCGCAAACACAACCCAATATCGCCCAGGCGGAGCAGAAAGTCGCGGCTGCCCGTGCCGCGGTCCAGGCGCACCAGGCGGAGGTGGATCGCCTCGCTGCGCAATCCGCAACCGCGCAGCACGCCTTGAAAGACGCGGAAACCGCCGCCGCGGCAGCTGCCACGGCCTCGAAGAATGCCGCGGAAAAGCTCGGTGCTGCCGAAGCTGAAAAACTGGCCGCCCAGCGCGCCGTCGACGAGGTCAAAGAAGCGGGTACCGCCGCGAAGAATCAACTCCCCACCGCACAGGAAAACGCGAAGGATTCCGTGGCACGAGCCGAGGCCGCTGCCACCGAGCGCGATGCCGCGGCCAAGCACACCCGGCAGGCCGCTGCGAATCTTGAAACCCAGCAGGAAACGCTGTGGGAGAAAACCGCCGCGGTGGAGGCGTCGGCGCAGGCGGTCACGCGCGCGGAGACGGCGGAAGCTAGCGCCCAGGCCGATAAGACTCGCCTGGCTGTGGAGGTCGAAAAACTAGGGGCCGCGGAAGCTGCCGCGAAGGCAAAGCTGGCTGAAGCGGAGGAGAATCTACACCAGGCCGAAGCGGCGCGCGATGCTGCCGTTCGCGGTGAACAGGGGAAGATCGACGGCGCCGCTAGCCAGCTGGCAGGCGCCACCAAGGCTGCGGAAGGCAAGATTGCCGCGCGTGAAACTACCCGCCAGGAAGCCCTGCGCGCTCAGGAGGCTGCCGTGAATGCCGCCCAGGATGTGCAGAAGGCTCAGCAGGTGGTAACTGCAGCTGAGGGGGTAGCGGCCCAGGCGCAGGCGCGGGTAGAGAAGCTGGATGCTGAGCTTGCCCCGCTGGAGGAGAATGTTACGGCCAAGGCCGCTGAAGCGAATCGGCTCGCGAAAGCCAAGGATCGCAAAAAAGCGCTCTGGGAAAAGGCGAAGAACGAAGCCGCAGACCGTGAATTATGGTTGAAGTCATTGGAGCGGGCTGCTAAACAGAACCCAACACTCAAGGAGGCTCTGGAGCAACAGCGCCACGAGGTTGAGGAACTCCAGGCCGAGGCTGCCGCCAAGGAAAAGGAGTACAACAAGGCCGAACAGGATCACGAGGTAGCTGTTACGGAGCGCGATGCCGCGATCAACCTGCGTGATGCGAAGAAGGCGGAGCGTGATGGCGCCGTCGTCGAACAGAATAAGGCGGAGCAGCAGCTGCAGGAGGCGCGGGAGGTGACCGCGCAGCGTGCCGAGGCTCAGACCCGCGCGCAGGCGGAGCTCCAGCGCAAGGAGGAGGCGGCGCGGAACGCGGCCACGCAGGCCGGCCAGGCGGAGCAGGCCGTGCGAGAAGCGCAGGAAAAGCTCGCGGCCACGCAGGCGGAGGTTGATGCGGCGACGTCCGGTGCGAAGGAAGCGGCCCAGCGCGCCAAGACGGAGCGGGATGCGGCGCAGGAGCGTCACACGGAGGCGGCCACGCAGCTCGCCGGCGCGAAGGGTAAGACCGCCGGGTTGGAGGCGCGCCACGCGGAGGCGGCGGCCCAGCACGCGGAGGCGAAGCGGGAGCTGGCGGCGGCTCGGGAGGCCATGACTCAGGCCGAACGGGGTGTGCAGACCGCGAACGCGCAGCTGGAAGCCGCACGAACCGCTGAAGCGGAGAAAGTGAAAGCTGCGGAAAATGCGCAGCGAGCGGCCGCGCACCAGCAGGCTGAGCTGGAACGCTTGATCTCCGAGGCGCAAAAATACGATGAGCGTTCGGCTCGGTTGCAGCAGGCCACCGAGGCCGCGCGGCTTGCCGGTGAAGTAGCCGAAGAAGCGCGGGCCGCGCAGGAGAAAGCTACCGCCGCGGTGACTGCCGCGCAGGAAGGATTGCGGCAGGCCCAGGCCGCGCAGGAACAGGCGGAGCAGAGGCTCGGCGCGGCACGCGTGGCTGCGCACGCGGCTGAGCAGGAACTCGCCGCCGCGCGCCAGCAGGACCCGGCAGCGAAGAACCCGCCCGCGGCCACGGGCGCGGCAACAGCGACGGGCACACCCGCGGCGAACAGCGCAGCTCCCGTGACGAAAGGCGCGGCGACCGCTCAAAAACTCCCCGACACCGGCAGCGATACCAGCGGCGCCATTGGTGCAGCCACGCTTCTACTGCTGGCCGGAGGTGCCGCGGTGGCTATGCGCGCTCGCGGCCGGCGCTCAGACTCCTGAGAAAATCCCAGTTAATTTCAAGACGAATCTGGACTTTGTCGCATTAACTTATCGCATCACACAGCAGAGCTGGCACAGGGCCAGTCTCGCCCGGATGCATTTCCTCGAAAGGATGACCATGAGGACCCATACTCACCGAGCCCTCGCCGCCGCTCTCACAGCGGGAGTAGCGGTGGCGCTGCTACCGGCCGGCGCAGCCATTGCGCAGCCGGTGCAGAATAACGACGACGCCCGCGCGGCTACCGCCGCGCGCCCCGCGCCCGGCCTTGCCGAAGCGGAAAAGAAGGTGGCGGCTGCCCAAGAAACAGTGGCGGCGCGCCAAGCCGACGTTGATCGACTCACCGCAGCTGCCACTGAAGCGAAAAAGAAAGCTGCGGAAGCGGAGGCGGCCGCGGTGCAAACTCAAGCTGGTGTGGCGCAGAGCGAAAAGCAGTTCGCTGATGCCACAAAAGCGGCAGAAGCGGCCCAGCAGGCAGCGGATCAGGTGAGCGAGGCGGGGAAGGCTGCGAAGGGCCAGCTCCGGCAGGCGGCTGATAAAGCCCAAGAATCCGCCGACCAAGCTGCCGCCGCGCAGATTGCCTACGAGAAAGCGGAAGCGGCTGCGCGGCAAGCCGCGGGCGGCGTCGCCGGAAAAGAAGCTGAGCTTAAGGAAAAGGCCGCGGCTGCGCAGGCGGCCGGTGACGCGGTGACGAAGGCGCGCGAGGCGGATGCGGCGGCTCGTTCGGAGAAGGAACGGCTCGGCAAGGAAGTCGCGGAGCTTAAGCAGCAGGAAAGCGCGGCGCTGGAAGCGCTGGTGCAGGCCGAGGCGGAGTTGGAACAGGCGAAGGCCAAACGCGATGAAGTAGTCAAGGCCGAAGTAGAGAAGGTCCGTAAGGAATCGGATGCGGTTCGGGCTGCGCAGGATGAGGTGAAGGCGAAGGACGCGCTGAAAGAGAGCGCGGCCACGGAGGCCGGCAAGGCGCAAGAAGCTATGGTCACCGCCACCGAAGCTGATCAGGCTGCAAAGAAGGCCGTGACCGAAGCTGAGGCGGCCAAAGCAGAAGCGGAGCGCCTGGCGGCGGAGCTGGACGCCGAGGCCAAGAAACTCGAACAGGCTGAGGGACCGCTTACGATTCAAGTAACCGAAAAGGAAGCGGCCGTAAAGAAAGCCGAGAGCGCTCTCGCGGATGCTCAAACACGCGAAAAGATCCTGAGCGAACAGCTCGAAAATCTCGAGAAGTTGGATCCGGAAGATGTGAAGGACCTTCTAGCTACTCTGAAGCAAAAAATTGCTGACGCACAGAAGGTAACCGAGCAAAAGAAGCAGGCTCTCGAAGCTGCGAAGAAAGCTCATGCAGATGCAGTGGCAAAGCTGGAAGCCGCGCGTAACACCACACAGCAGAAACAAGCTGAGCGCGACAAGGCCGTAACTGCAAAGGAACAAGCTGCACAGCAAGTACAGCAGGCGCAGGCCACCGCGGAGCAACGGGCACAGGATCTCGTGACTGCGAAAGCCGAGTCTGAAAAGGCTACTCAAAAAGCAATGGAGGCAGCAAAAGAGGTTGCCGCTGCACAGGAGGCACTGGCCACTGCGGAAGCCAAACTCAACGCCGCCACGGCTGCTCAGCAAGAAGCCCTCCAAGAGGCTGATGCTCTGCTGGGCAAGGCACAGGGTGCGCGTGATACCGCGCGGGATACCGCTGGAGAAGCTACCAAGAAGCGCATTGGGCTCGAGGAACGCGTAGCGGAGCTGGAGCCGACCTGGGCAGACGCTACCGCGAAGCTCGCGCAGGCGGAAAAGGATGTGACCGCCGCGCAAACTGCCGCGCAGGCCGCGCAACAGGAAGTTACCCAGGCAAAGGCTGCCGCGGATAAGGCGCGTGAAGCGGCTGCGGAAGCGCTGCGCACTCTCAATGCTGCGCGTGCCACCGCCGCTGAACACCAGGCGACGCTAACCCGACTGGCCAATGCTTCGAATGAGCACGACGAACGGCAGTGGGATGTTCGGCTAGCTACGGAGAAGGCACGGGCGGCTGAAGGCGCACTGCAAAGCGCCCAGGATGCTCACGGTAAGGCAACGCTCGCGCTCGAGGCGGCTCGTGAAGCGGAAGAGGTTGCGTTGAAAGCCCAGGAGGAGGCACAACAGCAGCTGACCGCGGCCAACCTTGCCTTGCAGGCCGCCCAGCGAGATCTGGAATTGGCCCGTCAGCAGGCCCCAACTCCGGAGCAGAAGCCGGGGCAGGTACCCGATGCGTCGTCGCCCCAGCCTTCCGGCAATCCCGCAGCAAAGTATTCCGCGGCAGGGAATAAAACAACTACCGCAAAGCGAGCTGTGGCGATGAACGCGGCTCCCGCGCAGAAGCTCCCCGAAACCGGAAGCGATATGAGCGGCGCTATCGGCGCGGCAACGCTGCTGCTGGTGGCCGGCGGCGCGGTGGCTTTCGGTCGTTCTCGCGCGCGGCACGCGGTGAAGTAGCGGTGTGCAGACATTAGGCGACAGTGCCTCAAAACCGCGTATTGCGAATAGGTGCCCCACCCGGCCAGTATCGGTTCTGGCTCCGGGCGGGGCACCTTATTTTCACGGCTGTACTTCGATTGTGTTACAGATGCAGTACAGCTCAAAACACATATATGCCTGCCCGCGCTGGGTTCGGCAAGGCGGAGACCGCGCGATACAAGCCTCGCGCCGGGTTCCGCCGCGCCGTCGCACCACGCGCCCACCCCGCCGCGCAAACCAGCCCGCAGGATACCACCACCGCCCTGCGCCCCATCCGCCACGTCCACCAGGTATTTCACCATGCGTTCCACTTTTGAATCCGTGCGATAGCGCGTCTACCATTGTCACGCGGCGTTTTGGCGCCGTACGACTTTGATCTATCCGAAAGAGAACGAAAAGAGAAGGAAGTCATGCCACGCACTAGTTTTGGCAGCGCCGGCCACGGCGCATCCACCACCGCCCGCACCTCGCTCGCGAAGTGCGTTGCCGCCATGGGGTCCTTGGCGATTCTTGCGGGGATGATGGGGGCATGCACCAAGAGTAGTGATGAGGCGGCAGCCACCTCCGCTCCCGCGGCCAGCTCCGCAGCTCCGGCTACTAGCTCCGCCGTCGTCACTCCCGCCGCTTCGGAAACCCCGCCGGAAAAGCTCCCGGCCGTTATCCCCAACCCGGCGCACCCGCAAAGCGCAACCGAACTTCTCGGTACCCTGACCGTTGCCGAGCCTTCCGCCACCGACAAAGCCGATCCGGCGAAGTTCGGTCCCGATGCCGCTGAGGCAAACGAAGACGCATGTAACGTCTACACGGACGTGCTGCGCCGCGACCTCGTGAACGTCGGCGTGCAGCCGGGCACCTCCGGGTGCGGCATCGCCTACGGCACCCTGGTGGATAGCTACACCGGGAATATGGTTGACTACGCGCGGCCCGAAGCGGGAACCAAGACCGTGGTGGTGGACCGCATCGTCAGCCTCGATAACGCCTGGGCTTCGGGCGCCAACCAGTTCACGGACGAGCAGCGCGCCGCCTTCGCCAGCGACCCGCGCAATATGCAGGCCGTCTCCGCGGACCAGGCCAAGGAGAAGGCCGGGCGTTCCGCCGCCGAATGGGTCCCCGCGAATAAGAGCTTCACCTGCCAATATGTGGCGCGCCAGATCGGCGTGAAGGCTACCTACGGGCTGACCGTCACCCAGGCCGAACACGATGCTTTCGCCCAGTACCTCCAGACCTGCCCGAACCAGCTGGTCCCCGGTTGGGAAGGCCCGGCAGGCAAGTAACAAGTAATAATTAACATAACGGTGATCGCGCCGGCACCCGCGGCGCGGCACAAAAGTGGCCGGGGGCGCGCAGCTCCCGGCCACTTGCCGTATGATCACAAACGGTGCGTCACCAGCAACCGGAAGGACATGTATGACCTCGCGTTTACGGCTCAACCCCGATTTCGACGACGCCGCGCATACCCTTCCGGTCTCCCTCAGCGAACGTCCCACCGCCACCCCGCGCGCCGCCCTCCCGGCCGCTATCCTCGCCGGCGAAACCACCACCGGGGAATCCGGGGAGGAGGAAAACCGCGCGAATCCCCTGGGTGTCTGCGATATGTTCCGGGTGGGGATAGGCCCGTCGTCGTCGCATACCGTGGGACCCATGCGCGCCGGGCTGCATTTCGCAACGCTGCTGGCCGCCCGCGCTCCGGGCGCTCGCATCACGAGCCTGCGCGTGGATCTTTTCGGTTCCCTGGCCGCCACCGGACGCGGGCATAATACCGACCGCGCGGTGCTCCTTGGGCTATCCGGCTACAGCCCGGAAAATGTGTCCATCGCGGTGGTGGACGGTATGGAAGCCGCTATCGACACCTCCGGAACCCTCACCGTGCCCGGTTTCGCCCCCACACCGTTCGTGCGTGAGCGCGATATTATTTTCCGTCCCCGCGATATTTTGCCCTACCACGTTAATGCGCTGACGCTGCGCGCCTGGGCGGGCGAGGACCTCCTTGCCGAACACACCTATTATTCGGTGGGCGGCGGTTTCGTGATGGAAGAGCTGGGCGATCCGGCAGAACCGCGGGTGGCGCCACTCGCCACCGAAGAACAGGCCGACGCCGCCCAGACCGCCGTCCCCTACCCATTTTTCACCGCCGCACAGCTGCTGGAGCTCTGTTCCGAAACGGGCATGCGCATCTCTGAACTCGCGCTCGCTAACGAAACCGCGCTGCGCCCACACCGGGCCGTTATTGCTCATATGGATCGGGTACACGCGGTTATGGGCGAGGCCATTAAAGCCGGTATTGCCACGGAGGGCACTCTTCCGGGCGGGCTGCGCGTGAAGCGGCGCGCCCCCGGGCTGGCCCGCGAGCTGGAAGAAAAAACCGCGGCGGGGCACCGTGCGGATCAGCTGGAAGCGCTCGGGTGGGTCAATCTTTTCGCCCTGGCCATCAACGAAGAAAATGCGGCCGGCCACCGGATTGTCACCGCGCCGACGAACGGCGCGGCCGGCGTCGTTCCCGCGGTCCTCACGTACTATGAACGTTTTGTGCCCGGTGCCACCCGCGAGGGGATGTATAACTTCTTGCTGGCCGGGGCGGCCATCGGCGGCATTATTAAAACGAATGCGTCCATTGCCGGGGCGGAAGTGGGCTGCCAGGGGGAGGTTGGTTCGGCCTCCGCGATGGCGGCCGCAGGTTTTGCGGAGGCCCTGGGCGGCACCCCGGCCCAGGTGGAAAACGCAGCGGAAATTGCTATGGAGCACTCCCTCGGCCTCACCTGCGATCCGGTGGGCGGTCTGGTGCAAATCCCGTGCATCGAACGCAATGCCATGGCGGCGGTCAAATCTATTAATGCGGCCTATATCGCGCTGTGGGGCGACGGCTCCCATACCGTCTCCTTCGATACCGTGGTGGAAACTATGCGCCAAACCGGGATGGATATGCTTTCCAAATACAAGGAGACCTCGGAGGGCGGGCTCGCCGTCAATGTGGTGGAGTGCTAACGGGCCCGGTCCGCGGCGCTAGGTGAAACTGCGTGAAGGGGCGCGAAATTGCCCGGTGCGGGGTCCGAAACTAGCCGGAGCGCTCCTGAAATGTGACGTAGCGCAAGCCCTGTACAGTCCCATTAGGCGGAACTTAGTTCTATAATAGAGATATGAACGGCTGCCGCGGCATGCCGCCCATTCGGGGTAGCTGGCCGCGCGCCACTGACAAGAGGTTGGAATGTTTTCTGGTGTGTATTGCCCGTCGGTCACGTTGATCGATGATTCGGGTGCGATTGATTATCCGGCGATGGCTGCCCATATTGATCGTCTTGCCGAGTCCGA
>NZ_JARBHJ010000014.1 GCF_028864145.1 Actinotignum schaalii | reverse complement strand
GGATCCGGCTAATGGTCCGATTCCGGATACTGCTACGTGTGAAGCTTCCAATGGTGCTACTTGTTCCTTTGATGGGGACGGCAATGTTGTTGTGAAGGTTCCTGGTGACGCGAAGGATAAGGACGAGATCACTGTCACGATCAAGGATGGTGATAAGACGTTTGATACGTCGAAGGTGACTGTCACTGATCCGGATACTGATGGTGATACTGTTCCTGATTCGTTGGATCAGTGCCCGTCTGTTGCTGGGCCGGCTTCTAATAATGGTTGCCCGGCTTGGGGTGATGGTGATGGTAAGCCTGGCTCGGATGTGACGCTTGCGAAGGATCCGGCTAATGGTCCGATTCCGGATACTGCTACGTGTGAAGCTTCCAATGGTGCTACTTGTTCCTTTGATGGGGACGGCAATGTTGTTGTGAAGGTTCCTGGTGACGCTACTCCGGGTACTGAAATCACCGTGACCGTCAAGGACGGCGACAAGGCCTTCGATACTTCTAAGGTAACGGTTACCGAGCCGGACAAGCCCATCTGGAATGACGGAAGCAGTAAGCCGGGTGTCCCGGTTGATATTCCTAATACCGGCGGGCCGGTACCTGACGGTACAACGGTGGAAGTGAACGGTCCGGGTACTGCGACACTCAATCCTGATGGTTCGATCACGGTTACTCCGGATCCCGATGCGAAGGATAAGGACGAGGTCGTCGTTACTATCAAGGATCGGGATGGTAAGGAACTGGATACCGTGACTGTGACGGTGACCGATCCGGATACCGATGGTGACGGACTCACCGATGGTGAAGAGAAGAAGATCGGTACTGATCCGAAGAACCCGGATACCGACGGTGACGGCATCAATGACGGTGATGAGGTCAATGGCACCAAGAATCCGTTCAAGGATGACAAGTCTGACCCGAACGGTAAGCCTGGTAATACCGATCCGCTCAACCCTGATTCGGATGGCGATGGCGTGAATGACGGTGACGAAGTCACTGGCAAGCACAACAACGGTAAGCCGACCAACCCGAATAAGGCCGATACCGATGGTGACGGCGTGACGGACGGGGATGAGAAGAAGGATGGAACCGATCCGAACAACCCCGATACTGATGGCGATGGCCTGACGGATGGGGACGAGAAGAAGATCGGTACTGATCCGAAGAACCCGGATACCGACGGTGACGGCATCAATGACGGTGATGAGGTCAATGGCACCAAGAATCCGTTCAAGGATGACAAGTCTGACCCGAACGGTAAGCCTGGTAATACCGATCCGCTCAACCCTGATTCGGATGGCGATGGCGTGAATGACGGTGACGAAGTCACTGGCAAGCACAACAACGGTAAGCCGACCAACCCGAATAAGGCCGATACCGATGGTGACGGCGTGACGGATGGGGATGAGAAGAAGGATGGAACCGATCCGAACAACCCCGATACTGATGGCGATGGCCTGACGGATGGGGACGAGAAGAAGATCGGTACTGATCCGAAGAACCCGGATACCGACGGTGACGGCATCAATGACGGTGATGAGGTCAATGGCACCAAGAACCCGTTCAAGGACGATAAGTTCAATAAGGACGGCAAGCCCGGTAATACCGATCCGCTCAACCCGGATACTGACGGTGATGGACTCACCGATGGTGACGAGGTGACCGGTGCCAAGAATGGTGGCAAGGCGACCAACCCGAACAAGGCCGATACCGATGGTGACGGTATCAACGACGGTGACGAAATCAAGAACGGCACCGACCCGTTGAACCCGAACGATCCCGGTAAGCCTGCGCCGAAGCCCAAGAAGGTCAAGAAGACTCTTCAGGTGACAGGTGCAACGAGCGTCGGTCTTGCCGGCACGGCAGCACTCCTGCTGCTCGCCGGTGGACTCGTGGTGACGCGGCGCCGCAAGGCATAAGCTGCTGAACTAATCGCATAACACAAGCGAGGGGCTGGTAGAGAATCCTCTAGAGGATGATCTACCAGCCCCTCCTTGCAGATGAAGCCGCTCGCACGAATGACGAAAGCGACCTCCGCCACGGCCCAGGAAATGCCCGCCTGCATGCACTACGCTGGTGATGCCGCGGTGTGGCACGGCGGCTTCCCTGAGATTGAAAAGGTGGCTCGTCATGTTTGAGACACTGCGCTGCGCCCGCGAATGGACGTTACGCCCGGGCAGCCTGCTGCGTCGCTCGCTGGTATGCCTCATCGGCGTGATCCTCACCGCCATCGGCATCACCGTGGCCCTCAAAGGTCACGCCGGCGTGGATCCTTTCACGGCCCTCCTCCAGGGCGTCAGCCACGTGACGGGCCTGTCTTTTTCCTGGGTGGTCCCGGCGGTCAATATCGCCCTCATCGCTCTCATTTTCCCCTTCGATCACAAAGTCTTCGGGCTGGGCACCGTCCTCAACTTCACCCTGGTCGGGGTACTCGTCACCAGCTTCACCGGCATTCTCGATTCCATCTACGTTTTCACGTATTCCATCCCCGGGATGCTCGCCCACCTCGCGGTAGGGCTAGTTATTTTCGCGCTCGGGCTCTCGCTCTACATCACCCCGGATATCGGGCAGGGCGCCGCCGACTGCATCGTCCCCGTCCTCCTGCGCCGTTTCCCGGGCCACTCCTACCGCACCTTCCGCGTGGCCCAGGACTTCATCGTGGTCCTCATCGCCCTCGCACTCTTCCGCTTCGACCTCAGCAGCGGCGTGATCGGCATTGGCACCGCGATTATGGCGCTGGGAATTGGCGTCGTCGTCGATTTCTTCAACCGCACCGTCGCGTACCGCCTGGTAGGTACGACGACGCCCTACACGGCCCGCCCCGCCCCCGCTATCACCGAGGAATAAAACGCGAGGTCAAAGCGAGGCCGCAGGCGCTGGCGCCGTCGTCGTTATGTTTGCGCCTAACCCTACGCACACCGCACCGACTCCTACGCGAACCACCTCCGCACCGCGGCTGTGATTTCCCGGTCGAAGGCATCATCGGAGTGATGCGCCGCGATCCACTCGCGGAAACTCCCGCCGCAAGCCGCATCCAGATCCGCCCGGCACTGCGCGGTGCGGGTAAGAACCCTGGTGAGCATGGCCGCGGCGGCCGCGGTATCGCCATCCGGATAGAAGAAGGGATAGTGCTCGGGCAGCAGGGCGCGGGCCCAGGCTACGTCCGGGAATACCCCGAGCGCCCCGGCGCCCAGCGCCTCCACGTAGGACAGCCCGTAGGATTCCTCCGCGGCCGTGGCCAGGAACGCCGTGGTATGCGCGAGAGCCTCGTAATACGAAGTGCGGGTATCGGTGAGCGGCCCCACGTGCATCCACGGCAGGCGCGAATACGTCATGGCTTTCTCGGAAACCAGATGCGCTTCGTGCAGGCGCATCTCCACCGTGAGCGGGATAAGCTCACGCACCCGGGTCAGCACATCCATAAAGAACTCGGGGCGTTTGCGCGGGGAAAGGTAGATCGCGGGGTAGAGCACCACCGGGACGTCCGGCTCGTGCCGCTCCTGCACGTGATCGAGGCGGAAACCGAGATTCACCCACCCCAGCTTCAGGCGCCCGGCCAGCGGCGGCACCGTCCACTTATTGACCATCTCGCGGATCTCCCCGGCGGTGCGCTCCGAATTCGCGAACGTGGGGAAGAGTGCGCAGGAAAGCGCCACCGGGGCGAGTTCCTCGGCGCTTTCCAGGGTAGACACCGGCAGCCACACAAAATTCATGAGGCGCGGGGTAGCGTGGCCGGCCTTGCGCAGGCGCGCCCACAGGGCCGGAGTGTCATGCACATCCATAGTGATAACAACCGTATCCGGGGCAAGATCTTGCGCGGATGCTGCCGCCGGGTCAAGAACCGCGGCGCCCGGGTCAAGAACCGCGGCGCCCGGGAAAATACGCAAGAGACGCCGCAGCAGGGTGGCGCCGGCATCCTGGCCGACTATATTTCCTTCCGGGCTGAGCTGCGCGCCGGACCAGTGCACGGCGATATTCATGCCAGGACTCCCTTCTCGGGTTCAGAGGTGGGTTCAGAGGTGAATCCGGATCCGGGTTCGGATTCTGATGCGGATGCAGATTCTGATGCGGATGCGGGCTCGTCCAGCAGCGGATCCTCCGTGGAGGCCTGGATTCGCATGCTGTAGAAGGAGCGGTAAATAAAGACGAGCGCGAGGGCCCCGAAGCACACCGCCAGGCCGGTGACCACCGCGGTGAGATTCTGGGCATTGAGGCTCACGGCCAGCTCCACGGCGAGCAGGCCGAAGAGGGTGGTGAACTTAATAATCGGGTTGAGGGCCACCGAGGAGGTGTCCTTGAACGGATCGCCCACGGTATCACCCACGATGGTGGCATCGTGGAGCGCGGTGCCCTTCGCGTGCAAATCCACCTCCACGATCTTCTTCGCGTTATCCCAGGCCCCGCCCGCATTCGCCATGTAAATAGCCTGGTAGAGGCCGAAAATAGCGATGGAAATGAGGTAGCCGATGAAGAAGTACGGCTCGATAAAGGCGAAGGACAGCGTGGCGAAGAAAACCGCCAGGAAAATCGTGAGCATTCCCTGCTGCGCGTACTGGGTACAAATTTCGACGACGCGCCGCGAGTCATCATGGGAAGCCCGCTCCGCATTCTTATCCAGGTGGATGGAATCCTTGATGAACTCCACCGCCCGGTAGGCCCCCGTGGTCACCGCCTGCATCGACGCCCCGGAGAACCAGAAGATCACCGCACCCCCGCTGATAATCCCCAGCAGGAACGGGGCGTGCATGAGCGACAGCATCTCGATCCCGGCGGTCAGCCCGCCGGTCAGCCCGATAATAATGGAGAAAATCATCGTGGTGGCACCCACCACCGCGGTACCGATGAGCACCGGCTTGGCGGTTGCCTTGAAAGTATTGCCGGCGCCGTCGTTCTCCTCCAACATGAGCTTGGCGCGATCCCACTGCGGCGCGAAACCGAAACCGGAGCGAATGTCGGCGTCGATATCAGGAAGGGCCTCAATGCGGGAGAGCTCGTAAACCGACTGGGCGTTATCGGTTACCGGCCCGTAGGAATCCACCGCGATCGTCACCGGTCCCATGCCCAGGAAACCGAAAGCCACCAGACCGAAAGCGAAAACCGCCGGCGCTAGCATGAACTCGCGCAGGGTGGCATCCGCGATCACGAATGCCCCGGCCATGAGCCCCACAATGGTGATACCCAGCCAGAAAGCGGAGAAATTCCCGGCCACCACGCCGGAGAGAATATTGAGGGAAGCCCCGCCCTGGCGCGAACTTTTCACCACTTCACGCACGTGCCGCGAGGTCGTGGAGGTGAAGACCTTGACCAGCTCCGGGATGAGCGCCCCCGCGAGAGTCCCGCAGGTGACGATCGTGGCGAGCGCGAGCCACAGTGCGCCGTCGTGCCCACCCAAAACGAGCCAGGAGATCCCGTACACGCAAGCAATGCAGAAAATCGAGGTGAGCCACACGAGTGAACTCAGCGGTTTTTCGAAATTGAGGGTGGTGGCCTGCGCGTAGCGGGTCGCGGCCAGGCGCGCATTGAGCCCGTAGGCCAAGGCCGAGGCGATAATCATCGCCACCCGCACCGTGAACACCCACACCAGCAGGGTGGCTTGCAGCGCCGGATCATGAACGGCCAGCACAATAAAGGTCACCAGCGCCACCCCGGTCACCCCGTACGTTTCGAAGCCGTCCGCGGAGGGGCCCACCGAATCCCCGGCATTATCACCCACGCAATCGGCGATAACACCCGGGTTCCGCGGGTCGTCCTCATCAATTTTGAACACGATTTTCATGAGGTCGGAGCCAATATCGGCAATCTTCGTGAAAATACCACCGGCGATGCGCAGGGCCGACGCCCCCAGGGATTCCCCGATGGCGAAGCCAATAAAGCACGCCCCGGCCACATCCGCGGGCAGGAACAGCAAAATGACGAGCATCATCAGCAGTTCCAGGGAAATGAGCACCATCCCGATGGACATCCCCGAACGCAGCGGCACCTGGTGCAGCGGCAGCGGGCGCCCGCGCAGCGAAGCGAAAGCCGTGCGCGCATTGGCCAGGGTGTTCACGCGAATCCCGAACCACGCCACCGCGTAGGACCCGCCCATACCCAGCAGCGAGAACGCCACCACAATCGCGAGCTTGCCCCACGTGAAGCCCACGAGGAACTTGTAGTAGACCACGATCACCGCGGTGATGAAGGCCCAGAGCACCAGCAGGAATCGCCCCTGCTTGACCAGGTAGGCCTTGCAGGTTTCGTAAATCAGGTCCGCGACCTCGGCCATGGCCCGATGCACCGGAAGCTTACGCAGATTCATATACGTGATGAGCCCGAAGCACAGTCCCAGCACGCATACCCCCACCCCGATGAGGAGGAGCAGCCGGCCGGAAACCCCGCCCACCGCGCTCACGCCCGACAGGTCAGGCAGTACGATATTTGCTTCACCTCCGTGCACAGTTGCCGCACCGGCGGGCGCGCTCGCGGATGCGGCGCACGAACCTAGGGCAACGGGAGCCAGCGCGAGCGCCCCGAGCAGGGGGAGCAGCCGGCGTGGACGCGAGGTGTTCTTGTGTGTGGATACAGAAAAACAACGTCCCATAATTACCTCGACATAAAATGATGAGGCTCCTTTGCCTCTCTTTCATCCTAGGTCGGCCGGGCGATCAGTAATAGGGACCAGGTACGACGACGCCACACAAGTGTGCGCCACTTTCGCCGCGAGAGGCCGGTCGTCGCCGCGTCTAGGCCCGAGGTCCCACGGTGGGTGGGTCTTTCGGTGCGGGGGCTTTCGGTGCGGGGTCTTTCGGGGTGTCCGGACAGGCACTCTGAGCCGGGCGGGCCAGACCGAGCGCTCTGAACCGGGCGGACTAGATCGCGCTTTCTGAACCGGCGAGGCACTACGTGTTTTCAGAGCTGTACTTCATTTGTCGTACGTTTGAAGTACACCTCAGGAAAAACACCCCGCCCCGCCGCTGCGGAGCTCCGGCTCTGCGGGCGCGCGAGGCGGACTGCGTATGTGGATTGGCTGGGGATGGGGTGAGTCATATCGGTATACCGGTGTTGCAGATGGGTTTGGTTGGCGTAGTGGTACTGGAGAACGTCGGGCCTGACAGAGTGGTACTGCACGACAGAAAATCGGGTATTGGTTGTAGCTCCAGTACCACTTTGTTCGTGATCGCCGCGGGTGCCCTCTCGGAGACCGGAAAATGCATCCTCTCGACCGTAGGTCTTGTGGAAAGCAACGCTATGACGGCGGGGCCCACAGAAAGCAACGCTATGGCGGTAGGTGCCGCAGAAAGCAACGTCATGACGGCGGGGCCCACAGAAAGCAACGCTATGGCGGTAGGTGCCGCAGAAAGCAACGCTATGGCGGTAGGTGCCGCAGAAAGCAACCCCAGTGCATGATTTGGAAAACTTAATGTATTTGCTGTTGCATTTTGTGCGGAGCGGGAAGTGGGGCACATGGAAGTGGGACAAAGCACCGCTCCCCGAACGGCGGACCGAAGTCCGAGGTTCGGGGAGCGGTGTTATTGGCCAGTTTCCAGCCCGGCGCCTCATGCCAGCTCAGCGCCCGGCACCTGTTCAGCGCCCAGCGCCCAGCGCTTAGCAGCAGCCGGTGGAGACATTCTCCTCGTCGAAGGCTGCGCGCTGACGCCAGAAATCACGTTCGGCAAGCGGCGGATGATCGGGGTGTTCACGGGCATGCCGGGCTACGTATTTGTCGTAGGCCGATTCGCCGGTGAAGTCCCGCCACAGGCTGCGAGCATGTGCCGCGAAGGCGCGAAGCTGGGTAATAAACATGGACCTGATCTCCTAGTGCTGGGCGGACTCGGAAGAATCCGCGTCGCTGGCAGAGCCCGCCTTGGCTGCGGGCGCCGTCGTACCAGAACCATCGCCAGAACCATCGCCAGAACCAGCACCCGCACCGTGCGGTGCCGCGCCCTTACGGTGATCGAAACCGGGAATCAACGCCGGGTCGCCCACGACGGCGTATTCCGCCACCACCTTCTTCTCCAACTTGGTCGGGAAGAGCTGGGTAGGCGCGTAGAAGTTGGATTCCTGGTAAGGATCTTCGGAATTCACGTACTTCTTCGCGGTGATAACCCGGATGATCTTGATAATCGCGCAGACCAGCACGAAGGCCACCGTGGCCAGGAAGATGACGGAGAGCCAGCCCTGGATGAAGGTGTTGCGCACAATCGCGGACTGGATACCGATGGCCTCGGTGTCGCCGGCGGCCTGCGCCTTCGCGAGCGCTGCCTTAGCGTTGGTGTTCTGGGTGAAGTACCCGATGGCGGCGTCGGAGGAGAAGATCTTCTGCCAGGACGCCGCGAAGGTGACCACCAGGTCGAAGGCCGCGGCGATGCCCGGGATCCAGGCCCACTTCGCCCAGCCCTTATTGACCACTACCACGGTGCACAAAATAAGCGCCATCGCGGCAATGAGCTGGTTAGCCACCCCGAAGAGCGGGTAGAGGGTTTGGATACCGCCGCGCGGGTCGGTCACGCCCATGAGCAGCAGCGAGCCCCAGGCCGCCACCACGATGGCCGTGGTAATCCACGCGCCCACCCGCCAGGAGGGATCCTTGAACTTGGGCAGCACATTGCCTAGCGCGTCGCCCAGCTGGAAGCGGGCCACGCGGGTCACGGCGTCCACGGCGGAGAGGATGAAGAGCGCCTCGAACATAATCGCGAAGTGGTACCAGAAGCCCATCATGGCCTGGCCGCCACCCACCTGGTGCAGAATATGCGCGATGGCCACCGCGAGGGTGGGCGCACCACCGGTACGTGAGGTGACGGAGGTTTCCCCAACGTCTTCGGCGACCTTATCGAAGGCCTCCGCTCCCACGTAGGTTTTCTCGTTGCCGTTCTCATCCCAGGATTCCCACCGGGCTTCCACCGAATTGCCGTGCGTATCGGTGACCGCGAGGTTTTGCACCGCGGCGGCCGAAAGCTCGGCGCGGTTATCGGTCATCTGCACGATGGCCGTGCCCGCCAGCTTATCGGTGGTGTGCTCGGAGGTATTCATACCGAAGTAGATACCCATGTTGAGGGACGACGCCGCAGCCAGCGCCATAATTGCCACGAAGGATTCCATGAGCATCCCGCCGTAGCCGATCATGCGAACCTGGGATTCCTTCTGGATCATCTTCGGGGAGGTACCGGAGGAAACCGTTGCGTGCATCCCGGACAGTGCCCCGCAGGCGATGGTAATAAAGAGGAAGGGGAAGAGTTCCCCGGCGAAAACCGGTCCGTCTGTATTCGAGGCGAATTCGGTGACGGCCGGCATTTCCACCAGCGGGCGCACAATAAGAATGCCCAGGGCCAGTACCACGATGGTGCCGACCTTCATGAAGGTGGACAGGTAGTCACGCGGGGTGAGGAGCAGCCACACGGGCAGCACGGCCGCGAAGAAACCGTACACAATCATGCACCACACGAGGGTGGTGGGGGACAGGTGCAGGAACGCCTGGCCGAAATCGGATTCCGCCACGTAGCGGCCTCCGATAATCGCACCGAGCAGCGCAATGAATCCAACGATGGAGACCATTGTGATGTTGCCGGGCTGGACGAAGCGCAGCCACAGGCCCATACATACCGCGATGGGGATGGTCATACCGACGGCGAAAACGCCCCAGGGCGAATCGGCCAGCGCGTTCACGCAGATCATGGCGAGCACGGCCAGCACGATCATGAGCATCACGAGGATCATGACGGCGGCCACGGCCCCGCCGATCTTCCCGATTTCATCTACGGCCATCTGGCCGAGGCTGCGTCCGCCGCGACGCATGGAGAAGAAGAGGACGAGCATGTCCTGGACGGCGCCGGCCACGCACACCCCGAAGATAATCCACAGGGTGCCGGGCAGGTAGCCCATCTGGGCGGCCAGCACCGGGCCCACCAGCGGGCCGGCACCGGCGATAGCGGCGAAGTGATGCCCGTAGAGCACCACGCGGTTCGTCGGGTCGAAATCGCGTCCGTTATTGATGCGTTCGGCCGGCGTCGCGTTGGAATCGTCGGGCTTCATAATGGTTTTTTGAATAAAGAGCGCGTAGAAGCGGTAGGCGATCATGTAGGTACAGACCGATGTCACCACGAACCACGCCGTATTGACTTGTTCACCGCGATAGAAGGCGAGCATGTACCAGCCCGCAACGCCGAGGGCTGTTACGAGGACCCACACCGCGATGCGCGGCAGCGTCCACTTCGTATGCGGTTTTGTTCCGACCGGAACACCGTGGCGGTTCCGGATAATATATTTTTCCTCTTCCTCAGAATACTGAGGAAGAGCAGTGTCAGCTGGTGCACTCATAGCTGAAACTCCATTTATAGGGCCGGCGTGGTCCGCGTGGACGGCAGCGCTGGCATCTTGTGCGGATCCTCGGTTGAGTACCCGGGTGGCGTACGCCACCACATCCGATAATAAACGCGTGCAACAGTCTTGCGTTAACTTACGTTGGCGTTACCGGCCCGTTTGTGAGCTAGACCACCTAAATTGTGGCTTGCCGCGATGAAGTGCGACGACGCCGCCAGCTGCCCGCGGGTTGGTTTGCGGCGTAAATGGCTCCCTCGAGCCGTTTTCTCCCCAATCGCAAGATGTAGGGGTGGCGGGCGGCCGATGCCCCTAGGGGTAGTGGTGAGAGTGTATGTATGCCGCGAAACGCGGCCCTGTGAAAATGTGTCACACATCATAAAATGGGCGGGGTGGAGCTGAGAGTGGCGCGACGTCGCCCTTTACGGGGGTGGTGGGGATGCCCGCGGCGCAAAAAACGCGCCCGTGTGGCCTACAAAGCACACCGGTGTCATTCCGGACGACTACTATATGTAGTGTTCGATTTTTACGGAGGCACAAGATGTTGATTGATACCTCAACGACCACGGGGGTAGCTGTTACCAAGCGTGACGGTCGGTCGGTTAGCTTTGACGCCGGTAAGATCTACCGCGCAATCGCGCTGGCAATGAACAGCCAGGGCATTGACGATTACGCATTCGTTGAAGAAGCCACCCGTACGGTGATCGATCATCTTGATGCTGAGAAGCTTGACGTTCCCACCATTCAAACGGAAGTGGAAAACGTGCTCATGGCCTCCCGCTACCCGCAGGTGGCGCGTGCCTATATCGAATACCGCCACGATCGCGATACCGCGCGCGAACAGGCCATGGATATTTCGCGTTCCCTGGATAAGCTCATGCAGCGCGATAAGACCGTGGTCAATGAGAACGCGAACAAGGACTCCACTGTATTTAACACCCAGCGTGATTTGACCGCGGGTGCGGTGGCCAAGGCATACGCTCTCAAGTACCTGCTGCCCCCGGCGGTGGCCAATGCTCATATTAAGGGCGATATCCACTTCCACGATCTGGATTACAACCCCTTCCAGCCCATGACCAATTGCTGCCTCATCGATATTGAAGGCATGCTGCGCGATGGTTTCCAGATCGGCAACGCCCGGGTGGAATCCCCGCGTTCCATTAACACCGCAACCGCGCAGATCGCCCAAATCATCGCGAATGTGGCCTCCAGCCAGTACGGTGGCTGCTCGGTGGATCGCTGCGATGAGGTGCTTGCCCCCTACGCGGAACTCAATTACGCCAAGCACCTCAAGGATGCGCAGCGCTGGGTCGCTGAAGATAAGCGCGATGAGTACTGCTGGGAAAAGACGAAGAAAGACATCTACGATGCCATGCAGTCCCTGGAGTATGAGATCAATACTCTCTACTCCTCGAACGGGCAGACTCCTTTCGTCACCCTTGGTTTCGGCTTGGGTACCAACCGTTTCGAACGCGAAATCCAGAAGGCAATCCTCACCATTCGCATTAAGGGCATCGGGGCCGATGGCCACACCGCGATCTTCCCGAAGCTGGTTTTCGGGCTGCGCCGCGGAGTTAACCTCAATCCCGAGGATCCTAATTACGACGTCAAGCAGCTCGCGCTGGAATGCTCCACGAAGCGCATGTATCCGGATGTCCTCTCTTATGATCGCCTCACCGAACTGGAAGGTGATTACAAGGCTCCGATGGGCTGCCGTTCCTTCCTGCCCAAGTGGGTGGATCCGGAAACCGGTGAGGCCGTGAACGCCGGGCGTAATAACCTGGGCGTGGTCACTCTCAACGTGCCGCGTATTGCACTGCAGGCGCGCGGGGATAAGCAGCGTTTCTGGAAGATCTTTGATGAGCGCATGCAGGTGGTTAAGGAAGCTCTGGTCTACCGCGCCCAGCGCTGCGAGGATGCCACTCCGGAAAACGCCCCCATTCTCTACCGCTACGGTGCCCTGGGTATCCGCGCGGAAGAGGGCGATGAGGATGTGACCAAGTTCTTCCACAACCAGCGTTCCACGCTGTCCATTGGCTACATCGGCCTGTACGAAGCGGCTACCGCGTTCTACGGCCCCGAGTGGGAGCACAATGCCGAAGCAAAGGAATTCACGCTGGATATCGTGCGCCGCCTGAGCGCGTACGCTGACCAGTGGAAGAAGGAGTACCCCTACTGGTTCTCCGTTTACTCCACCCCGGCCGAGTCCCTGACCAACCGTTTCTGCTCCATGGACCGCGAGCGTTTCGGTGCGGTTCCGGATATCACCGCGAAGGATTACTACACAAATTCCTTCCATTACGATGTGCGCAAGAAGATCACTCCCTTCGAGAAGATCGACTTCGAAGCGCCCTACGCGGAGTACACCAAGGGTGGCTTCATCCACTATTGCGAGTACCCCAAGCTGACCCACAACACCGCGGCTCTGGAAGCGGTATGGGATTACGCTTACGATAAGGTGGCCTACCTGGGTACCAATACCCCGATTGATAAGTGCTACGAATGTGGCTTCAGCGGGGAATTCGATCCCACGGCGGAAGGCTTCAAGTGCCCGAACTGCGGCAATGATGATCCCGACCGTTGCGACGTCGTCAAGCGGACCTGCGGGTACCTCGGCAACCCGGTCAAGCGCCCCATGGTGCACGGCCGGCACGAGGAAATCATTTCCCGTGTCAAGCACATGGACGGTCCCTGCGCCTAAGCTCCTCGCGGGCGCACTATCGCAAGGCTCCCCGCACTCGGCGAATGTGCCGGGCGCGGGGAGTATTGCGACTCAGGGACTGTGAAAAGGTAAGGAAGAATGCGAGAATTGCGCCTGCTCACCACCCCGCCGGATGCTCCGGGGGTGCACCAGCCCAAGCGCCCGGGCGCCTGGGATGGGCGGCGCCTGTCCCGCAGCTACGTTGCCGATTACAAGCCCTTTGTCATGGTGGACGGGGAAGGGGTACGCTGCGCAATTTACGTATCCGGGTGCCCCTTCAAATGCCCGGGCTGCTATAACGTGGCGGCCCAGAGTTTCCGCTACGGCACCCCCTATACCGAAGAACTCGAAGAACGCATCCTCGCGGACTGCGCGAAAAGCTACGTGGCCGGGGTGTCCTTCGTGGGCGGGGAACCTTTCCTCAATACCCCGGTTCTCCTGCCTTTGGCGCGGCGTTTCCGCGAGCGCTTCGGGAATACCAAAACAATTTGGAGCTGGAGTGGATACACCTTCGAGCAGCTCCTGGAAGAAACCGAAGATAAACGCGAACTTCTTTCTCACGTGGACGTGCTGGTGGACGGGCCCTTTATCCAATCCCAGTTCATTCGGGACCTGACCTTCCGCGGCTCGAAGAATCAGCGCATTATCGACGTACCCGAAACATTTGCCGCTATGCAAGCCGGGTGCGAAGCCCCGGTGCGGCTCTGGAAAAATGGAGATTACGACTAACGTGACCAGTACTCACCCCGCCGCTCAGGAACCTGCCGTTCAGCCGCCGGCAACGATGCCGCGCCGCAGCCGCGTTCTTATCGGAACACTTCTCGCCATTATGACCACCGGGGCGCTCACCGCCTTCTCTATTTTTGTGCGCCCGCTCGCCGCCAGCCGCGGCTGGGCACCCCCGGATATCATGCTGGCTTTCGGGCTCGCCTCCCTGGTGGTGCCCTTCATTATGATCGCTTCGGGTACGCTGCTGCGGCGCGGCTACGCGGCCCAGATGATGGCGGTGGGCGGTATCTGCTTCGGGCTGGGGCATATCCTGGCCGGCCTGGCACCCTCCCTCCCGCTTTTCGTGCTCAGCTACGGACTGGTCACCGGCGGCGGCCAGGGTCTCTTCTACTCGGCCGCGCTCACGAATACCATGCGTTTCTTCCCCGACCGGCGCGGCATGGTGGCCGGCCTGATCACCGCGGGGATGGGAATCGGCCCCATGATCATCGCCCCGGCCGGCCAGCACCTCATCGCCGGATACGGCGTGCGGAGCGCCCTCGTGATTCTCGGAATCGCTTTCACGGTCATTAACGCAGCTGCGGTTATCTTCCTGGTGCGTCCCTTCCGGGAAGAATACGGGGCCTATTTGCCCCGCCCGGCGGGCACCGCCGCAGCCGCCGGGCCGCGCGCGAGCCTCAGCCCGCGCCAGATGCTCGCCACTCCCACGTTCTGGCTTATCCTCGCTATTTTCGTTATGGCCGCGTTCGGTGGCATCATGGTGAACGCCAATATGGCGCCGCTTGCCACCAGTATTGGGTTCGACGCCGCAACCGCGGCTCTCACCGTCTCGCTTTTCGCGGTTGCGAACGCGGCCGGGCGGCTGGCCTGGGGCTGGCTTTCCGACCGTATCGGCATCCCGCTGTGCCTGGTGGCGGTGCTCGGTTGCGCGGCCGGTGGGCTCGCGCTTCTTGCGCTATCCGGGCGCGGGGCGACGGCGCTCTTCCTCACCGGAGCCATCCTCGTGGCCCTGGCTTTCGGGGGCACCATGAGTCTCTTCGCGCCGCTGACCATGCAAAGCTTCGGGCCGCGCCATAACGGAACCAACTACGGCCTCATGTTCCTCGGTTTCTCACTGGCCGCCGTCGTCGCCCCACGCTGGGCCGCGGCAAGTGCCGGTGCCCACGGGGGCTCCTTCACGCCCGCGCTCTGGGGAGCTTGCGTACTGGCAGCGGTCGGTCTTTTCTTGGCCGGACTTTTCCGCTGGTGGAAAGCGCGCTCACCACGGCGCTGAGCTTTCCCGTAAAGTGAAAGAAACAAGGAGGTAGCTATGGCTCAGCTCTCTGCCCGGCGTATCGGGCATCTTCATTTCACCGCCGTTAATGATCGCGGTGCCAGCGTGGAAATCGGGAAAGGCCCCGAACAATTTACCCCCGGGGAACTCATGCAGCTGGCGGTGGCCGGGTGCCAGGCCCTCAGCGCGGATTCCCGTTTTGAGCAGGCGCTCGGGGAGGATTATCACGCCACGTTCACGGTGAGTGCGGATGCGAACCGCGAGGAAAACCGCTTCACCGCTTTCCATACCGCCCTCGAGGTGGAGTTTGCCGATATGCCAGAAGAGGCACGCGCTGCGCTACTGGGGCGGGTGGACCGCGCCATTGAGCGGGCGTGCACGGTGGGTCGCACTCTCGACCACCCCGCCCCGCACAACCTGGAGATCCGCGACGCTGCGGGTAACTAGGATGCCTTCGGGTACCACTGAGAAAGGACAGCAAGCATGAGTACCGCTAGCTTGAGCGCCGCCGGAGTGAGTATCTGGCTGGATGATCTATCCCGCGAGCGTATTGCCTCCGGGAATCTCGCTTCCCTCATCGATACGCATACGGTGCGGGGCGTGACCACGAATCCCACAATTTTCGCCGCGGCCCTGCGCAACGGGGAAAGCTATACCGAGCAGGTGGCCGCCACCGCGGCGGCCGGCAAGGATGGCGACGAGGCCATTTTCGACATCATTATCAAGGACGTGCAGGACGCCTGCGATATATTCCGCCCGATCTTTGAGGAAACAGGCGGGGAAGACGGGCGTGTTTCCATCGAAGTCTCCCCGGAATTAGCACACGATACCTCGGCTACCGTGGCCCAGGCCCGCCAGCTGTGGGACCGGGTGAACCGCCCGAATGCCATGATCAAAATCCCGGCCACGAAGGAAGGCCTGCCCGCTATTACCGAAGTGATCGGGCACGGGATCTCCGTGAACGTCACCCTGATTTTCTCCCTGGCGCGCTACGGCGAGGTCGTGGATGCCTACCTCGCCGGCCTGGAAAAGGCCCAGCGTTCCGGGCATGCCCTCAGCGATATTCACTCGGTGGCTTCGCTTTTCGTTTCCCGCGTGGATACTGAAGTGGATGCCCGCCTGGAGAAGATCGGTACCGAGGAAGCCCTGGCACTACGCGGCAAGGCCGGGGTGGCCAATGCCCGCCTGGTCTACGAAATCTTCGAAAAGAAATTCGCGTCCGAACGTTTCACCGTGCTGGCCGCGGACCACGCGCATGCCCAGCGCCCGCTGTGGGCATCCACCGGGGTGAAGAACCCGAATTACCCGGATACCCTCTACGTCACCGAGCTGGTGGCTCCCGCAACCGTGAACACCATGCCGGAGAAAACCCTGGAGGCCACCGCGGATCACGCGGACATCACCGGGGATACCGTGCGTGAAAACTACGGGCAGGCACACCGGGTCTTCGAGGAACTCGCCGCGGTGGGCGTGGATATGGGCGATGTGGCCGCCCAGCTCGAACGCGAAGGCGTGGAGAAGTTCATCGTCTCCTGGAAAGAACTGAGCGAAACGGTCAGCGCAGCGCTCGCGGCTGCCCGCTAAGTCTGCCTGTTCTACCCTGCCCAGTGCTGCACCACCCGCAGCGCCAGCTCCGGCATCTGCGCGGGTGTGTAGCGCTGGTCGATGGGTAGGGCGAGGACATGTGGCCAGTCGATCATATGGGTCAGGCGCGGCCAGAAAGCGGGGGTGAAAACTCCGTGGGCGGCGAGGCGCTCGGCCCAATGGTGCGGGGCGGGCCAGTGCGGCGGTAGGGCGTCCAGGTGGAGCGCGAGCGCGTAGGGAGCATGGCTAGCGGGCGCGTTGCTCGCGGTCGCGGTGCTAGTAGCCGCGCAGCTTTCTTCCCCGCCGCGGAATAGCGCAGCCTCCGGCACCCCCTCGTTCAGCAATGCCGCGCGCAGGACCCGGGCATTTGCACGCCGCCGTTCCAGCGCCGCCGCAATATCCAGGTGGCTGAGAATATCCCGGGCGGGCCCGCTCATTGAGCTCGGGTTGAGAGCGGCATCGATGGCGGCCTCAGCTGCGCCGTCGTTCTCCTCCCCGCGCAATTGCAGCAGGCCGCGCCGGGTCGCTTCGCGCGCCGCCGCATTACCCGCAGCCGCGGCGGGAAGCGAGGGGCCGAGCGCCCAGGCGCCGTCGGGAATCGGAAACCACTTCCGCAACGATGCCGCGGCATAACGTGCCGGGACGTCCTGGGTAGCGGCACCGAAGGGTGCGTGCGTGAGATCGGCGACGACGACGCCACCGCGGCCCTCCCACTCCGCAAGCACGGCGCGCAACTCGGGCGCGGGCCAAGCTCCGAAGGTGGTGGAGATGAGGACCGCGCAGCGCAGCGGGTCGGTGAGGAGCGGGGCGAGCCGGGCCGGGGCGGGCAGGAGATCCGGGCCGACCTGCACCCAGTGGACCCGGATGCCTTCGAGCTGGAAAGGCTCGACCGCGGTCGCGCACAGAAAGCCCGGCGCGATGATGCGGCGGATACCGCGGGCGGCGAGAGCCTGGGCGATAAGGCCGAGGGCCTGGCGCCCCGATTGCACCAGCATCGCACCGGGCGGAACCGGAAGAGCACGCGGGGCGCAGCGGTGCGGGAGAGAAGTGAATTCGCCGCCGAAGATCACGCTTGGGTGCCGTTTCTAGAACGTGCGGCTGCGTAGGAGAGTAGATACGCGGTGCATAAACTCCTTTAAAAAGCGTTCAGCATCGACCGTGAGTGCTACCTTGACGGTCTTATGCGGATTGTTAAGGCGCTGCTCGTCTCCGATTGTCCTGCCGCGGAAAGGTTCTGACAAATCGACCTTCAGATTAGTTGTGAAGAAAGAGGCGAGCGATGGATCTATTGCTATAGCTACCGCGAGCGGATCGTGAAGTCCACAGCCTCCTAAATACGGGGCGATTGTGCCGTATGCCTGGATGTATGAATCCGTTATCTCAGCCACGTAGTTCGCTGCGGGTGTTCCAATTTGCCGCCAGGCTGCGGTTTCTTTGTACGTAAGGAGTGTTTGTAGTGTCACGTCTAAACCGACCATGGTGATCGCCGTTCCAGAACGGAACAGTATATCGGCAGCTTCTGGATCCTGGGAGATATTTGCCTCTTGTACTGGATTACAGTTGCCCGGAACTGTTAAGGCACCGCCCATGATGGTGATCTGGCATCCATTGTGGAATTCTGGGTCTTTTTCCAAAGCCTGGGCAAGGTTAGTCATCGGTCCAGTTGCCACTAGTGTTAGATTCTCGCCATGTTCCTTTGCGGATTCGATAAGGAAGTCACAAGCAGGTGCATGTTCAGGCTGACGGTTGGATTTCGGGATCTGTACGTTACCGAGGCCGTTTCTACCGTGAATGAGTGCCGATGCTTCTTGGACATCGAAGGTAGAACGTTGGAGTGCGTGGGAAGCTCCGGCAAATACGGGAATGTCTTGACGACCGAACAGGTCAAGAAGGGCGAGACTGTTCTGAACGCCCGTATCCCGTTGAACGTTCCCGAACGTTCCGGTGATACCAATAATTTCCACTTCCGGGGAACCTAAAGCGTAGGCAAGCGCCAGGCAATCGTCGATTCCAGTATCAAGATCTAGGATTAGCTTCTTCATTGAAAACTCCTGTGGGTGTTGAAATTTCTTTGCAGGTCCTTATGTATTGGAAGTGGGTGTTGACGCCGGGGAATGCGCGTCAGAATCTGCATCTTTCCGGGGGTTACGCTCCTCTCGCATGAGTCGTTGGAGCCAGTAAAGATCAATGACGACGATTGCTGTATTCATGATAACCATAGGCCAAATGCCCAGTATGAGGTTGTAAATAGCGGCGATACCGCTGCCGACAAAGTTCCAAAAGCGAAACTTTCTTTGGTTAGGCAGGATTAGCGAAAGAACGACAAGGAGTGATCCTAGCCATCCGAAAGCCTCAAGTAACGTTTTCTGATCCATACGTACTTACCCCCTTGTGAGTACATGTCCAACAATAGATGTAGATGTAGAACAACTTATTGACAAGATAGCACAGCTGTGACAGGCTTGTAGAACAACTTACAAGATGAAGGAGGTAGTCAATGAGGACTATTGATTGGATCGATGGGCATATTGAACTCATTGACCAGACGAAACTGCCGGGTGAACTGGTGGTACGAAAAGTGTCAGATCTTGACGAGCTTATTGACGACATCAAGCGACTGGCTGTACGCGGTGCACCCGCTCTCGGAGTGTCTGGAGGGCTCGGTGTCGCACTAGTCGCTCAACAGGGCTTGAGCGGAAGTGACTTAGAAGATGCTGCAGATCGCCTCGCAAATGCTCGTCCGACGGCCGTCAACCTTTCCTGGGGCGTTAAACGCGTTATGCAGTACGCGAGTAAAGGTAAAGACAGGATTCTGGAAGAAGCTCTCAAGATTCGCGATGAGGACATTGCTTCGTGTTACTCCATGGGGCAATATGGCGCGGATCTTATGGAAGAACTGCTTGGTGAAGGGCAGCATTCGGTTATGACTGTCTGCAACACCGGTGGTTTGGCGTGCGTGGAGCGGGGAACCGCCCTCGGTGTTATCCAGACCATGTTTGAGCGAGGAACTCTCAAGGAAGCGCTTCCCGTTGAAACTCGTCCCCTTCTGCAGGGCTCGCGGCTTACCGCGTGGGAACTCCAGCAAATGGGAGCACCTTACCGACTCATTGTTGATTCCGCGGGGCCTTTCCTACTTCGTCGGGGCTTTGCCCAGGCGTTCTTCGCCGGCGCAGATCGCATTGCAGCTAATGGTGATACTGCTAATAAAATTGGTACTTACTCGCTGTCGCTCGGCGCTAAGGCGATGAATCTTCCGGTCATTATCGTGGCTCCGGAATCTACGATCGACATGGCGACGAAGACGGGTGCTGATATCAAGATCGAAGATCGTGGTAGCGAGGAAGTTGCAAACTTCCACGGAGTCCGGACAGCTCCTGAAGGCACAGAAGCTATTAATCCCGCTTTTGACGTGACGCCGCACGAGAATATCACCGCTATTGTCACGGATCGGAGAGTCATTCGTATTGATCGTGGTGAAACACTCGCAACGGTACCTCTCGGACCAATTCGCACAAAATAGAAATTAGCTAAGGAGAACAGCGTGGCTACTTCAAAGGCGAAGTCAAAGCTTGCGGCTATCTTAGGTGTCGCTGCCCTGTCACTCACTGGGTGCGGTGGAAGTGACAACGCCGATAACGGAACTGCTAATGGCGGTTCTGATGGCCCTACTTATATTTACCTGACAAATGATCCCATCGGTGTAAACAAGTTCCTGGAATCAGGAAAGATTGGTGTTGAAAAAGCCGCCGAAAAGCACGGTGGAACCGCCAAGGTTTATGAGGGAAATTCAGACCAGACCTCGATCCGGCAAAATATGGATCAAGCGATTGCCGAAAACCCTGACTATATCGTAACGATTACGTATTCCTACACTGATGTGGCGTTCGAATATGCGGAACGTTATCCGGACCAGAAGTTCATTCACATTGACGACTGCCCGCCGGGCCCCTACCCGTCAAATATGTACTGTGCAGTCTTCCGCGAGCACGAAGCTGCCTATCTACTTGGATATGAGGCGGGGTTGCTCACAAAGAGCAATCGCGTAGGCTCGGTCGGAGCGGTGGACATTCCGTTCATTCACCGGTACACCGATGCGTACGCAGCGGGAGCCAAGGCTGCCAATCCTGCGGTCTCCGACCAACAGCTGTTCATCGGCGGTGACAGTCCCTTCTCCGATCCTGCACGAGCCAAGGAGCAGGCATCTGCTTTAGTTGCTCAGGGAGTGGACCATATCTTCGCGGTAGCTTCCGGATCCAACGGTGGCATTTTTGAGGCGACTGGAAGTGGCGGTGTAACCGGGTACGGCGTAGATGTGAATCAGTGCCCGCTGACTCCTGGCGGAGTTGGTGACGGCACTCTGAAACTCATGGATTCGCTGATTCCACAACTTATCGACAAGATTGATGCTGGACAGGCTGAATCATTCTCATCCTTCGGCTTGGCAGAAGGCGGAATGGATCTTGTTTCGCTCGCTCCGGGTGCGGCCGAATCGCAATGCACGGTCATGGATCATCCTGATGTGGTTGCGAAGCTTGCGGAAATCAAGCAAAAAATTATCGACGGCGAAATCACGCCACCTGACGCAACCGGCAAGTTTAACTAATCCCAATGGAGTGGGGCTGGAAACCTACACGGCCCCACTCCAGTTTTGTAAGAAGGGAGGATGCCAATGCTTGATATCGAAATGAGAGGCATCACAAAATCCTTCCCCGGTGTCCAGGCGAATAAGAACGTCACTTTTTCGGTGAATAAGGGTGAGATTCATGCGCTCATGGGCGAGAACGGCGCGGGGAAATCAGTCCTGATGTCTATCCTGTCTGGACTTTACACTCCGGATGAAGGTTCGATCTTCCTCGATGGGAAGGAAGTCCACTTCGCAAGCCCTCTGGATGCCATCAGGGCAGGAATTGGAATGGTATTCCAAGAGTTCCAGATGTTCCCGTCCATGACGGTTGCTGAGAATGTTGTGTTCCGAAAGGAACCAACAACCGGAGGATTGATTAATCGGTCTGAAGCTGTCGAAATTGTTGAAAGTTACGCGCAACGTTTTGGTTTGGATGTTGATCCACTTATGCGCGTAGCAGATGCGCCGGTAGGTCTTCTGCAACGCGCCGAGATCATTAAGGTTCTCTATCGAGGTGCGAAGGTATTGATCCTGGATGAACCAACGGCCGTGTTGACGCCGCAAGAAACAGACCAATTATTTGATGTTTTGCGGCAGCTCAAGAAGCAGGGTCAGACGATCATTCTTATTACCCACAAACTCCGTGAGGTTATGGAAATCTCTGATCGGGTTACTGTTTTGCGAGATGGGCAAGTGGTAGCTCGAATGAATACTGCTGAAGCAACTCCGGAATCAGTCACGCACGCGATGACGGGGCGTGATGTTGACCTTACGCAGGCGCCCTCCCAACTCGCTCCGGGACGCACGGTGCTTGAGGTGAAGAACCTCTGCGTTCAAGACTCCCAAAAGCAAGCGAAAGTTCGTAATCTCTCGCTCGAAGTTCGCGAGGGAGAAATTCTTGGAATAGCTGGAGTAGCCGGAAATGGACAAAGCGAATTAGCGAGTGCCATCGCGGGTCTGATTCCAATCACGAGCGGTTCAGTAGCCATATCGGGATCTGATGTTACTAGAGCAACTGTGCGGAAACGGCGCGAAAAGGGACTTTCGTATATCCCGGAAGATAGGCAAGGCGTGGGCGCGGCGCCCGATGCATCTGCTGAAGAGAATCTAGCAATGGGGCACCATCGCAGCAAAGAATTGACTAAACGGAAAGGAATCATTGATCGCACTGCCCGTGCATCTTTCGCACGACGGCTTATTGAGAAATTCTCAGTCAAGATCGCGAATGAGAGTATTGCGGTTGGCACCCTTTCTGGTGGAAATCTGCAAAAGATACTCATTGCGCGCGAATTGGAATACAACTCACCACTATTAGTAGCGGAGCAGCCAACCCGTGGTGTTGACATTGGAGCTATTGAGTTTATCCATTCGACGTTGACCCACTATCGAGATGCTGGTGGTGGAATTCTCCTGATTAGCGCGGAACTCAGTGAGATTCTCTCGCTATCCACTCGCGTTGCCGTCATGTATGAAGGCGAGATAGTAGCCGAGATGCCAGTTGGCGAAGCCACTGAAAGCAAGCTGGGCCTACTCATGGCAGGAGGTGTACTAAACAATGAAGACTAAAATGAACGCGACTTTGCGTTGGTTGGCGGGGCCGATTCCTCTGTCAATTCTTGCTGCGTTTATAATCGGAGCGATATTTATCGCTGCTGCGGGGTATTCACCCACAGATGCCTATAAAACGATGGCAGAGGGCTCATTCCTTACCTCTGCCGGAGTGACGAATGCAATTCAGCGAGCGATTCCTCTTACTGGAATGGCAATGGCGACAGCGGTTGCTTTCCGATCCGGGATTCTAAACATCGGCACTGAAGGTCAAATGATCATGGGCGGGCTAGTGGGCGGCATGGTGGCTCTCTATATGCCTGGTCCCGGCATGCTTGTCATGCTATGTGCCATTCTCGGTGGCATTATCGGCGGAATGCTCTGGGCGTTGCTCTCTGGTGTTTTGCAGTTCTGGCCCGGGGTACCAATCCTCATCACGTCGCTTCTACTCTCATATCCGGCTCGCTTCTTCGCGTCGTGGATGATTCGATACCCGTTGAAAGACCAGTCATCGCAGATGGTTGCCTCGGAACAGATATCTCTTGACGTTCAGATCCCCATGCTTCTCCCCTTGAAATCCGGGCTCGGCAAGTCGATATCGGAAAGCCTTGGACGAGGTAACTTCATTTCCACTATCGGTAATTCTGTGAATTGGTCATTCGTTATCATTCTCCTAGTCGTGATCGGAATGGCGTACGTGAACCGGAATACCATTTTTGGATATGAATCCGGCCTCAACGGCAAGAATCCAATGTTCATTCGGTACGGCGGTGGGAGTGAGCGGAAGCTCAGCCTCCAAGTTATGGCTCTGTCCGGTGGGATAGCCGGGCTTGTTGGCGTGATGCTAACGATCGGAGCTCCCGAAACACGTCTTATTGACGGAGCTCTGCTATCGTCCGGGTACGCATGGACCGGCTTGATGGTTGCACTTCTAGCCCTGTACCGTCCTTACGCAGTTCTTATTGCGGGGTTGTTCTTCGGTGCCATTATGGCAGGCGCTGGTTCAATGAGCCGAGGTTTGGGAATGTCTCCCCAGATTGCTGCCGTAATTCAGGGCGTCGTTATCGTTTTGATCGTATTCAGGGTTGCGCTTCCGTCCTTCAAGAAGAAGCAGAAGATAGACCCTGATGATGAAACGACAGGTAATACATCGCCATCACAATCTCAGGCCGAAAAATACGCCTTTGCTGAAGGAGGCGAGAAGTAATGTTTGATGCTGCACTCATCGATTCTATTGTTCGAGCTCTTATTCCAATTTTGTTTGCTGCGCTCGGCGGTTTGATCTGCGATAAAGCAGGCATATTCAATATTGCGCTTGAGGGGCAACTCTTGATCGGGTGCTTCTTTGCGGTGGCAACTTCGTATTACACCGGCAGTGCTTTCCCGGGTGCGCTGGGAGGCATGTTTGCTGCGGGAGTCTTTACATTGATCTTGGCCTATGGGAGCGTCAACCGCGGGGCGGAACCAATCGTTATTGGCGTCGCTATGAATATTCTGGCGACGGGCGTCACCTCCTTCCTTTTGGTGGGGCTTTTCCACACATCGGGTACCTTCGTGGATCCGCGGATCGTAGGATTGAAAACCTATTCGATCCCCTTGCTCAGTGACATTCCGTGGATTGGAAATGCGCTATTCAGTCAAACGGTGCTGGGCTACCTCGCATTCGTACTTGTTTTCGTCGCATGGATCGTTATCTTCCGTACGCCACTTGGGTTGCGGCTTCGTGGGGTTGGAGAAAAGCCACTCGCGGCACAAACCCTTGGCGTGAATCCCGTTTCGTACAAGTACGCTGCGGTCATCATTTCGGGCCTCCTGTGCGGACTAGGTGGTGCTCAGCTGGCATTGGGGAACGTTGTGCAATTCTCTGAAGAGATGTCCGCTGGGCGTGGGTGGATTGCGGTTGTGGCAGTCATGCTCGCACGTTCTCATCCTATTGGGGTTCTCGGTGCCGCGGCCCTCTTTGGTACGGCTGAAGCGCTTGGTTTCCGAGCGCAGGGAATTGGGATTCCGACGCAGGTAACCGATGCCGCACCGTATGTCGTTACTTTGCTAGCGCTATTGCTTACGACAGTGAATTTTGTCAAGAAAAAGAAGGAGGAGACGAAACGTGAATCCATTGACACGTGAGGAAATTGCACAGCTGCTAGATCTTTCTGAGCTTGACCAGGAAGGAGGACTGCATCGGCAAACCTATGCGGATGAGTATTCCACGGCGATCTACTACCTCGTGGGTGGAGATCAGTGGTCTGAACTCCACAGATTGAGCGGTCCCGAGGTATATCACTGGTATGCCGGGGCACCGTTGCTTCTAGTCGAAATAGATGAAAGCGGTGAACGCAGGGAAACGATACTCGGGAACGATTTGAGGGCAGGACAGCGACCTCAGCACGTGGTGAAAGCTGGCGTGTGGCAAGGATCGATGTCTCTAGGAGAGTGGACTCTCCTGGGTACAACTATGGCCCCAGGCTTTTCTTGGGAAGGGTTCGAAATCGCAAGTAAGGAGATGCAGGATGCCTATGGGATAAAGTCATTGCAAAAGCACGACGAAGGGAAATGATATGACTCTGAGCCCTATTTATCCGCATTCTGATAACCCGGTAACTCCAGTGGTCACACGCGCCCCCAATGTCGGTGCGGCCGCGGAAGTGGCATCGGTTCTAAGAAAGAGAATCCATTCGGGTGAGTGGGAACCGGGCGAAGCGCTGGACTCTGAACCGGTGCTTGCAGCGGAACTTGGGGTATCTCGAAATACCTTGCGGTCGGCATTACAAGAGTTGGCCGCTCAGGGTTTAGTTATTCGTCGCCGGGGCTCAGGAACCTTTGTTACTGACGTGCAAGCGGTGATGGCTTCTAACCTCTCAGAGTTAACATCGATGACTCAGACAATTGCGTCAGCGGGGATGGATCCAACGATTCGATATACCGAAAAACGTCTCCGTGCGGCAACCGAAACAGAAATAAAGCTACTGCGTCTCGAGGATGATGAACCAGTTATCGAAACTCGTCGTGAAGTAGAAGCGAATAAAGCGATGGTTTCGGTATCGTTCGAAGTCATACGCGCCGGAATCTTCCCTCCTGGATTCGATGTGCAGTCGATACACGGCTCGATTTTTGCACTATGCGATCTTGTGGGGCACTCGATCAAATACGCCTCGACCGATCTACATGCGGTTGTAGGGAGCGATTTTGGGATGCAACACGAAGCTCGTGACGAGTCATTCTTAGGGTTGTACCAGTTGCATTTTGATAGAGATCATTTGCCGATTCTGTTCGCCAAGACGTATTTCCGCGAGGGACGTTTTCAGTTCTCGATGATGCGAGTAAGAAGTTGACAAACACATGGAGGAAAATTGTACAAGACGACAGAGGAGTTGGTGGATAGCCTGATTCGGCACGCACATACTGCAGTATCCTCGGGACTAGTCCTGGGATCTGGCGGTAATATTTCGGTGCGTATCCCTGACTCCGATGAGTATTTTATTACCAAGTCGGGTACCTGGCTTGATGAACTAACCCCGGCATCTTTCGCGAGAATGAAAATTGGGCAAACCGGTCCTTTCGATTCTCGGCCCTCAAGTGAGTGGAAACTCCATGACAGAATCTATCGGACCCGTTCGGATGTCAATTCGGTTTTCCATTTACATCCCCAAACGGCAGTGCTACTCAATGCTCTGGGTTACGAGATTCGGTTCTTTACGCTTGATGATGCTTTGTACGTGAAGTCTGTTGGTGTTGTTCCCTATTATCCCAATGGGTCGGACGAACTTGCCGATGAGACTGCGCGTGAGATGGAAAAACATAACTGTGCAATACTTGCGCACCACGGTTGCTGCACGGTTGGCGAAGACCCTGAGATGGCTTTCAGGCGTGCATCCCTATTAGAACAGGCTGCTCAGAACACGTACCGAGCAATGTTGCTCGGGGATAAAGAGACCGCATTCCCCGAAGGAGTGGAGCTGATTCACGCATGAGCGAACTAAAAGATAAAGTCGTTTTGATTACGGGAGCCGATGGGAATCTCGGTTCTGGAATTGCTCATGTCTTTGCGCAGGCGGGTGCTTCGGTCATCGTGCACTCTTTGCGTGAAAGCACCAGAGCAAATGAACTTGCAAAAGAACTGCGTGATATAGGCGTATCTGCATTCCAGGTGGTTGGAGATATTTGCTCCGAAGCCGACGTTGACGAAATGATCGAAGCAGCGTTCCAACAGTGTGGAAATGTTGATGTGCTCGTCAACAATGCTGGCGTTCAACCTGTGATCTCGCTCGAAGAGATGACGGTCGGGCAATGGAAGCAAGTAGTAAATGTCAATCTCAACGGGACGTTTATTGTCTCGAAAAAGATGGCATCTCGGATGGTGCACGCGAATGTAGCTGGCTCTATCATCAACATCGCCTCGGTCGAGGCATCGATTCCGGCAATGAATCACGCGCATTACGATGCCTCCAAAGCCGGGGTAAAAATGATGACGCGCAATTTTGCTTTGGAATTTGGAAAATACGGGATCCGAGTTAACTCGGTTTCACCTGGCCTCATCGATAGTGACGGTAGGTTGGCTGAAAGTTGGCCGGCAGGTTACCAAAGTTGGATGGCGGGGGTTCCGCTCCGAAGAACAGCAAATACACAAGACATTGGCCGTGCGTGCGTCTTCCTCGCATCGGAGTCGGCCAGCTTTATTAGTGGGCATGACCTTGTTGTCGACGGTGGCATGTCCGCAGTAGCAGGATGGTGATAGAAATGCCAAAGGTGGGAATCATTGGTGGGTCCGGACTATATGAACTTCTAGAGGACCCAGAACATGTTGTTGTAGATACTGAATATGGAAGGCCTTCGTCTGCAGTATCTATTGGAGAAATCGGAGGAAAAGAAGTCGCTTTCATGACACGGCACGGTAAGGATCATGGCGTTCCACCCCATATGATTAATTACCGGGCAAATATCAAAGCGCTTCATAATCTTGGTGTTTCTACGCTGGTTACCTCGTCTGTGGTGGGGTCTCTGCGTGCTGACTACGCACCGGGAGACTTCGTCATAACGGACCAGTATTTTGACCGCACCTGGGGCCGGGATCAAACCTTTTACGAAGGACCCAAGGTTATCCATGTGTCGGTAGCGGATCCATACTGTCCTCGTTTGCACGATGCTGCGGTAGCAGCGTTGGACAGCTTGCAAGAGAAATACCATGACGGTGGAACTGCAGTGGTTATCCAAGGGCCACGCTTTTCCACTCGTGCAGAGTCACAGGTGTTCCAAAAACTAGGGTTCTCCGTCATCTCAATGACACAACACCCGGAAACGACTTTGGCTCGTGAACTGGGGATGTGTGTCTGCAATCTCTCGTTTGTTTCAGATCTGGATGCGGGAGTTGAAGGCGTTCAGGATGATCCGGTTACCGCGGGCTTGGTGTGGCGAACCGTGGCCGATGGACAGCCTCGAATTAAAAAAGCACTTGCGGAAACTGTAGCTCGCTTGGAGGTGGACCCTTCTTGCCCATGCCACGATGCACTTTCAGATATTTAGAATTTCAAAGGAGAAATAGATGAGTAAGAATGAATATGTTCCACTTCGGCAGGGGCAGGATGAAACGTTGGCTCTCACGAAAATCCCGGTAGCGGAACTTGCGGATCGAGTTTTGGTCGTTGGTGACCCAGATCGAGCGGCAAAAGCTGCTGGTCTTCTTACCAACGCAAAGCCCATTGCAAAAAATCGCGAATACCATTCCTACGTTGGGGAATATGGAGGAAAACTCATTACGGTTGCCTCGCATGGCGTCGGTGCTGCGGGGGCCGCGTGCTGCTTTGAAGAGCTGTGTCGAGGCGGCGCAAAATACATCATCCGTGCTGGTACAGCGGGTGGCGTACAGCGCGATGTGGTCGACGGAGATCTTCTTGTTGTCACTGGTGCTGTGCGCTGTGACGGCTACACAGAACTTGTCGTTCCTATGAATTATCCTGCGGTTCCTGATCTTCAGGTTACAAGTAGTCTTGTGCACACCGCGGAAGAATCCGACTTGAATACGCATTCGGGAGTAGTTATTACCAGCGCTAACTTCTATCCGAGTCCGATTCTTGGCAATGACCAACCAAAATGGCGCGATGCCGGGGCAATCGGAGTTGAGATGGAGGTAGCTGCGCTATTCATTACGGCTTCAATCCACCGAGTCAAATCGGGCGCGATCTTGGCCATCGACGGCAATCCCCTCAAGGATGAGGACGAGGACATGACCTCCTACGAACCTGATCGTGAAATTGTTACAAAAGCTATTGATGCCACATTGGAAACTTCGCTGAAGGTGTTAGCTTCATTGGAATAAGCACAATACATTGAGGCACTGAACGTGCCGTCTTACTAGAGAAGCACAATGAGTAGAGCAATACCCAGCGCTGCCGCGAGTCCTCCCAGCCCGAGGCTCAGGTAGCGCTGGGTTTGCGCTTGGGAGCGGGCCTCGCCTAGCTCCGTACGGGCTTCGGCCAGCTCATCTTCGCCGGTGTCCAGCTGGACGCGGGCGGCGGCCAGCTGCGCTTGAGCCTCGCGCAGCTGCACCTCAAGAGTGCGGATCTGGCTGGTGTAACGTTCCTCATGCGCGGCGGAGGTGCGCGCCGAATCCACGGTCAGGCGTGCTTCCCGAGCCCGACCCGCCGCCTCGAGGGCCGCGTAGCGCCGTCGTTCTTCTTCTAGCTGCTGCTCTAAACTACGCACGCGCGCAACCAGGCGGGCCGCGCGTCGCATCGCGTCCTCGCTGCGGGCCTGCGCAGTCACGGCACTTTGTTCCACGCCCGAGGCGTACACCACGCCCGCTTCCAACTCTTTTTCACGACGGCGCAAATCCGCCACCAGGCCCTCTAGCTCGGTCACGCGGGTCTGGAAAGTGGCGACCTCCGCCCGCGCACCCTCGCGCTCGCCGCGCAGCTGCGAATTTTCCGTGCGCAACAGTTCCGCTTCGTGGCGGAGCGCGGTGCCTTCATCGCGAAGCTTCTTGTGCTCTGCGCGCAACTTCTCGCACTCCGCGCGCAGCTGGTCACGCTCGTCCCGGAGCGAGGCTTTTTCCGTGGTGGAAGAAGGCGCGGGCTTGGAGGCGCGTTTGCCGCGCGTGGGGGTATCAAGTGCCCGCGAACCGCGCCGCCGCTCCGTAGCCATGCCCCTCCTTTGTCCGCGCCTGACTTTACCTAATAAACACGGCGCGCGCAGATGTTTATGACCGGCCCACGGCGGTCTTTCCTGGCTAAATACCGTGAGCGTGAGCGATGCCACTCTGGCTTCGCAAAGGCGACGGTCGGCACGGTGGTAACAACCCAGATGGCCTGGCCGTTCCCGCCCGGATAGGCGCTACCCTTGGAATCATGACGAAAGATCAGCTCACCGGCACGAATCGCCGCACTCGCGTGGATCAGCTCACGGGCGCGGATCAGCTCACCCGCACGGAAACGGATTCGATGGGCCCGGTTGCGGTGCCCGCCGCGCACTATTGGGGCGCGCAGACGGCTCGCTCGCTCCAGCATTTCCCCATCGGTGGGGAACGTTACATCTGGGGTGGTCCCCTGATCCACGCGTTCGGGTTGCTCAAAGGTGCGGCCGCCCGCGCCAACGGTGAGCTCGGGGTGCTGGACGAGCAGCTTGTTTCCCTTATCACAGCGGCCGCCAGCGAGGTTGCCGAGGGGGTTCTTGACGCGGAATTCCCCCTCAAGGTGTTCCAGACCGGTTCGGGCACCCAAACAAATATGAACGCCAATGAGGTGATTGCCGCCCGCGCGAATGAAATTGCCACCGGCCAGCGCGGCGGCAAAAGCCCGGTTCACCCCAATGACCACGTCAATAAGGGCCAGTCGTCCAACGATGTGTTCCCGACCGCGATGTACGTGGCGGTGGCTCGGGAGACGCACCGTCACCTCATCCCGGCGGTGGAGAGCCTGGCGGCTACACTACATGCCCGCGCTCGCCAGTTTTCTGATGTAGTGATGGTGGGGCGGACCCATCTTCAGGATGCCACCCCGATCCGCTGGGATCAGGTGGTGGGCAGCTGGGCGGCGCAGCTGGAGGGCGCGCTCGCGGGGGTGCGGGCCAGCGTTGCGGGTCTGTACCAGGTGGCGCTCGGCGGGACCGCGGTGGGCACCGGTCTGAATTCCCATCCGTGTTTCGCGGCGCGGGTGTGCGAGCTGTTCGAGGAAGCTACCGGTTTGCCTTTCCGCCCGGCGGAGAATCTTCCCGCGGCTCTGGCCGCGCACGATGACCTCGTGGCTTTTTCCGCGAGCCTGCGCACGTTGGCTGGGGCAGCCATGAAGATCGCGAACGATATCCGCTGGTATGCTTCTGGCCCGCGAACCGGTATCGGTGAGATCGCGATTCCGGATAACGAGCCGGGTTCTTCGATTATGCCGGGCAAGGTGAATCCGACGCAGGCGGAGGCCCTTACGCAGGTGTGCGTCGCGGTTTTTGGTTACGACGCCGCGGTGGCTTTCGCCGGCTCGCAAGGGAATTTCCAGCTCAATGTGTACAAGCCGGTCATGGTGTTTTCGGTGCTGGAGGCCGTGCGTTTGCTCGGTGACGCCCTGCGCACTTTCGAACGTTTCTGCGCGGCCGGCATCGCCCCGCGCACCGATGTCATCTCCGCGCACCTGGATCGCAACCTCATGCTGGTCACGGCACTCGCCCCTCATATCGGGTACGACGCCGCAGCCAAGCTGGCTCGCGCCGCCCAGGCCACCGGGAGTTCGCTGCGCGACGTCGCCTTAGCTTCGGGAGAGGTGAGTGCGGCGGATTTCGATGCCTGGGTGAATCCCGCAGCGATGACCAAGCCGGAAGCTCGCTAGGTGTCCGGCGCTAGGTGTACCTCTAGGGGAGCGGCGTACTTTCGGGGCTAGCGGGGCTAGCGGGGATGGCGAAGCCGGCACGGGCGAGGAGTTCGCGCAGGTAGGTAGCTTCGACGTGGTAGCCGTGCGCGGTGGGATGCATCCACGCTCGAACATCGGAGGATGAGAAGGGGGAGACCAGCCAGGCTTCTTCATTATCGTGGAAAGCTTGCGCACGCGGTTCGTGCCCGGCGAATAGCTCCTGGGTGGAGGCAAAGAGGAAACGCGCGGAGCTGGTTTCTTCCCGCAATTGGGCGGCCGCGCGTTCTTGCAGGGCATCCGCAGCATCCTGGAGCCGGGCGAGTGTAGCCCCCGCACCGTAACTTTCCGCCACCGGCGGGATGAGGTAGGAGTGTTCAGCGAAGAGCCGCGGGTAGCCGACCAGGATAGCGGTGGCCTGGCCCTGGGAGGCGGTATCGATGGCCCGCAGGATCTCTACGGTGGCTTCTTCGATAGCCGGAAGTGCCGCGGTGGCCTTGTTCATGGCATCTTCGCAGCTATTCGGGGTACGGAGCACGAAACATGAGCTGATAATCCGGGCGAAGTTGGCGTTGTTGCCGCCGGCGGTGAGGAAAACGACCGAGGTATCGGGAGTGACGGCGCTGACTTGTTCGGCAATATCGGATGTGCGCGCCCCGGAACACGAGGCGTTGGTGTAGCTGGCACCGAGTTCGCGGGCGAGCGGGGCCGAGTAGTTATCCGGGGAACGCCGGCAGGTATCTTCTTCGTAGTTGCCTGCCCCGTTACCGGAGGAAAAAGAATCACCTAGCTGCACGATGGCGGTGATGGGCCGCGGGGTGGGAGAGGGTGGGCCACCGGCATCGCTGGCGGGTGTGCACGCCACACAGCTGAGTGCCACGGCAGCACGCGCTGTACGTGCACTCTGCAGACCGCGGTAGAAGGCACCCGCGCGCGGCATTTAGGCCACCTGCCAGGCCGCATCCGGGGTAGCGGGAAGCAGATTCTGCGGGATAGCAACACCGGGGCGAGCCCAGGCTTCGTATCGATAGCGCAGCCCAGCGCGCGAGGTATGCCAATCGTTTCCGGGTGAGCGCAGCCGGAGTTCCCAGCCCGGGCCGATGGCGGGCGCGAAAATATCGGCATCCACATCGGCATCGATAACGGTACGGATGAGTATGTGCGAGCATTCCCGGGTTTCGGCATAGATCCCGGCGCCCCCGCATACCCAAGCCGCATCCGCTCCGGTAGCGCGGGCCAGCGCGAAAGCTTCATCGAGATGTGTGGCTAGTTGCGCACCGGGAACCTCGAAATCTTGCTGGGTGCTCACCACGATGGTGGGGGAGTGGGGCATGGGCCGCCGCCCCGCCGAGATCCAGGTTTTCCGCCCCATCATGACGGGCCGCCCGCGGACCGCTGCCCGGAAGAAGGCCGAATCTTCCGGAACATTCCAGGGCAGGCGCAAGCCCTTTGCGAGGGCGTGATCATGCGCTTCCGCCCAGATTTGTGCAATGAGCATTCTGCCTCCTAAACCGAGACTGCGCCGGTGAGTTTGGGGTGGTGCTGGTAGCCTTCCGCCGCGGAAATATCATCCATCTCATAAGAGAAGAGCGAATCCGCTTTGCGCAGTTCCAGGGTGGGGAAGGGATAAGGTTCGCGGCTGATCTGTTCACGCACCTGATCGAGGTGGTTGAGATAGATATGGCAATCCCCGCCCGTCCACACGAAATCACCAACATCCAGGCCAACCTGCTGGGCGATCATATGGGTGAGGAGAGAATAGGAGGCGATATTGAAAGGCACCCCGAGGAACATATCCGCACTGCGCTGGTAGAGCTGGCAGGAAAGCTTGCCATCTGCCACATAGAACTGGAAGAACGCATGGCAGGGCTGGAGAGCCATCTTATCCAGATCCGCCACATTCCAAGCGGAAACGATCATGCGCCGCGAATCCGGATTGGTTCGCAGGGTTTCCAAAAGCTGGGCGATCTGATCGATATGCCGGCCATCTGGTGCGGGCCAGCTACGCCACTGGTAGCCGTAAACCGGGCCGAGCTCACCATTTTCATCAGCCCATTCATCCCAGATGGTGATGCCATTGCGTTGCAACCAGTCAATATTGGTAGAGCCGCGTAAGAACCACAGCAGCTCCCCCTTGATGGGCTTCATCGCCACAAACTTCGTGGTGATACGCGGGAAACCATCCGCCAGGTGATAGCGCAGCTGGCGCCCGAAGACAGAGAGGGTACCCGTGCCGGTGCGGTCCCCCTTGCGAGTTCCGTTGGCGAGGATATCGGCAAGCAGATCTTCATATTGGCGATTAATCATGAACCCATCCTACGTGGTGACTCCGACAGAAAAATTGGCTGCGAAAAGTTACCCGGCAAGGCAGTTCCAGGAAAGGTGGTATGCCGGGCGAACTCCCTAGTTTTGCGCGATGATCTCGCGGATAAGCGCGGCGTCGCGCTCCACCACTTTCGCGGCGTACTGGGCCACCTTCTCTTCGATTTTCTTGCCGACGAAAGGAATGGAGACCTGCACGTCCCCGGTCACCGTGACCGTGGCAGGCCCCTCCCCGGCAACCTGGAAATCAGCGCTGGCGCGGACGGGAAGTTTGGCTTCCAGCTGCGCTGCGACGTCGTTCCCGGAACGGGTAAAGACGATGCTGGCAGCTAAACCGGAAGAAAGAAAACGCCGCGCCTGCGCGGGAAGCTGCTCAGCATCCACCTGCACCGTAAGGATCGCGCGTTCCGCGCCGGGCGTGAAAGAGGACGGTTTCGTGCGGAGCGCGGCGAGGCGACGGTCGGCGAGTTCTTCGGACATGAGGACAGCGGCGACGGCGCTCGCGGGGGCGTCGATCTCATAAGAATGTGAAAATTGCATGGCTATATTTTCCCGCATGAGTGTGACAGGAGGGAAGCACGGCCGCTTTTTTCAGCGCAGAACCGGAGCGATGCTTGGGCGTAGCACACGTGGAATTTTTGTGTAACCAAATAATCGGGGTATCTACATCGATAAAATACGCGAGGTGTAGGTAAGGCTCGTGGAATTTGGTAACCGGAGGGCAATCTTGCCTCTGCCTAGAATCTTGGACATGTACGGCTCAAAGATAGCCTCCTACTCTTCCGTTTCCTCGACCTGAACGTAACGATTTGCGATCGGAATCCACGTCAGCATGACGATGAAAAGAACGATTGCTATTCCGAACACTGTCACCACTGGACTCCGATCTGCGCCCCAGCCAATGATCGGGTTGATGAGGATTCCAATGAGACTTCCCAGTGTGCTTGCAACGTTTAAAACCGTCGCACGGCGCTCGCTCGGAATTTCCTTGTTGGCAACTGCCCGAGTGATGGGTCCACGCGCAAACATGCTGACAATCACCAATGTGAAACCGCTGATCACACATATGGTGTGGGGAATGGTCATCAAGATGAATCCGACGACGCCGTATCCGAAAGCCAGGAGAAGACCTGCTCGCCGACCGACTCGCTCAACGATCACCCCGGAGAAATGATCGTAAACTGCCGCAGCTAATTGTGCGCCACCAACAATTGGGCGCCAAGGAACGATTACGCCACACCAAGGTGAGTGGTCTGGTAGCTGTTATCGGATCACCCAATATCTACATCCTTATTCGTGTATCAGCGTCTATGCCGTTTTCGGCCCGTTCTCGCTCTCGCTCTCGCACCAGCAACCGGTAGGCAATTTCAACGCAGCCAATCACCGCCGGGCGCGCCGCCCGCGGTTTGCCCACCGCCCGCGCCTTTCCGCTCCCGTGCCGCTTCCTCCCCGGCCAGGTCTCGCGGGGCGGGCAGACCGCGCATCCGGTCCAGGAAAACGTAGATAAGAAGAAGGATACCCAGGTAGGGCAGCCCGGCATACCAGGCTACCGGCATGAGCCAGAACAGCGCCACGAAAATCGCCAGGCAACCGGCCATGACCGCCAGGTTCGTTACCGGGGCGCCCCAGAGGCGAGCCGGAGGGAGCTCGAGTCCCAGTTGCTGGCGGCGTCGTCGAAAAGCAATATGGGTGGCCATTACTAAAGCCCAGGTGAGCAGGGTCCCCACCGTGGCGCAGCCGTACAAATACGAGAAGCCGGCCTGCGGGGACGTGAGCGCCAAAATACAGGCGACCACCATCCCCACCATCGCGAGCATGACCGCGCCGCGCGGGGTGCCTTTCGGGGTGGTGCGCGCCGCGAAAGCGGGGGCCATGCGGTCGGTGGCCAGCGCGTGAATCATCCGCGAGGAGGTGTAGAGGCACCCGTTCGCCGCGCTCAGCGCCGCCACCAGCAGCACCGCGTTCATAATATGCCCGGCCGCCGGAATTGCCGCGGCGTCCAGCGCGTGCACGAAAGGCGATTGCGAAATATCGTGGAGCGGCTCGGCGGTCACCGTCCACGGCTGCATCGCCACTACCACCGCAATCGCGCCCACGTAGAAGAGCAGCAGGCGCCAAATCATGGTGTGGGCCGCGCGCGGAATATCGTAACGGGGATTCCCGGACTCCGCGGCCGTGACGGATACCGTTTCGATACCGCCGAAAGAAAAAACGGCCATGCACGCGGCGATAAAGACCGAGCCGGCACCCAGCGGCATAAACCCGCCGTGCTCGGTGAGATTGACCAGTCCCACCGGCTCGCTCGCCGGCAGCCCCACAAAAATAATAATGAGGCCAAGAAGAATAAAGACCGAAATAGCCGCCACTTTAATCATGGAGAACCAGTATTCGGCCGTGCCGTAGAGCCGCACGGTGGCCATATTCAGCCCCACAATAAAGAGGGAACAGGCCACCGTCCCCACCGCGCTATTAAGCTGGGGCAGCCAATGCTGCAAATATTTCGCCCCCGCGGTCACCTCCGCGCCCACCGCCACGATATAGGTGACCGCCAGATTCCAGCGCGTCACAAAGGCCCCCAGATTCCCCAGGTATGCCCCCGCAATGGTGCCGTGCCCGCCGGGAACGGGATGCGCGCTGACCATCTCCGCCAGCGCCCACACCACCGAGAGCGCCAGCAACCCGGCCAGCGCGTAGGAAATAATCGTGGCCGGCCCCGCCAGCGAAATCGTGGCGCCCGCGCCGAGGAACAGCCCGGTTCCCAGCGCCCCGGACAGGGCAATCATGGCGATTTGCGGGGAGGTGAGACTGCGCGCCAGCGCGGTGTGGTGATCGGTGGCGCGAGCGCGAGACGAAGCATGGTGGCGTGCGGCCATGCGGGCTTCCCTTCGTGGATAGAACGACGACGCAGCGCGGCACCGCCCCACCCGGCCTCCACCGCCGGCGCAGCCCGGCCCTCGCACTGCCGTGAATATAACTAACGCGGAACTACTAGTGTACTCGCGTGAGCGACTACTCTTAGGGGTATGCCATCTCTCGGTCATATCTTGGAACGGTCCCAAACGCTCTCCGCTTCGCAACGCGAATGGTTGCATCAGCTGGTGGGGGACTGGCAGTTAATCTCCGATTTCTCCTTCGCTGATCTCGTGCTCGTCACCCCGCTCCAGGATGAACGCTTTATTATCGCGGCGGCCTGCCGCCCGGCCACCAATGCCACCGCGCTGGATAACGACGTGGTCAATATGACGTTCGATCCGGCCGATTCGGAGAAATTCCGGGAGATTATTGCCACCGGGCAGCGCGGCACCGTCTATATTCACGGCCTGCGTTACGAAGGTTATCCGGTGCGCCGGGCGGGGGAGGATCCTTTCGCGGTCCTCGCCCTGGTGTATTCCCAGCGCTCGCGCAAAGAAACGGTGCTGCGCCATTCTTCCTATGAGGAAATTGAAGAGCAGCTTCTCGATATGGTCACCCAGGGTCTGTTCCCGATGGAGGGTACCCCGAGCGGTTTCCGCCACGGTGCTCCGCGCGTCACGGACGGTTTCACCCATATCGATGCTGATGGTGCGGTGATTTTCAATAGCCCGAATGCGGTATCTAATCTGCATCGGCTTGGGATCCGGTCCACGTTTGAAGGCCAGCTGCTGGCCGAGCAAATCACCTCAAGTATTGACGCGGAAACCCGCCTGGATGATGCGCTGCCGGTGGTGCTGCTCGGGCGCGCCCCGTGGATGACGGAACTGGAATTACGCGGGGCGGTGCTTTCCCTGCGGGCGGTGCCGTTGTGGAAGGACGGCAAGCACGTGGGCGCCGTCGTGCTGTCGCGCGATATTAGCGAGCTGCGCCGGCGCGAATTGGAACTGGTCAGCAAAGACACCACGATCCGCGAAATTAACCATCGCGTGAAAAACAATCTGCAGACAGTTTCCGCGCTGTTGCGGATGCAGGCGCGCCGCGCGGACGACAAAAAAGTCATCGAGGTGCTTTCCGAGGCGCAGCGCCGCGTGGAAACCATCGCCCTCGTCCACCAGATCCTGTCGCAAACGGTCGATGAAATCGTGGACTTTTCCGAAGTCCTCACCCCGCTTATCACCATGGCTACCGATATCGCCTCCACGGATGTGCGCGTTTCCTCCGAGGTGCGCGGCGAATTCGGAATGGTGGACGCGAATACTGCCACCCGCCTGGCAGTTGTCCTCAACGAACTGGTCTCCAACGCGGTGGAGCACGGGCTGCCGCACGGCGGACATATTGTGGTGAGTGCGGAGCGCGCGGGCGATGTCCTCACGGTGCAGGTGAGCGACGACGGCGTGGGCGTGCCCACCACCGGCGTCAAGCAGGGCCTGGGTACTCGGATTGTGCGCACCATGGTGGAAGGCGAATTGCACGGCACCATTAAATGGGAGGCCCGCCCCGGCGGTGGTACCACCGTGACGCTCACTATTAACGTGACGGCCGGGCTGCCTCCCACGGATGAAAAATAGTTTCCGTTCCCAGCGTGCTGGAAGATTAAATACGACGACGGCGCTCTGCCGGCAGGGGTAATTTCGCCCCGGATTCCCGATAAACAATGGCGAGGTCTCGCGATCGTGATTCGCGGAACCTCGCCATGCGGGGCTTGTGATTCAGCCTAGCGGTACTCCGGGGCGGTTCGCCTTAGGAGGCAAGTTCGCGCACTCGCCGCGCGCGGGCGGTGCGGCGGCGCAGCCGGCGGCGTTCATCTTCAGAGGTGCCACCCCACACGCCGGAATCCTGGTTGTGTTCGAGCGCGTAGCTGAGGCAGTCTTCACGGACGGTACATTCCTGGCATACTCGCTTCGCCCGATCCGTCTGGGCCAGGGCCGAGGCCGAACTACCAATCGGGAAGAAAAGTTCCGGGTCTTCCGTCAGGCACGCGGCATGCGAACGCCAATCCATGAATCCTCCTTTTCCCCGCCACTCGCGGGGTATTCCCGCTCCTGCGGGATAGCTGCATGTGAGACCCATATATCTTGGCAAAGAGCAGCGCCGCGGTAAAGAGTCCACCGGTGTGATATTTCAAGGCCCGCGCTTTTCGAAGTTCTCTCTTGTTATTCCAGGCTTAAACGACTATGGGCGGCCCGCCGTGCGCTGCGGGTTTGAGCTAAACCCGCCGTGAGGGACAATAGGGGCATGAGCATTGATGAGGCCCGGCGCCGCTGGAATGAGATTGCCCCCACGCTGACTCGCGCGCAGATCGCCTACCATTCCGGGGCGGACCCGCTCATGACGGATGATCACTACGACCGCCTCATTCACGAGCTGCGTGATCTGGAAGCGCGCTACCCGGAGCTCGCGGTGGCAGATTCCCCCAGCCGCGCCGTCGGAGCGCCGGTGGGGGACGCAGCGGTGCCCGCGGCGCAGCCTTTCGCCCCGGTCACGCACCGTGAACGCCTGTACTCCCTGCAAGACGTTTTTTCTCTCGAGGATCTCCGTGCCTGGTACGCCGCGCTCCCGGGAGAATCCGGGGCCGCTAGCGCCGCTCCGCAAATACCCAGTGCCGCTCTTGAAACGCCCAGCGCCGGCACCGCGGTCACCGCGGAAGCGAAAATCGACGGTCTCGCCATCAACTTGCGCTATGACAATGGCGCGCTGACGGTAGCCGCCACGCGTGGGGACGGCGTGACCGGGGAAGATGTCACCCGCAATATCGCCACCATCCCCGCCATTCCGCAGCGCCTGCACGGTAACGCTATCCCGGAGGTCATGGAAGTGCGCGGGGAAGTTTTCTTCCCGCTCGCTGACTTCGCCCGGTTCAACGCCGACCAGCGTGAGCGCCGCGCAGCGGCCGAACGCGAGCGGGACGCTGCGCAACAGGCCGGGGATACCGCAGCGGTGCGCGAAGCCAATCGCATTATCCGCTCCTGCCGCGAATTCGCGAACCCGCGTAACGCCGCGGCCGGCTCGCTGCGGCAAAAAGACCCGGCCGTCACCGCCTCCCGTCCGCTCTCCTTCATCGCCCACGGCATCGGCGCCCTCGCGGGGGTGCCGGACTCCCTGGCGGAAGCGCTGTCCACCCAGGCCGGCGTATACGAAGCTTTCGCAGGCTGGGGCCTTCCCATTTCTCCCTATACGAAACTTGTCTCTACCTGGGAAGATATCGAGGCATTCGTAGCGGATCTGGTCGCCCACCGCCACGACCTCCTCCACGGTATCGACGGCGCCGTCCTCAAAGTCAATGACCGGGCGCGCCAGGCCGAGCTCGGCTACACCTCCCGCGTCCCACGCTGGGCCATCGCCTATAAATACCCGCCCGAAGAAGTAGAAACCACCCTTCTGGATATCCAGGTCAATGTGGGACGCACCGGGCGCGCCACTCCCTACGCCATTATGGAGCCGGTCCTGGTGGACGGCTCGGTTGTCACTCAGGCCACCCTCCACAACCGCGAAGAAGTAGCCCGCAAAGGCGTACGCATTGGCGACGTCGTTATCGTGCGCAAGGCCGGGGATGTCATCCCCGAAGTGGTCGGCCCGGTCCTCATGGAACGTGACGGCACCGAACGCGAATGGGTAATGCCCCGCGCTTGCCCTTCCTGCGGAGCCACCCTCGCTCCCGCCCAGGAAGGCGATGTGGATATGCGCTGCCCCAATGCGCAATCCTGCCCCGCCCAGCTGGCCGAACGCGTGGTCCATATCGGTTCACGCGGAGCGTTGGACGTGGAGGCCCTCGGGGAAGAAACCGCGCTGTGGCTCACCAACCCCGATGCCCGGCGCCGCGAAGCCCTTATCGCGCTCGCCAGCGGCCACCGCCTCGAGATAGAAGGTGCGGACGGGCGTAAGAAAACCCTGCGCCTCACGCGCGAGGTGGCACGCGAACTCGGAATTGTGGACGACGACGGCGCCATCCTCGACTCGGAGGTGATTATCCCGCCTGAAACAGCCCGCAGCCTGGGCGTTCCCGCAGCCCAAGAACCGATACTTCACAGCGAAGCCGGACTCTTCGCGGTGCAAGCCACGGATGTGGCCGATACCTGGGTATGGAAAGAAATCCGCAGCGCCGGCCAACCCACCGGCGACTACCGTTACGTGCGCGCCGCCTGGACCAAACCCACCTGGGGCACCAGCGCCGGCCAGCGCGTCATCACCAAGGAGAGCGAACCGGGCAAAGCCCTCCTCACCATGCTCACCGAACTGGAGAAAGCCCGCGGGAAAGAACTGTGGCGCAAACTCGTGGCCCTCTCGATCCGCCACGTCGGTCCCACCGCGGCCCGCGCGCTCGCGGCCGCTTTCCCGGAGCTGGCGCTACTGCGCGCGGCTTCCGTGGAGGAGCTTTCCGCGGTGGATGGCGTAGGGGATATTATTGCCCGCTCCTTTAAAGAATGGTTCGAGGTGCCCTGGCACCTGGAGATTATTGAGCAATGGGAAGCTGCCGGGGTAGTTTTCGCTGATGACACCGCGGCTGCCGAGCAGATTCCCCAAACCCTGGCGGGAATGACGATTGTGGCCACCGGCTCCCTGGAAGGCTATACCCGAGATTCGGTCAAAGAGGCAATCCTCGCGCACGGCGGGAAGGCCGCCGGCTCGGTCTCGAAGAAAACTACCGCGGTGGTGGTGGGGGAGAATGCCGGATCGAAGGCTGCCAAGGCTGAAGAACTGGGTATTCCGCGGTTGAGCGAAGCGGAATTCACCGAGCTGCTGCGCACCGGCCAGCTGCCCGAATAGTTTCCCGCCGCGCCGTTACAGCAGCGGCGCCAGCGGAGCCATCACCTTTTCTGTTACCCGCGCCAGCGCACCGCGCTTATCCCATTCCTCCAGGGTGAGCTCGCGGGTATTGCGCAGGTCGAATTCAAAAATCTTCTCCATGACGGCCGCGAAACCGGCGTCGTGAATCGACATATTAATTTCGAAATTCCCCCGCAGGGAGAGTCGGTCAATATTCGCGGTGCCCACGGTGGACCAGGTGGAATCCATCGTCATGGTTTTCGCGTGAATCATGGCGTCCTGGTAGAGGAAAATACGCACCCCGGCACGCAGCAGCCGCTCGTAATGCGGCCGCCCCACCCAGTCCGTATAAATATGATTGGAGTACTGCGGGATAAGAATCCGCACGTCCACCCCGCGTTCGGCCGCGTTGGTCAGTGCATCGAGCATGGGCGCATCGGGAATGAAATAGCCCATGGTGATCCAAGCCCGCTGCGAAGAGCGCGCCAGCGCATCTAAATACAGCGAAGAAATAGGATAAGTATTATGCGCGGGGGAATTTGTGACCGCCCGCATGCGCGAATCCCAATGGTGGGTGAGCGCGCGGCGGAGGGTGGGATGGTCGCGTTTACGGTAGGCATTCCACATGTCCACAAAAGCCACGTCCAGCTCCCATACCGCGGGTCCCTCCACACGCAGGTGGGTATCGCGCCATTCGGTCACGTACAGGCCGCCGATATTGTAGCCGCCCACGTAGCCGACCCGCCCGTCCACGGTCAGGATCTTGCGGTGATCGCGCCCCTTGTCGCGCGAACGCCCGGTGAGGATACCGGTGCGCACCAGCGGGAAATTCATCCAGTGCAGGTTCGCGATGCGCGGCGGGTGCCGGAAGGAGGGCGGTTGGTTGAGATTGCCCCAGGTGTCCAGCAGTACGTGCACCTGCACCCCGCGGTGGGCCGCGGCGATGAGCGCATCGCGAAAACGGTGCCCAACATGGTCCGCCTTGACAATAAACCACTCGAAATAAATATGATCCCGCGCATTATTAATATCAGCGAGCATGGCGCGGTACACATCCGCAGCACCCGTATAGAGCATCGCGTGGTCGCGCCCGACCTGCACCTCTTGCGGGGGCAGGTGCGGATAAGAATTGACCGGTGGGGTGCGGCGCTTGCGCATTTCATCTACAACGACGACGGCGCCCGCGGCGGCCAGCGGCGCCGCGGCCGCGAGCATGCCCGCAGTGCGCAGCACTCGGCGCGAAGTCCACTCAGTCATAGCGCCAATTGTAGACGGTGCGCCATCGCGCGGTGCAACCGCGTAGACTTGAGCCATGTCGTCATTTTCTAAGGAAGAGGTAGCGCGCCTAGCGGACCTGTCCCGCATCGCCCTGACGGATGCCGAGGCCGAAAAAATGGCCGGTGAACTTTCCGTCATCGAGGATGCAGTGAAAGCGGTATCCGAAGTTGTTACGCCGGATATTCCCTTTACCTACAATCCGCTCCCGCTGGCCAATGTCAAACGCCCCGATGTTCCGGGGGAAACTCTTGATCGTGAGGAAGTCCTCGCCGCGGCCCCGGCCGCCGAAGAAGGTAAGTTCCTCGTCCCGCGCATTATGGGGGAGGAATAAATGAATAGCTTGTTGCTGAAATCTGCCGCGGAACTCTCCGCGCTGCTGCGCGCGGGGGCCATCACCTCCGTCGAACTCACCACCGCCTGCTTGGATCGCATTGAGGCGCTCAACCCCAAGGTCAATGCTTTCCTCTACGTGGATCGGGAAGGCGCCCTGGAGGTTGCCCGCGGGGTGGATGCCGCCCGCGCGGAAGGCGTGGAACTCCACCCGCTTGCCGGTATTCCCATCGCGGTGAAGGACAATATTTGCACCCGCGGGATTCCCACCACCGCGGCCTCGAAAATCTTGGCCGGGTGGCGCCCGCCGTACGATGCGAGCGTCGTCGTAAAAATTAAAGAAGCCCGGCTCCCTATCGTGGGCAAGACCAATATGGACGAATTCGCGATGGGTTCCTCCACGGAACATTCCGCTTTCGGACCCTCGCGCAACCCCTGGGATCTGGATCGAATCCCGGGTGGTTCGGGTGGCGGCAGCGCCGCGGCCGTCGGTGCCTTCATGGTGCCGCTCGCCCTCGGTTCTGATACCGGCGGCTCGATCCGCCAGCCTGCCGCGGTAACCGGAACGGTGGGTGCCAAGCCCACCTACGGGGCGGTTTCGCGCTTCGGCCTCATCGCTATGGCGTCCTCGCTGGACCAGATCGGGCCGGTGACCCGCACCGTGGAAGATGCCGCGCTGCTCCAGGAGCTGCTCAGCGGGCACGATCCCCACGATTCCACCTCGCTTCCCGAAACTCCTTCCGGCCTGGTGGCGGCCTGCCACGGCGAAGCCGGGAGCTGGGAAGGTGCTGGCGCGGATCCGGAGCGGCCGCTCGCGGGCCTCAAGGTGGGCCTCGTGGAAGAAATGCACGGGGAAGGCTACGCGCCCGGCGTGCTTGAAGCTTTCGAAAACGCGGTGGCGCGCATGCGCGAACTCGGCGCGGAAACGGTGGAGCTTTCCTGCCCCAGTTTCCACTACTCGCTGGCCGCCTACTATCTCATTATGCCCGCCGAAGTCTCCTCCAACCTGGCCCGTTTTGACGGGATGCGCTACGGCCTGCGGGTGGAACCCGAAGAGGGGCCGGTCACCGCGGAAACCGTGATGCGCGCTACCCGCGCGGCCGGTTTCGGTGAGGAAGTCAAGCGGCGCATTATTTTGGGCACCCACGTGCTCTCCGCCGGAAACTTCGATGCGTTCTACGGCGCGGCGCTGCGGGTCCGCACCCTGGTGCAGCGTGACTTGGAGCAGGCTTTCTCCCGGTGTCACGTGATCGTTTCGCCCACGTCGCCCACGGTGGCTTTCCCCTTCGGCTCGAAAACGAACGATCCGCTGGCCATGTACCTCAACGACATCGCCACCATTCCCGCCAACCTGGCTGGAATCCCGGGTATTTCGCTGCCGGCCGGGCTTTCGGAAGGGCTCCCGGTAGGCTTGCAGATTCTCAGCCCGGCCCGAGCCGATGCCCTCATGTACCGGGTGGCCGCGGCCATCGATACTGCGCTTGGACACAACGTCCCCGCTGCCTGCCCCGCGCGGGATTGGGAGGAATAAAGCATGGATGAACTCATGAATTACGAGGACGCCGTCGCGCGTTTCGACCCGGTGATCGGGTTGGAAGTACACGTCGAACTGTCCACACAAACCAAGATTTTCGACGCCGCCCCGGTGGCTTTCGGTGCCGAACCCAATACCGATGTGCAGCCGGTTTCCCTCGGGCTTCCCGGTTCGCTCCCGGTGGTCAATGAGGCGGCGGTGGAATACGCGGTGAAGCTGGGCCTGGCCCTCAATTCCCGCATTAACGAGCTCTCGCGTTTCGAACGTAAGAACTACTTCTACCCGGATCTGCCCAAGGCCTACCAGATCACCCAGAACGCCCAGCCGATTATCCTGGGCGGCTATCTGGATATTGAGCTGGCGGACGGCACGCCCTACCGTTTCCCCATTGAACACGCGCATCTGGAAGAAGATGCCGGGAAGAACACCCACGTGGGTGGGGCGGATGGGCGCCTGCAGGGGGCGCGCTACTCGCTGGTGGATTACAACCGTTCCGGCGTGCCGCTCATTGAGATCGTTTCCGACCCGGCTACCGGGGTGGGGAAGAACGCCCCGGAGATCGCCGGCGCCTACGTGCGCGGGATCCGTGAACTGGTGCGGGCGCTCGGCATTTCCGAGGGGCGGATGGAGCGCGGAAATATTCGCGCGGATGTCAATGTCTCCCTGCGGGAAAGCCCGGATGCTCCTTTCGGTACCCGTACCGAAACGAAGAATGTCAATTCCTTCCGCGGTATTGAAAACACCATTCGCTACGAGATTTCCCGCCAGGCGGCGATCTTGGCTGCCGGTGGCACGATCCTCCAGGAAACGCGCCATTACAAGGAAGAAATCCAGGGCACCATCGCCGGGCGCGTGAAGTCCGACGCGGATGACTACCGCTACTTCCCTGAACCGGATTTGGTCCCGGTGATCTGCACTCCGGATTACGTGGAGAAGGTGCGTGCGGGGCTGCCCGAATTGCCGGCCGCGAAGCGCGCCCGCATTACCGAGGAATGGGAACTTTCCCCGGAGGAATTGCGCGATCTTATTAACGCTGGCGCGGTGGATCTGGTAGACGCCACTGTGCGGGCCGGGGCAACGCCCGCCGGAGCCCGCAAGTGGTGGATGGGCGATATCGCCCGCTACGCCAAGGATAACGACGTCGAACTCGAGGATGCACCCATTACTCCGGCCGCGGTGGCCGAGCTGGACGGACTCATCCAGAGCGGGCGCCTCAATGACAAACTGGGGCGCCAGGCGCTGGCGGGAGTCCTCGCCGGGGAAGGCAGCCCGGAGGAAGTTGTTGCCGCACGTAACCTGGAGATCGTTTCCGATAGCGGGGCCCTGGAGAAGGCCGTGGATGAGGCACTGGCTGCTAATCCCGACGTCGTCGAAAAAATTCGCGGTGGAAAGGTGCAGGCTGCCGGTGCAATTATCGGTGCCGTGATGAAGGCGACCCACGGTAAGGCCGACGCCGGTGCCGTGCGCGCTCTCATTATGGAGCGTGCCGGCGCGCAGTAGTACCCGGTGGTATGCCGGTAAGGGCCCGAAATATCTCATGAAGGAGGCGCAGGTGGCGCGAACACAAGCAGGTACGGACGGACTGTCGGAACCGGGCGGAGCCGCGCGAGCTAACGGAGCCGCGCGCACTGGAGGCGCTGCACGAACTGACGGAGCCGCGCAGTTCGCGCCCCCGCCCTCCGAACGTGAGATTTTCGCGGCCCACGAAGGTGGAAAACTCGAAACTCACGCGACCGCCGCTATCAACAACCGGGAAGACCTGGCTCGGGTATATACGCCCGGGGTGGCGCGAGTGTGCGAAGCAATTCACGCCGAACCGGAACTGGCCCGCCGCTACACGGTGAAATCCAATACCGTGGCGGTAGTGACAGACGGAACTGCGGTGCTCGGCCTGGGCGATATCGGGCCGCTCGCTTCTCTTCCCGTGATGGAAGGCAAGGCCGCGCTTTTCAAGCGTTTCGCCGGGGTGGACGCCTGGCCGGTACCCCTAGATACCACGGATACCGAGGAAATCATCGCTGCGGTACGAGCCATCGCGCCCGCGTATGCCGGTATCAATCTGGAAGATATCTCCGCCCCGCGCTGCTTCGAGATCGAGAAACGCCTGCGTGCGGAACTTGATATCCCAGTCTTCCACGACGATCAACACGGCACCGCGGTTGTGGTGCTGGCCGCCCTCATGACGGCACTACGCGTAGTGGGGAAGCGGCCGTCCGACGCGCGCGTCGTGGTATGCGGAATCGGTGCCGCTGGCACCGCGATTATCCGCTTGCTCCTCGAATACGGGGTGCGGGATATCGTTGCCGTGGACCGCTCCGGAACGCTCGGGCCGTTCCGGAGCGAAACCAACCCGGGGCATGCCTGGGTTGCGGCCCGCACCAATCCCCGCCAGATCGACGGCGATGTGCGTGGGGCTCTGCGCGGTGCGAATGTTTTTATTGGCGTTTCCGGCCCGAATATTCTCGACGGCGCAGCTCTGGACACCATGGCTGATAACGCCATCGTTTTCGCCCTGGCCAATCCCACCCCGGAAATTGCCCCCGAAATAGCGCGCGAACACGCCGCGGTGGTAGCAACCGGCCGTTCGGATTACCCCAACCAGATCAATAACGTGCTGGCTTTCCCGGGGATATTCCGCGGTTTACTCGATGCGCATGCCACGGAAGTTAGCGACGCGATGCTGCTGGCCGCAGCGCAGGCCCTTGCTGATCTGGTGGGGGAGGATGCTCATCCGGATTACATCATCGTTTCCGCTTTTGACGAGCGCGCGGCAGCTGCCGTGGCGCAGGCGGTTCGCGAAAGTGTAGAGGAGTCCTAGGAGTCTCCATCGAGGCTATCGAGATGTAGTTTTCCCTGGTTTTGTTTGGTTTTTTGGGGTGTTTGGGTGGGGTGTGGTGGGTGTCTCGTTGGTGTGGTTTGTGTTTTGGGTGGTGGGCTTGTAAGCTTGTTATCCGTCGCCGAGGCCCGGGAAACCGGTAAGCGGTGACAGGATCCCTTGAGAGTGGCGTGGTTCACTGGGGCTGGGTTTGGTTTCCTGGCTGGGTGGTGCTAAGCTAACGGGGTTGCTCTTTTTGAGTGTGATTGTTTCTCTTGCGTGTGATTGCCGTGGTTTTTTTCGGGTGGTTGTGCGTGGGGTGTGGGCGTGGTGTTTGGATGCTTAATAGTGTGTCTGACTATTTATTTTTTACGTGATATTTTTTGTTCACATGACTAGCATGTCGCGCTAGTGCTGGCTGAGGGCTTTTTTGTTTTTGGTTGGTGGGTGTGGTGTTGGTTGTGTGGGTGTGTGCGAGGACAGTTAGCACTCTAATGATAATGACTGGATGTATTCGTGTTTACGGGTATGTGTTTGGTTTGTTTGTTGGTGGTGTGTTGTTCTTGTTTTTATTTTGTTTTTTTTGAGCTAGTTGTTTTTCTTGCTCTCTGTTTTTTTGTGGAGAGTTTGATCCTGGCTCAGGACGAACGCTGGCGGCGTGCTTAACACATGCAAGTCGAACGATGAAGCCTGTAACTTGTTGTGGGTGGATTAGTGGCGAACGGGTGAGTAATACGTGAGTAACCTGCCCTCCTTTTTGGGATAAGCCTTGGAAACGGGGTCTAATACCGGATATTCTGGCATGCTCGCATGGGTGTGTTGGGAAAGCTTTATGTGAAGGGGGATGGGCTCGCGGCCTATCAGCTTGTTGGTGGGGTGATGGCCTACCAAGGCGGTGACGGGTAGCCGGCCTGAGAGGGTGACCGGCCACATTGGGACTGAGA
>NZ_JARBHJ010000013.1 GCF_028864145.1 Actinotignum schaalii | reverse complement strand
GCAATTTCGTCGGCAGCGTCAGATGTGTATAAGAGACAGGCCCGCTAGCGCGGTAGCGGCCACCGCGAGGCCCGCCAAGATAGCTCGGTATCGCACGGGGTAGTTCACGCGGTGATCTCCTCGATAAGCGCCTCGACCTCGGGGTTTTCAGTGGCGAGTGGGTCGTTGAGGACCGCACTGGAATTCCCATTGGCTTCCATAAGGCGCAGGGTGGACCAGTCCACCGCCACATCGCGCCGGGCTTGCCGTGCCGCGGCCAGGAAACGCCCCCGCAGTGCGGCTCGGGTGGTTTGCGGCGGAGTCGTCATCGCTGCGGTGGCGCGTGCGGGCGCGATAACCCGGCGCAGGAGCCCGGATTCTTCCATCCGGTCGCGCAGACCTCCTTCGGTAATATCGTGATATGCCAAATCCAGGCGTGCCACGCGGGTATCGCAGAGTTTCGCCCCGGTGCGTTCCCGGTAGCGGGTGAGGAGGGCAAGTTTGGCAGCCCAGTCGATTTCGGTGGCAATAGCGCTCGGATCACGGCGTTCCACCGCGTCAATGGCGCGCTCCCACAGCTCGAGGAGATAGCGCCGGGTGGGGTCGAGCTCCGCCAGGTATCCTTTCCGATCCAGGTGGTTCAGCGCGGCCTCGTACATCCGCTGCTGTACCGAAATCGGATCGGTCAATCCGCCGCTGGCCAGTTCCAGATTCGCCCGCCCTGATAGGTCCGCGCCCGTGATCCGGATGGCGTGCATGGGGTCGGCGAGCTCCAGGTCCGGAAGGATAGCTCCTTCTTCCACGAGGGTGAGGAGAGCTTCGGTGGCCGCAACTTTGAGGCCGGTTGTTGCCTGGGAGATATTGGAATCCCCCACGATGACGTGCATGCGCCGATAGAGTTCCGCATCAGCGTGGGGTTCATCGCGGGTGTTGATCATGGGTCGGGACCGCGTGGATGCCGAAGAGATAGCCTCCCACATTTGGTGGGAGCGCTGGGAGAACTCATAGCGAACCTGCCCGTCTTCCCCGCGGTGCAGGCTACCGGCTCCCGCTACGATCTGCCTGGTCACGAAGAAGGGGATGAGCCGAGCAATGCGCTGGCGGTAGTCAGGGCGCCGGTGCACCATGTAGTTTTCGTGGCAGCCGAAAGAATGCCCCTCTGAATCAACATTGTTTTTCAGGAGGTGGATAGCCCCAGGTACGCCGTCGTCCTGTAGTTTTTCATTGGCGCGTTTCGCGAGCCGCGCAAAAATGAGTTCGCCGGCGCGGTCATGCGCGAGGAGATCGTCAATGTTGTCACATTCGGCCGTGGCATATTCCGGGTGTGCACCCACGTCCAGGTAGAGACGTGACCCGTTTTCTAGAAAAGTGTTCGTGGACCGATGCACGGCAACTACCGGCGCGAAGAGTCGCTGTGCGGATTCTTCGGCGTCCAGCGGTGGGCGTGTACCGCGCTGCGCCGCGCAGGTGATCCCGTACTCGGTCTCAATGCCCATAACGCGACGGGGTATCACTGTCCGCCTTTCTGTACGAATCCTTGCACGAAGGAGGACGCATTGCTTTCCAGCACGGCGTCGATATCGTCGAGCAGCGCATCAATACCAAAATCTTGGTTCTGTGCCTGCGGGGCCTCCACTTCGGGGTGTTCTTCCTGGCGGCGTTGGGGCTGCAGGAATTCTTGACTGGACATTTCTTCCTTTCCTCTTCTCTGGTAGTGATATGCGCACGGGTGGCCGGGTGCTGCGGGCCGAGTGCGCGGGCGGGGCAGGGTGCCGGTCCGGGCGCGGTGGCGCGACTTCGCCTAGGAACCCGCCGCGGTGAGCGCGGCTATAACGTCGTCTATCGTGTGTGCGGCGGTCAGGGTAGCTCCCAGTGCGGCTTCGTTCGCGGCGTTCGGATTGGGCAAGTTGAGGCGATGAAGCTGGCCGGTGCTATCGCGTAGCAGCACGCTCGACCAGCTGGCTGCAGCCACGTGATCGGAAAAACGGGAGATGAGCTGCCCGCGGAGATACGCGCGGGTGGAGCCCGGGGCCTGCCGGGCAGCGTGGGCGATCTCCGCCTCCGAGAACAGCTCCTCCACCCGGCCCGCGGCCCGGAGCTTCGCTACGATGGAGCGCTCGGGGCGCAGGTCGTGCCATTGGACATCGAGGGCACGCAGCTTATCCGAATCCCAGCTTCCCCCACCGCGTTCGCGTAATTCGTTGAGGATCTGGTATTTCGCTACCCATTCCACCTGGGGTGCGGCGGAAAAAATATCACGGGAGAGCAGGTCAAGAATGTTTTGCCAGCGTTCGAGAATCTCGGCGGTATCCGGGTCTACCTCACCGTGTTCGGCCAGCGCATCGCGCACCGCATCGAGGTAGATCTGCTGAATCTCCAGGGCGGTGCGCGGTTCGCCTTCGTGTACTTCGAGTTTGGTGGAGAGGGTGGGATCCTGGGATACCGTCCACGTGAGGGGCACGGGATTATCCATGATGACGGATTCCAGCCCGAGCGGCACCGCATCCTGTTCTAGCATCCACAGCACCAGCGAGGTGGTGCCGACCTTGAGCAGGATAGACACGTCGAATTGGTTGGCATCTCCCCCGATGACGTGCAGGCGCCGGAACCGCTGCGCGGCCGCATGGGGTTCATCGCGGGTATTGATAATGGGCCGGTTGAAAGTAGTTTCCAGCCCGACGTCATTTTCCACGTAGTCAGCGCGTTGCGAGATTTGGAATCCGGGTTGTTCGGAGCGCGGGCCGAGCCCCACGCGCCCGGTGCCGCACAGAATCGGCCGGGTCACGAAAAATGGAATGAGGTAGCGGATGATTTCCGTAAAAGGTAGCGCCCGATCCACCAGGTAGTTTTCGTGGGAACCGTAGGCCGCGCCTTTTCCGTCCACATTGTTTTTGTAGATCGCAAATTCTCGCCCGCGCTCGCGCAACAATTCCATGCCGCGCCGCGCGATGAGTTCACCCGCGCGGTCCCACAGCACCGCTTGCCGTGGAGTTGCGGTTTCCGGCGCCGAATATTCCGGGTGGGCATGATCAACGTAGAGGCGTCCGCCGTTGGTGAGGACCGCGTTGGCGGCGCGCGGGCGGCGCAGCTCTGCGTCATCTTCCGTACTAGGTACGACGACGACGCCAGCGGGCGGGGCGGGATGTTCGGGGTCATCGGTGAGCTGAGAGGGATCCGCCTCCTCCCGGCTCATCCGGAAACCGCGCGCGTCATTGAGGGGGTCTTCCCCGGTGTAGTCCCAGGCCACCGGGCCATGCGCGCCGGCTCCTTCCCCGCCCTGCCCGTAGCTTTCTACAAAATCGGCCGAGAGCACCACGGGATTTGCCCGCGGCGCAGCGGGTTCCATAATCCCAAATTCTGTTTCCAGGCCGATGACTCGACGTGCTGTCACCGTGACTCCTTCCCCGTTGTGTTGCGTGCGGGCTGCGCACTTGCGTCGGCCTGGCATGCCGGATCAACCTGGCGCGGCCGCACCGCCACGATTCGCTCCCCGCGGTTTTTACCGTTGACTTTGGCCCATTCATCCGGGTTGGAGATCTGATCCAGTTCCGAGCTATCACGCGCTTCAGCGTGGACCGCGGCCACGGCGTGTTCCGCGGTAATGCCGCGCACACCGCTCGTCAAATATGTTTTGATAGCTGCCTTTTTCGCGCGATCAACAATGCCTGCCAGCAGCGCCCCAGATACAAAATCGGCAAGGTAAAGAGTTTCTTTCCGCCCCGAGGCGTAGGTGACATCAACAAATCGATTCTCCGGGGATGCCTCGAAAACGCTATCCGCGATGAGGCGAGCCAGATGGGCAGCAGCTCCGGCCCCGCCACCGTAGGCTTCGATATCAGCCGGAGCGTAGGGCAAATCCGGAGTGAGGTACTTGGAGAGAATATCCACGCTTCCCGCGTAATCGGGGCGTTCTACCCGAATTTTCACGTCGAGTCGGCCGGGCCGCAAGATAGCCGGGTCGATCATATCTTCCCGGTTGGAGGCGCCGATAACAATGACGTTAGAAAGTTGTTCCACCCCGTCAATTTCGGCAAGAAGTTGGGGCACCACGGTTGTTTCCACATCGGAAGAAACCCCTGAGCCGCGGGTGCGGAAGAGGGCTTCCATTTCGTCGAAGAAAATAACAACGGGAATACCCGAGGAGGCCCGGTCCCGGGCCCGCGAAAAGATTTCGCGGATCTGGCGTTCGGTTTCCCCCACGTATTTATCGAGAAGCTGCGGGCCCTTGATATTGAGGAAGTACGAGGATGCCTTGGCTACCCCCTGGGCGCGCGCAGCATTCTCCGCGAGGGAGGTGGCCACCGCTTTCGCGATCATTGTTTTCCCGGTTCCCGGAGGCCCGTAGAGCAAAATTCCCTTGGGTGGGCGCAGGCCGTGCTCTCGGTAGAGTTCGGGTTGCTGGAAGGGTAATTCGATACTGTCACGAATTTCCTCAATCTGGGCATCCAGACCGCCAATATCCGCGTAAGAAACATCCGGCACCTCTTCGAGTAAGAGGTGTTCGACATCCGGCCGTTCCACTTTTTCAACCAGGAACCCGGTTTTCAGATCCGCCATGCAGGTATCTCCCACCCGCAGGCTAGAGGCTGAGAGTTTCCCGCCGATGCGCAGCACCTTTGTTTCATCCGCGTGCACTCGCACGAGCACCCGCTGGGGATCCAGGACAAGCTCCACGGCCACAAGTTGCCCGGTATTTTCGTAGCCGCCGATGCCGACCACCACGAGTTCTTCATTCAGGCGTACTTCTTGGCCGGGGCGTAATTGTTCCAAGGCGACATACGGGGACACAGCCACATTCATTTTTCGGCCGCCTACGAGGGCGTCAATGGAATGATCAGAAGAATGCCCGCGAATAAAGGTGGCGAAAGTAGCCGGCGGCCGGGAAAGGGAATCGAGTTTCTCCCCCAATTCCTGGATCCGTTTGCGGGCGGCGACCAGCGAGGTGGAAAGCCGTTCATTTTTCTCACGCAAGGACGCGATTTCGGCAAGAGCCGCGCTCGACTCCGATGTGCTCATGGCTTCCTTTCTGATCGTCCCTTTATTCTAGGACAGGCCAACCTTACCGCCCACCCCGGGATATAGCATCCCCGGCGCTCCCGAAGCTAGGCCACTAGTCCTCTACCTGGCGGGATTCCTCCACCTGCCCTTGTGTTTCCGCGTGCCGGAGTTCCTCTGCTTGCCGCTGTTTTTCGGCTTCGCGGACGGCGATTTCCGCCGCGATTTTCTCAGCTATCTTGCGAGAATGTTCCCCCGGGGTAGATACCCCGCTTTCTTCTACGTCGGCTCGGTGTGCCAGGTCACGGCGGACTTTACGCAGTTTCTTTTCTGCAATCGGGCGTTCTTGAAGTGGTGCAGCTGCGCTATTTTCCCAGGGCATAGGTTCGGCGTAGGCGCCCTTGGCCGGGCGGGATGCCGGAGTTAGCCGGGTGGGCCCGGCTAGCCGACGCGCCAAAATGAGGAAGCCGGTATGCGCGACCATCCGGTGATCGGGACGCACCGCGAGTCCCTCTAAGTGCCAGGTACGCACCAGAGTTTCACTGGCCTCGGGGCCGGTGAAAAGTCCGGTGGCTTTGAGATCTTCGGCGCAGCGGGAGAGCTGCGTCGTCGTTGCAACGTAGGCGAGGAAAACCCCGCCGGGCACCAGAGCCTGCGCGGCCGCCGGAATGATTTCCCAGGGAGCGAGCATATCGAGGATAACGCGATCAAAACCTGCCGGGTGAGCAGCCAAAATATCAGCGGCCTCCCCGCATTCCACCCGCCAGTTATCCGGGTGCTTCCCCCACCAGGACACCAGATTGGCCTGCGCTATCTCCGCGAATTCCGGGCGGCGTTCCGCGCTCAGAAGAAAACCTTCGGTGCCGACCGCCTGGAGCAGCGAAATGGAGAGCGCGCCGGAGCCCACCCCGGCTTCAAAAACTCGCGCACCCGGATAGATATCCGCGGCGTGGATGATTTGCGCCGCATCTTTCGGGTACACAATGGTGGCACCGCGGGGCATGGAGAGCACGTAATCGCTCAGGAGCGGGCGCAGCGCAAGGAATTCGCGGCCCTCCTGGGTGGTGATGAGGCTGCCTTCCTCTTGTCCAATAAGTTCGCTGTGGCGGAAGGAACCGCGCGTGGACTGGAAATAGCCATCAACCGTGAGGTTGATGGTGTAATGCCGCCCTTTAGGATCGGTGAGTTGCACGCGTTCACCGGGGCGGAAGGGGCCTCGTCGTAGTGTCATTCCTCCAGTGTAGTTTGTCCGTGCGACAGATTTTTCTGTCGCAGCGAGTTGTTAAAGTGGAATCATGACTCGTCACGCCGCACTATCACCATCACGTGCCAAAGATTTCAAGCAGTGCCCGCTACTCTTCCGTTTCCGGAGCGTCGATCACCTTCCCGAAGCGCCTTCCCTCGCCGCGCTACGCGGCACTCTCGTGCATTCTGTTTTGGAGTACCTGTACGCCGCACCGCAGCACGAACGCACCGAGGAATATGCCCAGTCCCTCCTGCTGCCGCGCTGGGAAGCCCACCTGGAAAAGTCCCCTCAGGATGCCGATCTTTTCGAATCCGCGGATGCACTCTCGCAATGGCTGGAGCAGGCCCGCGCTCTTATTAGTAACTATTTCCATATGGAGAATCCGCGTTTTTTGGCGCCGCGGGATCGGGAGAAGTTCATCAATGCCCGCCTGCCGTCCGGTTTAGCGCTGCGCGGAATCGTGGATCGAATTGACGCGGCACCCGATGGAGCCTTGCGCGTGGTTGACTACAAAACGGGGAAGTCACCACACCCGCGCTACCAGAACGAAGCGCTGTACCAGATGCGCTTTTATGCGCTGCTTTTAGAGCTGACGGAAGGGCAGCGCCCGGCTCGCACCCAACTTGTCTACCTCAAAGATGGACGCACCCTCACCTATGATCCGCTCCCGGAAGATACCCGGCGCATTGCCATGGATTTAGAGGAAACCTGGCGGGCCATCGCCGCACGCCTGGATTCGGGGGAATTCGAACCGCGTACCTCCCGGCTGTGCGATTGGTGCTATTTCCAGCAGATCTGCCCGGCCTTCGGCGGTACTCCCCCGCAGCTCAGCAGTGAGGGGGTGGAGCAGATGCGCACTGCACATAGTTAACGCCGTGCCGCATCGCCCGTGCTGCCCTCGGGCACCAGGCCCGCCCTCAGGCACCACACCTGAGCCATCTGCCTCAGGTGTGGTGCCTCGAACACCTGGCCCCTGTTCTGCGGTTAGTGGGTAAGAAGCCGAATCCCCAGGAGTGCATCAACGGCGCGGGCCACCTGTTCCGTATCAGGTGCCCCGGCTGCCGCCCAGTCATCCAGGATGCGCAGTGCCTGCGGAGTATCCAGATCATCGGAAATAGCGTCAATAAGTGCCCGGCACGTTGGAGCTAACTCCGCGGGTGTTGTGCCTGGCGCAGCGGAAGTTTCGGATGCGCTCGCAGCGGCCGCGGGCTTTGCAAGCGCACTGCGGGCTGCCTGCTGCCAGCATTCCAGGCGGGCTTCGGCACGCCGGAGCGCACTCGCCTCGTATTCCCAATCGGAGCGGTAATGATTGGCCAAAAGAACCAGGCGAATAGCACTCGGGTGCGCACCTGCCGCGGTCAGCTCTGAAACTCGAACCAGATTGCCCAGCGACTTGGACATTTTTTCGCCCTGGTAGGCCACCATGCCCACGTGGAAGTGGATATCTACCCGGCCGCGATCATCGGTCATCTCCCGCAGATGACTCTCACTCATTTCATGGTGCGGGAACAGCAGATCACGCCCGCCGGCCTGCACGGTGATATGTTCCCCCAGGTAGGTACGGGCTATCAGCGCGCATTCCACATGCCAGCCCGGCCGCCAGAACCCGGGCTTCTCCCCCGCGGGCCGGAAGTCATTGCCACGCACACCCTTCCACACCAGCGGGTCCAGGGTGCGGCGTTTGCCGGGGCGAGTTGAGTCGCCACCGTGCTCGTCAAAAATCTGCTCGAGATCCAAATACTCAAATACCGGCGCGGCGGCAAAACTCGGATCGCGGGTGAGATCAACATAGATATCTTCCGAGCCATCCCCATTGGGAAGTCGGTACGTGAGACCGCGAGCTTCAAAATCGCGGACGACCGCCTCCACCTCGTCCAGCACCTCGGACACCGCAACCCAGTTCCCGGGCGGGACAACTCGCAGCGCATCCATATCGGAACGGAAAAGCGCTATTTGAGAATTGGCAAGTTCGCGCCAATCCACCCGCGTTTGCTCGGCGCGTTCGAAAAGCGGATCGTCAATATCCGTAATGTTTTGGGCGTAGCGAACCGGAAGGCCAGCCGCCATCCAGTACCGCACCAAGGTATCGGCGCTCACATAGGTAAAAGCGTGCCCCAGGTGAGTGGCATCGTAGGGTGTGATACCGCAGGTATAGAGGGTAGGTTGCCGAGTTTCTACCCGGCAGATTTCCTCATTATCGGAATCGTAAAGGTTGAGGTCCGGGGTGAATCCCAGTGGTGGTACCTCCGGGCGTGTCCAAGTCTCCATCTGGTTATCCGTTAGTCTCCTACGTCGCGAGTCCTCCGCGTGAGGAACTCAAGCACAGTTTACCCAGTACGCCGCTAGCTCTCAGAGAACACCGGTGCAAGGCGAGCCATCGCGGCGTCGTCGTTAAAAAACAGAGAGCGTACCGGTGCCCAAGAGCACCACCACGAGTAGCGCCAATCCAAGACGGTAGATCACGAAGGGCAGGTACGAACGCGTGGAGACCAAACGCAAGAACCACACGATCACCGCGTACCCCAGAACGAAAGAAATCACCGTGGCAAGAATCGTGGGCCCGGCCGGAATCGAGGCGTCTCCGGCGTATTTGACCAGCTGGTAGAAACCGGAGAGCAGCACCGCGGGCACCGCCATAAGGAAAGAGACCCGCGCGGCAGCTTCGCGCGTGTAGCCGAGGAGCAGGCCGGTGGTAATCGTTCCACCCGAACGAGACACCCCCGGAATAAGCGCGAGAGCCTGCCCGCAACCGAGAAGCAAGCCGTCGCGGTAGCTCATATCGCGCAGCTCTTTGCGCTGGCTGGCCCAGCGATCCGCCAGCCCGAGGAAAATCGCGAACAGCGCCAGCACAGCCGCGGTGATATAAAGATTGCGCAGCGATGTTTCAATCGTGTCCGCGAAAAGAAGGCCGAGAATGCCAATGGGAAGCGTGCCGATAATGACCACCCAGCCCATGCGTACATCCGCGTTCGTGCGCGCCACCCGCCCGGTCCACGAACACAACCACTTCCGGATAATGCGCACGATATCTTTCCAGAAATAGCAGAGTACCGCTGCTTCGGTACCCAGTTGAATAATCGCGGTGAACGCCGCACCCGGATCTCCCCACCCGAAAAGATCACCGACAATCCGGATGTGCGCCGAGGAAGAAATCGGCAAGAATTCCGTTAGCGCTTGCACAAAGCCAAGAATGGCTGCTTCTAGATAACCCACGGGGCCTAAGCATAGCGGGCGGGGCGTGCGCGCGCGGTGAGGTGTCCGGCTGACACAGTGGTTTAGAGTGGAGCTATGGATTATCGTGCGGTTGGTGCCAGCGGGCTTCTTGTATCCGCTCTCGGCTTGGGAACGCTCACGTGGGGTCGCGATACCGATGAGGAGGAGGCCCGCGGGCAGTTGCGCGCTTTCCTCGACGCGGGCGGCACCCTCGTAGATACCTCACCGGCTTTCGGTGATGGCGCGGCAGAAGCACTGCTCGGCTCCTTGCTCGGCTCTTTTTTTGGCGACGACGCCGCTCGCTCCCAGCTCACCATCTGCACCCGCGTAGGTTTCCTCGATAATCCGAGCGGTCCGAGCTATAGCGTGTCGCGGGCCGGTATTGAACGTTCCCTCGCCGCCTCGCTCTCCCGGCTCGCTATCGAGACCGTAGATATCGCCGTAGCCGGTGGCCCCGATGGCGTGACCCCGGATGAGGAAACCGCACTAGCCCTGGCCGGGCTGGTGACCCGCGGTAAAGCACGCTACATCGGAGTATCGGGGTATGAACCCTGGCGGGTGGCGGCTATGCAAACTATGCTGCGGGAACGCCATCTGCCTCCGCTGACCGTGGTGGAAGAAGAATACTCGCTGGTGGAGCGCAGTGTAGAAAGATCCACTCTTCCCATGTGTGAAGCTATGGGGATCGGGGTGCTCGCCACCTCAGCACTCGGCCGCGGGGTGCTCACCGGGAAATACCGGCATTCTATTCCCGCCACCTCGCGGGCTGCCTCCGATCACCTGGCTGCTTTTGTGGCCCCCTATTTGAGCGAAGGACCGCGCCGGATCGTGGAGGCCGTGGCGAAAGCCGCTGACGGCTTGAACTGGAATCCCGCAGAAGTTGCGCTGGGTTGGCTCCTATCCACCCCCGTAAGCGCGGCGCTGGTGGGCGCACGTACCGCCAGTCAATTAACAAGCCTGCTGGGAGGAACCCTCGCGGGTGGTGAAGAACTTCCCGATCTGGTGATCGAGGCGCTCAACGATATTTCTTAGGAACGGGATGCGGGGGCGTCGTCGTCTTCTTCGTCATCGAGACCGGGGTAATCCTCATCATCGTCATCGTAATCATCGTCTGAATCGTCATCATCGTCGTCCAGATCGTCGTAATCATCGGTGTCGTAGAGGTAATCCTCTGAATCGTCATCCTCGTAAAAATCTTCGCTATCGCTATCGAAGACATCCAGCGGTGTTTCGACATCAAAATTCGTGAAGATGACGTCATCGTAAATGGTGTAAGCATCCGCCAGCTTATCGGCGGCTTCCAGCACCGCCGGAGCTTCCGGGTCATCAGCGGTAGTAGCCGCCTGGTGGAAATCCTCGAAAGCACCGATGAGACGGTCAAGCGCAGCGCGCGGATTCGTAGCCATGGCCCTAGAATACCCCGAAAGGCACGCGATTCGCTAACTTCTTCGGCGCCGAGCCTCTCCCCAGGCCGGGCCGGGGAACCCCAGCCATGCGAAAAGCCCCGGAATTTGTGTTTTCCGGGGCTTTCTCACCGTGCGCGGAGGGGGACTTGAACCCCCACCCTCTATACGAGGACTAGCACCTCAAGCTAGCGCGTCTGCCTATTCCGCCACCCGCGCGGTGATTGCCATTCAGCACGCCGTGCTGAGCAACAGAGAAGAATCTACCAGGCCCGCGCCTGCTTTTTCAAATCGCAGGCCCGCGCAGAGGTGTGATTCCACTTACGCCTGATTATGCCTGGCCACGCCGGTACTTGTCGTGCGAGCCGTGCTGGTACTTGTTCGGCCCGGCCCGCTACCGTTAAGCCTATGAGTACTCTCTTACCTGATTTTTCGCATGTGACCCCGGCATCCCAACTTGCCACGGTCCTTGATTTGATGGAGCACCAGCGCGGCGTCGTCGCCTCTCTTCTCGAGGTGACGGATGCGCCAACCGTTGATAATTTCCTGCGCCCCTTTGAGCTCTCCGGAGCGCAGCTCGAGGTGGAAGCTTCGATTTTCTACACCTATTGTTCCTCGATTGGCGGGGCTGATTGGGATCGCGTGGAGGCCGAGCTCAGCCCGAAGATGACCGCGCACGAGGACGCGCTCTATATGGATCCGCGGTTGTACCGGCGTTTTGAACAGCTATGCGAGGCGGACCTGGATCCCGAAACCGCCTATACCGCCCGCGAACACCTCAAGCGCTGCCAGCAGTCCGGTGCCGGGCTCGCTGAGGCAGCGCGGGGCGAACTGGCGGCTATCAATAACCGCATGGCCGAACTCTCTACCGAGATCGGTCAGCGTATCGTACAGGCCGGTCTGGATGACGCAGTGGAATTCACCGAAGCCGAGCTCAGCGGCCTTTCCGCTTCCCAGCGGGAGGGGCTGGCCGGGGAGGCCGCCGCGGCTGATAGCTCGGCCGCCTATCTCGCCACGCTGCGTCTTCCCACGCAGCAGCCGCTGCTGGATAATTTGGACGACGCCGCGGCTCGCGCTCGCCTCCTGGAGGCATCCCTGCGGCGCTGCGACGGCCACGACGCGGCAACCGATACCCGCGAATCCATTTTGGAACTGGTGCGGCTGCGGGCTCGGGCCGCCAAGCTGCTCGGCTACCCGAACCACGCCGCCTACGTGGCCGCGAATTCTTCGGCCGGGACGCTCGAGAACATCGATGCGCTTCTCTCCCCCATGATGGCGCCCATCGCCCGCAACGTTGCTGCCGAAGCTGAGGAGCTGGCCGCTTTCGTCAAGGAACGCTGGGGTAAGGACACCTTCACCGCCAGCGATTGGGTGCGGGCCCAGAATCAGGCGCGCGCCGAAAAGTTCAGCATTGATGACGAGGCCCTCACCCCGTACCTCGAACTCGATAACGTGCTGGAAAAGGGTGTTTTCTACGCGGCGAATAAGCTCTACGGGCTGACCTTCACCCGGACCGAAGAGCACGGGTACACCGATGACGTGGTCGTGTGGGAGGTTGCTGAAGAAGACGGCACCTTCCTTGGCTACTTCCTCGGTGATTACTATGCGCGGCCCGGTAAGCGCGGGGGCGCGTGGATGCACGCCATCGTGCAAAAATCCGCGGAGGGATCCCCCGCTTCGGTTATCTGCAATAACCTCAATATCACCAAGCCGGCTCCCGGCGAGCCCACCTTGCTGAGCTGGGACGAAGTGGAAACTGCTTTCCACGAATTCGGGCACGCCTTGCACGGTTTCCTCTCCGACGTGCGCTGGCCCTCGGTGGCCGGAACGAATGTTCCGCGTGATTTTGTGGAGTACCCCTCCCAGGTCAACGAGATTTGGGCCCGGCATCCGGAGGTACTCGCACGCTACGCTCGCCACTACCAGACCGGGGAAGTCCTTCCCGCCGCCCAAACTGAGGCCCTCGTTGCCTCGCGCGGCTACGGTGCTGGCTTCCGCATGTGCGAAATCGAGCAGGCGGTGCTTCTCGATCAGGCATGGCATCGGCTCAGCGAAGCCGAAGTCCCGGCAAGCCCCGCCGACTTCGAAGCTTTCGAGGAGAAGGCTTTGCGGGCCACGGGTGTCCAGCATGAGCTGGTGCCGCCCCGGTACCGCAGCGCCTACTTCAACCATGTTTTCTCCGGTGGATATTCTGCCGGATACTACTCTTACACCTGGTGTGAAGCCCTGGATGCGGATACGGTGGCGTGGTTCCAGAACGACGCCGCGCGGGAGGGCGATCTGGGCCTCAATCGCGAGGCTGGCGAGAAGTTGCGCCGCGAGGTCCTCTCGCGGGGTAATTCACGTGATCCGAAGGAGTCCTTCGCGGCGCTCCTGGGGCGGGACGTGGATGCCACCGCGCTGCTCAAGCGGCACGGCCTGGTGGAAGCCTAAGCCCTGAGGTTAGCTGCTTCTTGCGGTTCTTCTGAGATTCCGCGAAGAGCGCGAGGGTTGGCGCGAGGCCCGAACTGTGTGGCGGTTCGGGCCTCGCGTTTTTGTAGGCTTGCTGGCCTGCGTACACTAAAGCCATGCAGGAGTTCACACTAACCACGCCGTCGTACTTTCTCAGCGCTCCGCGCCCCGCGGATGTTCCCGCACTAGCGACGATATGCGCAGATCCGGATATTCAACGCTGGACCACGATTCCGGCCGGGTATTCGCGCTCTGATGCCGAAGCTTTCGTCACGGAGTTCGCGCCGCGGAAATGGGCCGAAGGTTCACCGGTGTGGTTGATCCGCCACACCTCTCAATCCGCGCCGCTGGGATGCGTTCAGGTAGATGTAACGGGAAACGGACGCATCGGCCGGCTCGGCTTTTGGGCCGCCAAAGAGGCCCGTAACACCGGCATGGTGACGGAAGCCGTTCGCGCAGCGCTGGAATATTTCTTTGATAAAACCGATCTTGCCGCCATGCATTGGGATTGTGAAGTGCAAGGTTCAGATATTAATTGGGCTTCGGCAAAGATCGCGTGGAAGCTCGGCTTTTCCTTCCTTGGTATTCGCCCGGCGGTCACGGTAAATAAGGGCGAGGTCTACGGTTTATTCCAAGCAACTCTCCAGCGCGGGGAGGCCATGGAGCCCGCGCACGCTTGGTTTGGGCCCAGTGAAAAGCATCCGGCTTTTTCCGATCCGCGCCGCCCGGAGGATCTGGTACGGCAATTCCACGAAACGTACGCCCTTCCCATCGTCACCGACGGGCCGAATGCGCATCGGCCGCGCCTGCCGATGCGTATGTCCCTTATCGCTGAGGAATTCACCGAATTGGTGACCGCTGCCTACGGTAAGGCGGCTGGTGAGCAGATCAGCGCAGCTTTTGAGCGCGCTGTTGATCTTGATGATGAGAGCCGCGATATCGTTGAGATTTCGGATGCGCTCGCGGATTTGGTGTATGTCATTTACGGGATGGCTTTAGAGCTGGGTATTCCGATGGCCGATGTGCTTGCCGAGGTACAGGCTTCGAATCTATCGAAGCTTGGGGCGGACGGGCGGCCGATCTATCGGGAGGACGGCAAAGTTCTCAAGGGCCCACATTTCTTCAACCCGGATATCCCGCGTGTTTTGGGACTGGCCCCGCACAATTCTGCGGAGCACTCGCGCTAATGGCGATTCGTTCCGGGGCTGTCAGTTTCGGGGGCGCCGGGAGTAGCGTCGTCACCCGGCGCCGCGTTCCCGGGGGCAGCTGCGTCGTCGTCAATAATGGCGTCTTCAATGTAATCGCTGAGGCTGGCGGAAAGAATGCTCTGGGATAGCGCGTCGATCCGCTTGGAGAGCTTGCGCTGCTCGCTGAGCCGCTGGGTGCGGGCCATCGCATCAAGGACGGGGATCGCCCGGTCAATAGAATCGAGTTCCGCACGCCAGGCCGCAGCTTTTTCGGCAATTTCCGGAGTGTTAGCCGAGGCGTAGAGATAGGTGACCTGCTCTTTGAGGATCTCGATGCGGCCGCTCAGGCTGTGCGATTCCCGCTCGTTTGGGTTTTTCCCGGCAAGCTGATGCATACGATTCTGGAGTTTGGACACAATTTGCGGATTCTCGCGGATGAGGGCGCGTAGTTGCGGTCCGTAGCGCGTGATCACGAAAACGATGGCGGGGCCGATCCGACGCGCAAGCCGCAACAGTGCCCGATATTTACCCATTACCTTGTGCCTCCAGATTCTGTGCGGGTGATGCTCCGGGTAGGGAGCAACTTCAGTTATCGTATCGATTGTTCACGGCTGGTTGCGTTCTTTTCGCTAAGAGGTTTTAAGCTACGACGACGCCGCACTTTCGCCACCGGCCCTATCGCGCGGCTAGCGAAAATCCCGGGAAGGCAGGCTGATCCCGAGCGGGATAGCTTCGATTCCATCCGCGTGGAAAACAGCGGCTCCGCCATCGCGTTCAATCATCCCGCGGATGACCAGGGTGTTCGAGGTGCGCGCAATCTCCCGGTATCGTTCCCACAGCTGCGGAGTGATGAGGACGTTGAGCATCCCGGTTTCGTCCTCGAGGTTGAGGAAGGTGATGCCTTTCGCGGTATGGGGACGCTGGCGGTGAGTAACAAGCCCGGCCACTTTGCACCGGCTTTTTTCCGGATGCGTGGACGCTGCGGCAACCGTAAGAATTCCACGCGCGCTAAGAGCTGGGCGAATAAATTCCGTCGGGTAGGAGTCGGGAGAAATACCGGTGGCGCGCAGATCCGCATGAGCTTGTTCCACGGCGGTGAGTTCCGGGAACTCCGGTACCGCTCCGAAAGGTTCGGTTCCGGGAATCGCGGGCTGATATGTGGTGCCCCGTGCGATATCAGCATTGCTCACGACTTGGGCAATCCAGACACCTGCCCGTCGGCTCAGCCCCAGACTATCCGTGGCTCCGGCGCGGGAGAGAATTTCAATATCCGCTGTTTTTAGCCGGGCTCGCTGCGCCAGATCCGCGAGGTCACGGAAAGGCGCGTGGGAGCGTGCCGCGAGAATTCGCTGGACTGCTGCGTTCCCGAGGCCTTTGATGCTAGTGAGCCCGAGCTGGAGGTAGCGCTGGCTATCCACGTGGACACGCGGATGTTCCCGTTTCTGATGCAGCTCCGTATCGCACAGTTTTTCCACACTTGCGTGTTCTTGCGAACGCGTGACATCCGCCCGCCGCACCACGAGGTGATGCCGCCGCGCATCGGCAACGAGGGATTGCGGGGAGTAAAAGCCCATCGGTTGCGCATTCAGCAAACCCATATAGAACTCTTCCGGGTGGTGAACTTTGAGCCAGGCGGAAGCATAAACGAGGTAGGCGAAGGAAAAGGCGTGTGATTCGGGGAAACCGAATTCGGCGAAGGCGGCGAGTTTCTCATAGATTTCTGCGCGCACCACCGGATCAGCTATCCCCTGTTTTTCCATGCCTTCCATGAGTTGGCCGCGCAGGCGTTCCATGCGGGCAGCTGAGCGTTTGGAGCCCATGGCTTTGCGGAGTTGATCGGCCTGCGCGGGGGTGAAGCCCGCGGCGTCAATGGCAATATGCATGAGCTGTTCTTGGAAAAGCGGCACCCCCAGGGTTTTTTCCAGCGCGTTTTTCAGGAGTGGATGGGGATAGGTAACTTTTTCTTTGCCTTGTTTACGCCGAATATACGGGTTGACGGATCCACCTTGAATAGGTCCGGGTCGGATGAGAGCCACCTCGATAACAAGATCATAGAAGCATTCGGGTTTCAGGCGCGGCAGGGTGGCGATTTGCGCGCGAGATTCCACCTGGAACACTCCGACGGTATCGGCTGCTTGGAGGAGCTTATAAACGTCCGGATCTTCTGCCGGCACATTGTGCAAGCTGAGGGGGTGGCCATTAGGAGCCAGAATTCCGCGGTGCGCGAGTTCGGTGAAGCTGATACGCAAGGCGGTGAGCATTCCGAGTCCGAGAAGATCGAATTTCACGAGCCCTGCGGTAGCGCAATCGTCTTTATCCCATTGCAGTACTGTTCTTCCCGGTTTGGAGGCCCAACCTACCGGGCAAACATCAATGACCGGGCGGTCACAGAGCACCATTCCGGAGGAATGAATACTAAGATGCCGCGGGAGCCGCTGTATCCGGTTAGCCAACGTGGCAACACGTTCGGGCATCCCGGCTGGCTGGAGCTGTGCGCCACTGCCCGAGCTGATACTGCGATGGTGGAATGCTGATGCCCACTGGTCGATACGGCCCTCCGGATATCCGAAAGCCCGAGCCACATCGCGGAGAGCAGAGCGGGGCCGATAGGAGATAACATTGGCGACCTGGGCAGCGCGGGAGCGTCCGTACCGTTCGTACACATGCTGGATGACTTCTTCGCGGCGTGAGGATTCGATATCAATATCAATATCGGGTGGTCCCGAGCGCCCCGGGGATAAAAATCGTTCAAAAAGCATGGCATGTTTCACGGCATCTACCGCGGTGATTCCCAGGGCGAAACAGACGGCAGAGTTCGCGGCCGAGCCGCGCCCCTGGCACCAAATGTCACGCGAGTGGCAAAAGGACACTATTTCTTCCACGATAAGGAAGTATCCGGGGAAACCCAGGTTGGTAATAACCTCGAGTTCGTGCTCAATCACTTCCCAAGCCCGCGGGTATTGCGCGGGTGTTCCGTAGCGTTCGCGGGCTTTACGCATCACCAGTTCCCTCAGCCACGTGGCTTCGGTATATCCTTCCGGGACTGGGAAAGGTGGAAGATTCGGCGCGACGAGGGAGAGGTCAAAGGCACATTCCGCTGCGATGCGAGCCGCGGCTTCCAGGTAGCGTTCACGCCCGCGGTGCAGAATACGCAAGGCGTGACCGGAGCGCAGATAGGCTCCGGCGGCGGGCAGGTAGGGATCTATCTCATCGAGAGTGCGGCGGGCCCGGGTGGCCGCGAATATATCGGCAATCGGACGGTCCGCGGGACGCGCATAGTGGATGTTTCCGGTGACCGCCGCGCGAACCCCAGCTTCCCGGGCTAGTTCTTCGAGAAGGTCACATCGCTGCGCATCAAGAGGCCCGGCATGGGAGGTGAGTTCCACGACGACGTTATCTTTCCCGAAGGTGTCGATAAGAAGATCAAGTTCTTGCCGGGCCGCGCGGCGGGCCCCACTGCCGCGCTGGGTATCAAGAATTCGTCGGAGGGCGCTTTTACGGCAGCCGCCGGTGAGGACGAGAATATCGCCATTATTGCGTGCAAGCTGAGCCAGAGTATGGTGTGCGATTCCTTTTGCACCGCTGGTGAGCATGGCTGTTCCGATAGCGCGGGAGAGGTGCTGATATCCGGCCGGGGTGCGGGCAAGGAAAACAAGATGGTCACCTTCCAGATCCGGGCCTTCGCGTGGCTGGGTGCTATCCAGTGTTATTTCGGTGCCGGTAATGGTGGGTAAGCCGGTCTCTCGCCCGGCTTGCGCGAGCTGCATGACGCCGGGAAAACCATCGTGGTCGGTGAGCGCGAGGGCTTCGATACGCAGATCCAGGCAGCCTTGCACGAGGTCTTCGGGCAGGCTGGCTCCGTCAAGAAAACTGAAAGCCGAGTGGGTATGCAGTTCCGCATACGGAATATAGGGAGGGCTGCTGATAAGAGTGGTCATGACTAGATATAGCTGGCAGCAAGGTACCAGCGCTCCTGTTCTCTATAGAGAAGTACAGCCCCGGTGGTGGTGACTGCTTGAATATAGGCGCGCCGGGTGGGGCGCGCCCACCAGCGCTGTTCGCTAACCCAGGGACCGGCGTAGTCGAGCACCCTGAGGAAACCTTCCGCACCGAAAAGAGGGTGGAGCGATGCGGTGGGAGGTCTGGTTCTACCCGTAGCTGAGGTGACACCGCCGAATACAGCAACACTTCCGACACCTGGAGCGGCATGTTCCGCGGGTAAAGCCGCACGGACAGTAACGGGAAAGGGATGCCAGCACTCCCCCGGGCACTGCAGCGCGGTGGTTGCTGTAATGGCAAGTGGTTGCCCGCAGGCACACAGTACAGTCACGGGATAGGGTGTGCGCAGGAGTTGTACCGGAGCGGGTTCGGGCAGCCGGCCCGGCCAGGGAAGCTGAGCCCGGGAGGTATCTACCGCCTGGCCCCAGGGAATTTCTTGTATATCTTCTTCGGGGAGGCGCCCGCCCACCCTGCGGGGTACCCGCACGTATTCTTCACCGAGGAGACTTTGGAGGCGGTGAGCCCCACGAGCTGCCGCCGCATCGCTGGCGATGCGCGTACCCCAGAGAGGCACCGGATGGTTGCCAGCGGGAGTAATATCTCGAGCTATCAGCTCTAATTGAGTAATACCTCCGCGGGTTTCCGCTGGAGCTTCGCTGGCATCATGCCGCCGTGCTATCCAAGCGGATATTTGCCACCGCACCCGATCCACCACATCTTCTTGGGTGAGGAGCTCGAGGTGCCAGCTGCGTGTCATCACTTCGCCGTGTGCGGCACTCGCCCGAATATCCAAGCGAGCTGAGCCAGCCGCACCGGCACGCATTTTTGTTTCGAGCTGCCCGGCGAGATTACGCGCGGCAAAAGCCGCGTGTTCCGCGTGACTCAAAGGCGGATCAAAAGTGGCAACCACGGATATATCACGAGTATCCGGAGTCGCCTCACGAGCTGTCAGGGTGCGCGCTGTAGCCAGGTCCCACAGGTATTGCCCCATATTGCCGAAACGCGTGACAAGGGAACGCTGCCCCAGCCCGATAGCATCAGCGATAGTAGTGATACCCAGATCATGAAGTAACTCCACACAATCGCGAAGCGCGGGGCGTGTTGCTGGTGTCGCGGCAAGAAGAAAAAGTGAGATCGGTTGGCTGGCCAGCGCCTGTTCCGAAGCACCCGGAGCAATAATGCGCGAAGTGCGAGCTGCCCACAAGCTAGGAAGAGTTCCTTCCGCGATTCCAACCCGGACTTCGCACCCGGCGGCATCAACAATATCTCCCACGAGGTTTTCACACAGGCGTTCTTCTCCCCCTTCGGTACGCGCCGGCCCCGCCGCTGAAAAGATAACCACCCCCGGTTCCACCAGCGAAAAACGCGCCACTCTAGTGGAGATAGCACGCAGCACCGGATCGAAGAAACGCAGTTCACGCGCCCCATCACGTTGGATAACCTGGCATTGAGGTACGAGAGATTGCAGCTGCCGGGTAGACATATCCACCCGGGCGCCTTGCTGCCAGGCCCAGATATTGAGACTGGCCACCCGATGATGTTCCACAACAGCTACGGGAATTTCTCTACTAACGATCCCTGCCATTTCCGCCGCGATAATGGGCCAGTTAGGAACCCATACCGTTGCCTGGCGCATTATTTTTCACCCCTCCCCCGCGTACCGTTGACGGGTACCAAACGGAGCCCGCCCCCGGTAACCTGCCCGCGCGGAACCCGGTGTGCCGGAGTAGCTTCGCGTACAGATGGCACCGCACGCAGGCCCGCGGCTGGATGCCAGCCAGTAGCATCCCATTCAATACGCAGGCGCGCACCGTGCCCGGAGCGAAGCTCCACAGTGATATACGCTATATGCCCGCTTCCGTTAGCCGGGCCCCTCACCGATTCATAGCGCGCATTCACCCGATCCCGAACCTGCCAATTTTCCGCAATAAGAAGCGTTTCCCGGTTACGTGCCCGCTGTGCAAGCCGGCGCTGCTCCCGCGTATCTAGGCGCAGCGCACTCCCCACAATCACCACGTCAAAAAGATCAATAGCGGCTGAAAGGGCTGCCCCGCTCCGCGCCGGCGGGAGGTAGGGAATAGTAACAATCCGATTGAGATCACTGCCTAACCCGACGCAGGCCTCCCAGCCCATATCAGGCATACCCAAGTAGATGCACCACGCGCCTTGTGCGCTCACCAGGGAGGCCACCAAGGCCAGTGCAATACGCGAACCGCTGACTCCGAGCGTCATTCCCGGGGCGAGGCCCCGCGGAAAAAGCGGAGAAAGTTCCGGGGGAAGATCCCAGCCTTTCCCGCCCGACTGCGGTTGTACTTGCGGTTGCGAGCCGGCTAATCCCACCGCGGATTCCGCCCGGGCAAGTGCGGCCCGCGCGGCCGCTAATTTCTGCGCACCCATAGCACCCCCCACAACACATTAGAACGCATGTTCGATTTTACGGTACGGCTTTACTCTACCGAAGGGATACGACACAAAAATCGCGCGCGAAATTCTCAGGCTAGTACCCTAGATGGGTGCTTCATATTGTTTTCTTCGAGCCGCGCATTCCTGGTAATACCGGCGCGGCCATTCGCCTAGCGGCGTGCACCGGCGCCACCTTGCACCTGATTGAGCCCCTCGGTTTCGATTTCTCTGACGCGCATCTCAAACGCGCCGGCTTGGACTACCACGACCTCGCCAGCCTCGTTATTCACCCGAATTTTGAGGAGTTTCTCACCAGCGCACCCGATGCTCGCATCTTTGCTTTTACCGGACACACCCAAAACAACTTCGCCGAAGTCTCCTACCAGCCCAACGACTATCTCCTTTTCGGGCCGGAACCAACCGGCTTGCCCGCGCGCGTCGTCGCCCACGAACGTATCACCGCGGCGGTGCGCATACCAATGCTCCCCCACCTACGATCTCTTAATCTTGCTAATGCGGCATCCATCGCCGTTTACGAAGCCTGGCGTCAGCTCGGATACCCCGGCGCCGCCCAATTTTCCTAAGGTATTTCACTGGCCCATCTCAGTGCGATGGCCCGCGCCTTATGTCCGGTGTATCAAACTACCTCACACCAACGCTGGCCAGGGCTCAGGCTACAAGCCCTCCTCACGAAGCGCCTGATCGTAGAGGCGCTCGGCTTCACCGAGGAGTTCCCCGGCGGACATTTCGAGCGCTCGGGCCAATTGGAGCAGTGTGCGCAGCTGCGGATTAGATGGCTTTCCGGTTTTATGATCGGAGCGCCCACTTTCTAGCGATTGCAACGTGGTGCGGTTGAGATTGGCGCGCAAAGCGAGATCTTCTTGCGACATTCCCAGGCTTTCACGCCGGTCACGTACTGTTTTCGCCAAGCGCCACGCGACGAGCGAATCAATTCGGGAACTGTCCTGCACCCTTCCACTTTCGTCGTGCGTAGCACCTTCTTTCCACCGGGTATACCCGGCATTAACAGTAATTATTTTCTCAATTAGCCGCTCTACATGCCGCTTCGTTACGCTCCGCTTCTCTCAGTGACGCTTCCACCCCGGGGCAGTATCAGCACGCGCCCGCTGCTTCTGCCTCAGTTGCGGGGGCGCAGCGCCCAGCAGGCCACCGCGCTCGCGGCAGCCACATTGAGGGAGTCCACGTGCCCGGCCATGGGAATAATGACCCGGGTATCCGCGCTCGCGACAGTGCGTGAGCTCAGGCCGTCCCCTTCCGTTCCGAGAATAAGCGCGACCCGCGAATCCGGGGCCAACACATCAGCTCGGTTCGCAAAATCGTCCAGAGTTTCGGCGTCGTCCTCCAAAGCTAGTGCGGCCGTGAGGAAACCGAGACCGTGCAATTTTTCGATACTGCGCGGCCATTCGTGGATTCGCGTCCACGGCACCTGGAACACGGTCCCCATGGATACTCGGACCGAGCGGCGATACAGCGGATCGGCACAGGTATCGGTCACCAGCACCGCATCGACCCCGAGTCCGGCGCAGGAACGAAAAATAGCGCCCACATTTGTGTGGTCCACCAGGCCTTCTAGAACGACGACGCGCCGTGCCCCGCGCCCCTCGCGTGCCTGCGATAGCAGGGTTGCCACATCGGCCAATTCCGGGCGGTGCATCGCGGCCAGGGCACCCCGATGAACTTTGAAGCCGGTTACTGCCTGGAGCATCTCATCGGTACCCACGTAGATGGGCGCCGCCGCTCCGTCTGCCTCCCAACCGCAGCGTTCCAAGCAGGATTGCAAATCCGGGAGCCAGCGGGGGGAGGTGAGAAAAGAGCGCGGCTGATGGCCGGCCTGCAACGCACGCTCAATAACTTTCGTCGATTCGGCCATATACACCCCACGCTCAGGCTCGAGTAAGCGGCGCAGGTGCACATCGGTGAGCCGGAAATAATCATCGAGTTCGGGAGCGGCAACGTTATCGAGGTAAATCAACACATAGCAAGCGTGCCACCGCGTCGGTACCGGATACAAATCACCGGGGCCGCACCGCGCGTTGTGCACAGGGTCAGCCCCGGTCATTTATCGTTATTCAAGCTCCGCGACTCCACACGCCGGTGAGCCTTCTTTTTCGCTTAGTTCTTCGGGATCTGGGTGGGATCGGAAACGGAACCGCGCGCATCGTCAACAGCGCGATTAGCTTCTCCGCGCGCATCTGCCAGCGCCGAATCAATATCGGGGAGGGTTGTTTCCTTGAGAACATCCGCTACATCGGCCGCGTTCTCAAAATCGACCCCGGTGGGCCCTGTCGGGCTGGGTTCGTCTCCCCCGCTGCTACGGCCGCCGCCGAAACCCTTCTGCACCGCATCGAGCGCGGCGGTGAGCTCGGTAGGAACAATCCACAGCTTCGAAGACTGCGAATTAGCGATCTGCGGCAGCGTCTTGATGTATTCGTAGGAGAGCAGCTTCGGATCAGCATTGCCCTTGTGGATAGCGTCGAAGACTTGGAGGATAGCGCGGGACTCACCCTGAGCCTTGAGAACAGTGGCCTGAGCTTGACCTTCAGCCTTGAGAATAGCCGATTGCTTCTCACCCTCAGCGGTCAAAATCTGAGATTGCTTAATGCCTTCCGCGGTGAGGATTGCGGCGCGGCGGTCACGTTCCGCCTTCATCTGCTGCTCCATCGCACCCTGGACCGTGGCCGGCGGATCAATCGCCTTCAATTCCACGCGCGAGACACGAATGCCCCAACGCCCGGTCGCATCATCAAGTACGCTGCGGAGCTGATCATTAATACGGTCACGACCGGTGAGGGCCTGTTCCATATCCATCGTGCCGATGATATTACGCAAGGTGGTGACGGCCAGCTGCTCAATACCCGTCATCGGGTCGGCAATTTCGTAGGTTGCGGAATAAGCGTTCGTCACCTGGTAGTAGATAACCGTGTCAATGGAGACGTTGATGTTATCGGAGGTAATAACCGGCTGGGGCGGGAAAGGCACCACTTGCTCACGCATATCGATGCGTTGGCGTACCGCGTCGAAGAACGGCACCAAGAAGTGCAGCCCCGGTTGCAGCACGGAGTGGTAGCGCCCCAGGCGTTCCACCACTACCTGGTAGCCTTGCTGCACCTTGATGACGGAACGGAACACCGCCACCACCACAAGGAGAAGGAGTAAGAGCAGGAGCACGCCAATAATCGTGCTCGCGTTGAGATCAACATCCATGATTGTTCCTTTGTGCCGCTAGGCGGCCTCGGTGACTTTTCGGTGATACGTGAGTAGATACAATTTACGATTCTGGTGTCACGATTGCGGTAGCACCGTCAATTGCTTGTACAAGTACGACGCCGCCCTCCGGGATGCGCCCCGCAGCGGTCCGCGCACTCCATTCATCTCCGCCAATTTTCACGCGCCCGCTGCGCTCGTTAATTTCCGTGAGCGCGTATGCCCGCCGACCCACCTGCGCTTCCACATTGCCGACGGCAGCTCCGCGCGGATTGACGTGACGGCGCGCCCAGGGGCGCGCGAAAAGCAAGAGAATAAGAGCGAAAACCCCGTAGGCCACAATCTGAATCCACAGAATCTCTGTTCCCAGGGCCACACCCGCGGTAGCCAGGGCAGATAGTCCCAGCATAAGGAAAGTGAAATCGAGGGTAAACATCTCAACAATTGCGAGTGCCAACCCGGCTATGACCCAAATTTGCCACGTCATTGTTCTCCCTTTCCTGAGAGTTCCGTACCGCCGGTTCTCCGACTCCGGGCCTCTTCGTCCTCTGGTGCCATGCTACCGGACGCACTGTGCCTCGGATATACCGAGCGCCCGATCCCTTAGCGGGCAGCGCGCGCGGTATACCGACCCGCGTTTTCCTCCACCTGCAGCGGGTAATCAAAAGTATCCGAGAGGCGCGCGGAGGTTAAAACCTCCGCTAGCGGCCCGGCCGCCACAACATTGCCCGCTTTAAGAAGCAGCATATGGGTAAATCCGACCGGGATTTCCTCCACGTGGTGGGTGACCAGAAGCATGGCCGGGGCGTATACTTCCCCGGCCAGCCGCGACAGGGTAGCCAGCAGGCGTTCGCGCCCGCCCAGATCCAGGCCCGAGGTTGGTTCATCCAAAATGAGGACTTCCGGATTGGGCATGAGGGCCCGCGCAATCCCTAAGCGCTTACGTTCCCCGGAGGATAGGTGCGTGACCTTGCGTTCCTCAAGGTCACGCAAACCGAGCCGGCGCAACATGGCACGGGCGCGGGAGTCATCTGCGGCGTCGTACTCTTCATTCCACGCGGCTAGGTGCCCATACGCAGCGCTGCGCACCGCCTGGAAAACCGTTTCCCCACCGGGAATACGATCATCAATCCCGGCCGAGGTTACGCCCACGGCGCTGCGCAGCTCCCGCACGTCCACCGTGCCGAGGCGTTCGCCCATGAGCTCTACGCTTCCCGAACTGGGGAAGAGTCGCGCGGCAGCCACCTGTATAAGCGTGGTTTTCCCGGCACCATTCGGCCCGAAAATCACCCAGCGTTCCCCGGAATTAACATCCCAGGATACCGAGCGGAGAATTTCCGTGGCCCCGCGGCGTAGCGTTACATCTTTCAACGACAGCACGTCACCCATGGTTCTAGAATAGCGTGCTGCTGCGACAGGTCGAGTTAGCGCCGCGGATAGTTATCCACGAGTTCACGGTAGAACTCCATAGTTTTTTCGCCAATAGCTTCCCAGGAGAAATGATCTTCCACCCGGCGCCTGCCCGCAGCTCCCATCTGCGCGGCCCGTTCCGGATCGGAGCACACCTCGTTGAGAGCCTCAGCCAGATCTGCCTCGAATTGCTCGGGGTTGAGCGGAGTACCCGTACCGTCCTGGGCTTGTTCGATGGGAACGAGGAGCCCGGTGGCTCCGTGGACAATGCAATCGGGAATCCCCCCGGTTTCGGTGCCAACCACCGGTAACCCCACCGCCATAGCCTCGAGATTGACAATGCCGAGGGGCTCATAAATGGAGGGGGTAACGAAAGTGGTGCAGCATGATTCCAGGGCAACAATACGATCCTGACTGAGCATATCGTCAATCCACACCACGCCTTCGCGTTCGGCCTGCAGCTCGGCCACGAGTTCCTTTGTTTCCTCCAGAATTTCAGGAGTATCGGGAGCCCCGGCACACAGTACCACCTGGATCCCCTTATCTACCTGGCGGAGGGCACGCAGCAGGCCCGGCACCCCCTTCTGACGAGTGATACGCCCGACGAACATAATGGTAGGCTGGTCCGGATCCAGACCGTAGCTGGCGAAATACCGGCGGGCATCTTCCTTCTCTGCGGTGGTTTCCGGAGCTTTCCACGCGTTCAAATCAATACCGTTGTGGATCACCCGCACCCGTTCGGGGGCAATATTCGGGTAGCAGCGCAAAATATCGGAACGCATCGCGTGAGATACCGCCACGATTCCGGCCGCGGATTCATACGCGGTCTTTTCCACCCAGGAGCTCAAGTGATAGCCGCCCCCGAGCTGTTCGCGCTTCCACGGGCGCAGCGGTTCGAGCGAGTGAGCCGAAATCACGTGCGGAATTCCGTAAAGAATCGAGGCGATATGCCCGGCGAAATTCGCGTACCAGGTATGGGAGTGCACCAGATCCGCTCCCTCAACATCCGTGACCATCGCGAGATCAACGCCCATGGTGCGCACAGCCGCATTAGCCCCCTCGAGTTCCGTGAGGTAGTCATAGCCTTGCAGCGCCACACCCGCGGGAACATCGTTGTTCTCCGCGGGGGCACGCGGACCATCAAAAGCACGCACGTGAATATCAGCGTGCTGGGCGAGAACACGAGAAAGCTCCGTAACGTGAACTCCCGCGCCTCCGTACACATGCGGGGGGTATTCGCGAGTCAGTAAATCAATGCGCATGGCTGCCTCCGGCTTCTTCGCCGCCGTCCGCTTCCCCACGAAGCGAATCATGCGTGCGTACTACCTCAAGGGTATCCCACCGCACGGGGAAACACAGCCGTGGCGCTCATCTATCCACAGCGTGGACCGACGCTCACCTTGTCCACACTCACCTCGAGAGGTGGGTGTTCAACTTCACGTTTTACGGTACGCTGTAGGCATGAGGAGAGATTTACGCGTTCTGGCCATCGTCCTTGCGGGAGGCGAAGGCAAGCGTCTAATGCCGCTCACTGAAGATCGAGCGAAACCCGCGGTTCCTTTCGGGGGCATTTACCGGTTGATCGACTTTGCGTTGAGTAACATCGTGAATTCTGGATACCTCCAGATCATCGTGCTTACCCAGTACAAGTCACATTCGCTGGACCGCCACATTACAAGAACCTGGCGTATGTCCAACCTCTTGGGCAATTATGTGGCCCCGGTTCCCGCCCAGCAGCGGCGCGGCAAGGGCTGGTTCTCCGGAAGTGCGGATGCCATCTATCAGTCCATGAACGTCATCGATGATGAACGGCCCGATGTTGTGCTCGTGACCGGTGCCGACAATATCTACCGCATGGACTTTTCCCAGATGATGGACCAGCACGTGGAATCCGGTTTTGACCTAACCATCGCCGGTATCCGCCAGCCGCTGGAACTGGCACCCTCCTTCGGTGTTATCGATGTGGATGAGAAAAACCACCAAAAGGTTTCCCGGTTCCTAGAAAAACCGCAGGATACTACCGGTCTAGGTCTGGAAGAAGCTCCGGACCAGTTCCTGGCGTCCATGGGGAACTACATTTTCAATACTGACGCGCTGGTTGAGGCTCTCCAGAATGACGCCGCGGATCCCAGTTCCGCCCATGATATGGGCGGAAGCATTGTTCCGAGGTTCGTGGAAGCCGGTAATTGCGGTGTCTACGATTTCACCTACAACCGCATCCCCGGTGAGGGTGAACGCGATAAGGACTACTGGCGTGATGTGGGTACCATTGATGCCTACTACGCGGCAAATATGGATCTTATTTCAGTTACCCCGGATTTCAACCTGTACAACGAGCGCTGGCCCATCCTGACCGGCTACACCGGGTTACCGCCCGCAAAATTCGTGTACGGGCATCACGAACGTCTCGGACACGCCCTGGATTCCATCGTTTCCCCCGGGGTGATCGTCTCCGGTGGCGAAGTGATCGGATCGGTACTCTCCCCCGGGGTGCGGGTGAATTCCTGGTCCTCGGTGCGCGAATCGGTGCTGCTGGACGGGGTGAACGTTGGCCGCAATGCCACCGTTATCCGCGCCATCGTGGATAAGAACGTCCAGATCGAAGAAGGCGCGCAGCTGGGTGTCAATCACGATTATGATCGCGAACGCGGTTTCTATGTTTCCGAAGGCGGCGTGGTTGTGGTTCCCAAGAATGCGGTGGTGCGCCGCTAAGCACGTGAATTGCTCGGCACGCACCCTGGGCGGCTAGCCGCAAACCAGTATCTGTGCCCGGTATCGGTTTCCGGTACCGGGCACAGGCGTACCCGCAGCCAGATTTTTCCCGCGTGACAGCTCCGCGAATGCTCACCGGCACCTAGGCGAGGGAGACCAACTCCAGATAGTCGTCGCTCCACAAGTCTTCATCCCCGTCTGGGAGGAGAAGCACCCGCTCGGGATCAAGTGCGGTCACGGCACCTTCGTCGTGCGTGACCAGCACGACGGCTCCCTCATATTTACCCAGGGCACCCAGGATTTTCTCTCGAGATGCCGGGTCAAGATTATTCGTCGGTTCGTCCAGCAACAGCACGTTGGCGCGCGAGACGACCAGCATGGCCAGCGCTAAACGGGTCTTTTCACCGCCCGAAAGGACACGTGCGGGCTTATCGGCGTCGTCGCCCGAAAACAAAAACGAACCGAGAACGGTACGTAAGCCTGTTTCATCGAACTCGGGGGCGACATAGCGCAAATTATCCACCACAGTTTTATCGGTATCGATAAAATCGTGTTCCTGTGCGTAATAGCCCAGCTTGAGACCGTGCCCCGGGATTATTTCGCCGGTATCCGGAGTTTCCGTTCCGTACAGTAAACGCAAAAGTGTAGTTTTACCCGCGCCGTTGAGGCCCAGAACGACGACGCGCGAACCGCGATCAATTGCCAGATCAACACCGGTGAAAACCTCCAGCGAACCGTAGGATTTCGACAGGCCGCGGGCCCGCAACGGTGTTTTTCCGCAGGGGGCCGGCTCCGGGAAACGCAGCGCTGCGACCTTATCATCCGAGCGTTCTTCTTCCAGCCCCTCAAGCAGCTTCTCCGCGCGTTTCGCCATATTTTGGGCGGCCACCGCCTTCGTGGCCTTCGCGCGCATCTTATTAGCCTGCGCCAGTAGCTGATCCGCTTTCTTTTCGGCATTGGCACGCATCTGCCGGCGTCGGCGTTCATCGGTTTCGCGCTGTTTGAGATAGGCCGACCAACCCATCGCGTACTGGTCAAGAGCCGCACGGTTGGCATCCAAATGCCACACCGCCGTCACCGTTTCTTCTAGCAAATCCACCGAGTGGGAAATCACCACAAAGCCACCCGAATATGTGGAGAGGTAATCGCGCAGCCACAGCAGAGAATCATGGTCGAGGTGATTGGTCGGTTCATCTAAAAGCAGCGTATCTGCCTGGGAAAAGAGCACCCGTGCCAAATCAACGCGCCGGCGCTGCCCACCTGAAAGTGTCCCCAGCGGTTGGTTGAGAATCCGCTCATCCAAGCCCAGCGCGGCAGCCATCTGAGAGGCCTGCGCATTCGCAGCCCAGCCCCCAGCCGCGGTGAACTCCTGATCCAGGCGCACGTAGCGTTCCATAGCTTTTTGCTGGCGCGTTCCGGTACATTCCGCCATATCCTTTTCCGCTTTGCGAATCCGGCGAATCGTGGCGTCAATTCCGCGGGCTTCCAGGATACGATCCCGAGCTATCTGGTTCGGGTCCCCATCATGGGTATCTTGCGGGAGGTAGGCGATGGTACCGCTGCGGTGCAGGGTTCCTTCGTAGTCAACGGCATCCGACGTGGTGCCCTCACCCGCCAGCAGGCGAGTCATCGTGGTTTTGCCGGCGCCATTGCGCCCCACGAGGCCCACGCGCATACCCTTGTGGACCTGAAAACTGGCGTGCTGGACAAGTTCACGCGTGCCGATGCGGATCGTGAGATCAGAAGCCGTAATCACAAGGGCCTACTTTACCGAGAAAACCATCTCCGAGCCGCATTGCTCATCACGTCAGCGCGCCACCGGTGACCCCGGCCTGCATATGCTGTCACGGCAACGCACCACTGGTGCACGTAGCTCGCACGCGGGACAATAGAAAGGTGACGACAGCATCTTCCGCCCCCGATTCGAATCCCGGCGAACAGCCGGAGAGCCACGCCACCTATGTGCTACCCGTGATGATATCCGTCTGCGCTGCCGCCTGCGTATTTCTCGGACACGGTCGCCTGCTCGTCCAACTCCTCGCCTGGCTCGGCACCGTGGCAGGCCTAGTACTCACCGCCGTCACCCTCTCGCGCGAACAGCGCGCTACTCCCGGACAACTACGGTTCCGCAGGGCAGCCGGATGGAGTTTCCTCGCTTGTGTCCTTTGTGTGATCGTAGCCGCGCTCCCCCTCGGATACGCCATCGCGCAATACTGACCCGCGGTTGCGGAAACGGGTACGAGGTGCGAAGCAGAAGGGTAGGCTCGAAGCATGAGTGTTAACGACGGCGTGCGCCTCGACGGGGCGAGAGTACAAAATCGCGGCCGCGGACGCGGTGCCATGGTTGGCGGCGGCATGGGCGTGACCGGCATCATTATTGCCCTGGTGTGGTACATCGTAACCGGCACTCCCCCGCCGGCGACCATTACCCAGGGCGCCTCCCCTCAGGGCAGCTCCGCACAGCAATCCACCACCTCCGATTTTGCGGACAAGTGCCGTACCGGGGCGGATGCCAATGCCTCCACCGAGTGCTTTATGGTGGCGATAGCTCAATCCCTCGATGCGTTTTGGGACAAGGAACTACCCCGCGCGGCGCGCACCGCTTATGAACTTCCCGGATTCGCGCTCTTTTCCGAGGGAGTGAGCACCGGATGTGGGAATGCCTCCAGTCAGGTGGGTCCCTTCTACTGCCCCGCCGATGCAACCGTCTACCTCGACACCACCTTTTTTGACGAGCTAGAAGCTAATTTTGGGGCAGAGAACACCACCCTGGTACAGGCCTATGTGGTAGCCCACGAATTCGGGCATCATATCCAAAATCTCACCGGGGTATTCGAACGTATTAATCCGCGTGATACCGGCCCTGATTCTTCGCAGGTACGCTCGGAGTTGCAAGCTGATTGCTTCGCTGGCCTCTGGCTGCATCACGCTGCAAGTACGGTGGATCCGGCCAGCGGGATCCCGATTCTCAAGGCCCCCACCCGTGAGCAGCTCGCCAGCGCGATTGATGCCGCGGCAGCGATCGGCGATGACCATATCCAAGAAAGCGCCGGGATGGATGTCAGCCCGGAAAAATTCTCCCATGGGTCATCTGCCCAGCGGATGGATGCACTGACAACCGGCTATGAAACAGGCGATTTCTATGCCTGCAATACCTGGCGCTAAAGGGGCGCTGGCGGAAGCGACGTGCGCCCAGAGTTTTCTGGGCGCACGGGCGTCGTCGTACTAAATATTGAAACCGAGGGCGCGCAGGTCATCGCGGCCGTCTTCGGTAATGCGTTCGGGGCCCCACGGCGGTAGCCACACCCAGTTAATATCCACGTCGTCAACAAGATCCTCCGTGGCGATAATGATGCCATCAGTAATGGCATCTGTAAGCGGGCAGGCCGGCGAAGTGAGAGTCATATCGAGGTGGAGGTGGCGGCCGTTCGTGGTCACGCCGTAGACCAGGCCGAGGTCGACGATATTGACGCCCAGCTCCGGATCGATAACATCTTTCATCGCCTCGAGGACGAGGTAAGGGTCGACGTCGTCCACCGGGCTATCGCCATCCGTGTAAATAACTTCACCAATATGTTCCTCGGCCGCGGTCGGAGTCGCTTGAGGAATGCTCGTCGCGCTCAAGGTTTCCGCTACGGGCACTGTGGCCTCGGGTACCGGCGAGGTTGTGTCCTTCTCCGTCATTGTTCCGGGGTCTCCTTCGTGTTCTGCGGCATATGTCCCGCGACATCCTTCGTCGCGGAGATGCTCTCCTGCCCGTTGGAATTGCCGAGATGCTGAAGAGCTTCGTCAGTTGCTTCGCGGACCGCCATCCAGCCGAGCAGCGCGCATTTGATACGCATGGGGAACCGCGCGACACCGTGAAAAGCGGCGGCATCTTCCAGCGCATCCGCGGCCGCCTCCGACAGCTCCGCCCCGCGGCTATCCATCATCTCGCGGAAATAAGTGTAGAGCGCGGCGAGATGTTCGATAGACTGCCCGGCGACCAGGTCATTCATAATGGAAATCGAGGCCTGGGAAATAGAACACCCCTGCCCTCGCCAAGCAAGTTCGGCGATCTTCTCCCCATCCGGGGACAGGCGCACCTCAAGGGTCACTTCATCCCCGCACATGGGATTGACCTGGGTGGACTCCCCATGCGGCCCGGCCTGCAGGGCCGCGTCAGCCGCGTTGCCCTCGGTAGCCGCACCCGCGCCGGCTCCCACCGGCGCCAGCTCGCCTTCCCCGTGACGTTCACGCGCCGCGTCAAGAATAATCTGCTGGTAGAGCTCATCGAGTTCGCTCACGTACCTATCCTTCCGCCCGGAAATAGCCGCGGACCTGGCTCAACGCCTCCAGAAACACGTCGATATCCGAGCTTGTTGTATATATCCCCACGGAGGCACGCACCGAGGCAGGCACCCCGAAGAAATCGTGGATGGGCTGGGCACAATGGTGCCCCACCCGCACGGCAATACCGCGCGCATCCAAGAATTGCCCCACGTCATGCGGGTGCACACCGTCAACGGTAAAAGCCGCGATCCCGGTGCGACCAATTCCCCCGCGTGGTCCGAGCACCCGAATCCCCGGGATCTGCCCGAGGCCTTCAAGGAGCTGGACCGTCAGCGCATCTTCATAGCGTGCCACCTTCTCCATGCCGATAGCGCTGAGGTAATCAACCGCATGCGCAAGGCCCACAATCTGGGTGACCGGCTGACTTCCCGCCTCAAAACGGGCCGGCGGACGCGCATAGCGCGTTTTTTCCATCGTCACCCGTTCGATCATCGAGCCACCGAATTGGTAAGGCGGCAGATCCGCGAGGAGTTCTTCACGCCCGTACAGCGCACCCACACCGGTGGGCCCGTACATTTTATGTCCTGAAAAAGCAGCGAAATCCACGTCCAATTCCCGGACATTCACGGGCAGGTGCGGCACCGATTGACAGGCATCCAGAACCGTAAAAGCACCCACCGCGCGGGCAGCTTCCACGATCTGCGCTACCGGAGATACCGCCCCGGTCACATTCGAAACGTGGGTGAAAGCAACGATACGAGTGCGCCGCCCGATAACCCCGAGACTAGCCGGGTCAATTCTTCCTTCGCTATCCAGATCAAGCCACGTGAGTCGGGCACCGGTACGTTCGCACAGCTCTTGCCAAGGCAGCAGATTCGCGTGGTGTTCGGCCCGGGTGACCACAATGTCGTCACCGGCACGCAGCAGAAAACGATCCGCATTACCCCATCCGCGTCCCGCCGTGGCATTCGAGATCGCGTAGGCGAGGAGATTGAGGGACTGGGTGCTCCCGCTGGTCCACACGATTTCCTGGGGCGCCGCCCCGATAAAGGCCGCCACTTTCGCGCGGGCTTCTTCGTAAGCCACGGTAGATTCCTCCGCGAGAAGGTGGCTGCCGCGTTTGACCGCTCCGTTGGAGCGCGTATCGAAATCCACCATCGCGTCCAGAACGGCGCGCGGACGCTGCGCCGTCGCCCCAGAATCTAAGTACACGAGGGCCTGGCCGGCGCGCATCGGGCGGGCGAGGATCGGGAAATCTTCCCGCGCCACCAGCGGGCGCACGGCGCTCACCTACTTCGCCTCCGCTTCGATGTAGCTGTCGTAACCGGAAGCTTCCAGTTCGCTGGCCAGATCCGGTCCGCCGGTGCGCACAATCTTGCCGCCGGCGAAAACGTGGACGTAATCGGGTTTGACGTACTGCAAAATTCGGTTGTAGTGGGTGATGAGCAGCAGCGAATTACCGGTGCGTTCATGCACATCGACGATCCCTTCAGAGACCACGCGCAGCGCGTCCACGTCCAGCCCGGAATCCGTTTCATCCAGCACGGCGATCTTGGGTTCCAGTAATTCCATCTGGAGCACTTCGGTGCGTTTCTTCTCCCCACCGGAGAAGCCCACATTGAGATCACGCTTAATGAAATCAGCATCCACGCGCAATTTCTCCGTGACCTTGCGCAATGCCTGGGACCATTCACGCAGTTTCGGAGCTTCTCCATCAATCGCGGTTTTCGCGGTGCGCAAGAAATTCGAGACAGATACCCCCGGCACTTCAACCGGGTACTGCATGGCGAGGAAAAGTCCCTCGCGGGCGCGTTCATCAGCGGTCATATCCGTAATATCCACGCCGTCGAGCAGCACCTGGCCGGAGGTGATCTCATAGGAAGGGTGCCCGGCCAGCGCGTACGCCGTGGTCGATTTACCCGAACCGTTCGGGCCCATAATCGCGTGGATCTCATTATCACCGATATGCAAGTTGACACCGTGCAGAATCGGTTTGGGGCCTTCGGGAGTGATCACCGAGGCGTGCAGATCAATAATATCGAGAGTAGCCATTACTTCTCCTCAGGTCTTGTGTCCACGTCAATAAAAACGCGGCCGTCGTTATCGCAGGTCAAGGGGTAGACGGGCACGGGTGTGACCGCCGGGAGCGTGAGCGCACGCCCGGAACACAGGTCGAATTCCGCACCGTGTTTGGGACATTCAATTGTGGTATCAAAAACTTCGCCGTCGCTGAGATTGACGTCTTCGTGAGTGCAGATATCGCCCACGGCATGCCAGGTGCCGTGGCAGTCGCGTGCGATGCATACCGGTACGACGGCGCCGTTCGCAGCGCGGACTTCCACGCTCAGGGCGCTTTCCGGCTCGAGATCCGCGGTGGTACACACCTGCTGCCAGCTCATGCATCCTCCCCGTTTCCAGCATCGGCTAAATCGAGTTCCCGTTCGATGGCATCCATGAGCTTGATACGCACCGAATCCACTTCGATCTGCTCCACCAATTCGGCGAAGAAACCGCGCACTACCAGGCGGCGCGCCACATCGGCGGGAATGCCCCGTGCCATGAGGTAGAAGAGTTGTTCATCATCAAAACGGCCCGTTGCTGAGGCATGCCCAGCCCCAGCGATATCTCCGGTGAGAATCTCCAGGTTAGGCACCGAATCGGCCTTGGCTCCCTCGGTGAGTACCAGGTTGCGGTTGAGTTCATACGTATCGGTCTGGGCGGCCTGAGCCCGGATGAGCACATCCCCGATCCACACCGAATGCGCCTCATCGCCCTGGAGCGCACCCTTGTAGGTAGCGCGAGATTTGCAGTGCGGGGCCACGTGATCCACGAAAATGCGGTGCTCGTGATGCTGGTGGCTTTCGGTGATATAGGCACCCAGCAGCTCGCTATCGGAACGCTCTCCTTCCAACTCGCACGCGGTGGTCATGCGGATGAGATCCCCACCGATGGTCACCACGATATGCCGGAATTTTGCGCCTTCTCCCACTCGGATCCGCTGGGCGGAATGTTGGGAAGCACAGCGTTCCTGTTCCTGCACGGAAACAACGGTGAGATCCGCATGCGCCCCCACCTCAATTTCCACGGTTTCGGTGAGGTTGCCGCTACCGGTGTGCTCGAGCACTACGGTGCCGCTAGCCTCCGGGGCCGCGGTAATAAGGGTGTGGGCAACGCTCAGCTTTCCTTCCCCGTTGATAATGGCGACGACGTCCGCGTGCTCGCTTCCATCGAGGGTGACGATATGCGCACGCCTAAAAGCGGACCAGGCGAGGGCCGCCGCGCGGTCGTCGGGTTTCCCGACTGTACCTAAGCGCGGATCGCTGCGGTCCACTTCTTCCACACAGGCACCGCCCACGACGGTGGCGGTGACGGTGGCATCTCGCACCCCCTCCACGTCCTTAATGAACGGGGCTACCCGATCCATCGGCGTAAAACGCCAATCTTCTTCCTCTCCGGTTCCGCGCGGAATCGGGAACTCCTCCGGATTAAAGGAGGCGAAGCGATCCGAGCGGTCGGCGTGCGCGGTATGGAATCCTTCATCTGCCAGCACCGCCTGGGAATGATCAGTACTGACCATTAGCCCACACTCCCTTCCATTTGCAGATCAATAAGACGATTGAGTTCCAGTGCGTATTCCATAGGCAGTTCCCGAGCGATGGGCTCTACGAAACCGCGCACGATCATACCCATGGCTTCCTGCTCGGATAGGCCACGTTGCATGAGATAGAAGAGCTGTTCCTCGCTCACCTTCGTCACGGTGGCTTCGTGCCCCATCTCGACGTCGTCCGTGCGTACGTCCACGTACGGGTAGGTATCCGTGCGGGAAATATCGTCTACGAGCAGCGCATCGCAGACCACATTAGATTTCGAGCCACGAGCATCTTCCGAAACCTGCACGAGACCGCGATAGGAGGAGCGCCCGCCCCCGCGCGAAATCGACTTCGAGACAATCGAGGAGGTGGTATTGGGCGCCAGGTGCTGCATTTTCGCGCCGGTATCCTGATGCTGGCCGGGGCCGGAGAAAGCCGCGGAAAGCGCTTCCCCGTGCGCGTGTTCACCCAGGAGCACACAAGCCGGGTATTTCATATTGAGACGTGAACCGATATTACCGTCCACCCATTCCATCGTGGCCCCCTCTGCTACGGTCGCACGCTGGGTGACGAGGTTGAGCACGTTATTCGACCAATTCTGGATCGTGGTGTAACGGCAGTGGGCGTTCTTTTTCACAATGATTTCTACGATGGCGGCGTGGAGGGAGTCCTCAGAGTAGATCGGGGCGGTACAGCCTTCCACGTAGTGCACGTAGGAGCCTTCATCACAAATAATGAGCGTACGTTCAAACTGCCCCATTGCCTGGGTGTTGATACGGAAGTACGCCTGCAAGGGAATATCCACGTGGACGTTCTTCGGGACATAAATGAAAGAGCCACCCGACCATACCGCGGTATTGAGGGATGCGAATTTATTATCACCGGCCGGAATAACGGTACCGAAGTATTCCCGCACCAGGTCCTCGTGCTCACGCAGGGCGGTATCGGTATCCACGAAAATAACGCCCTGTTCTTCCAAATCCGCGCGAATCGAGTTGTAGACCACCTCGGATTCGTACTGGGCAGCCACCCCGGCTACCAGGCGTTCTTTTTCAGCTTCCGGAATGCCGAGCCGATCATAGGTGTTTTTGATCTCCGGGGGAAGGTCGTTCCAATCGGTCACCTGACGGTCGGTGGCACGCACGAAGTATTTGAAGTCATCAAAGTTGATACCGGAAAGATCAGCTCCCCACGTGGGCATGGGGCGTTTCTCAAAAAGGCGCAAAGCGCGCAGGCGCCGTTTGAGCATCCATTCCGGTTCTTCCTTCGCCGCGCTAATCGCGCGCACGACACCTTCATCTAGACCGCGGCGCGCGTGAGCCCCGGCGGTATCGGTATCGTGCCACCCAAATTCATAGGCGCCAGACAGGTTCGCAATAACGTGTTCCTGCTGCGCCACGGCCTCCGCAATTGCTGCCTCGTGCCGTGTTTGTGCCATGTGTTTCCTCCCGATTTAAACGCTGTTAGCGTGCAGCGTCACCGTGCACACGTGACTCCCCGATGCAATGGTTGCCAACCGCTGCACGGGAACCCCGAGTAGTTCGTGAAAAGCGCGGGTTTCCGCCGCGCATAAAAAGTTATTCTGTGTGGCGACGTCGCGCAGGGGGCAGCGCCCCTGACACAACTGGATCATCTGCCGCGGCCCATCCTGGGTACCCGGAACATCGCGAACCGAAGCGGCATAACCATCTTGGGTGAGGGCTCGCGCCAGACGGCGCAACCGTTCCACCGAATTTTCCGTATCCCCAAGCACATCGCGGTAACGAGCGACCAAAGCACGCTCGCGGCGGCGCGCAAATTCCGCCACTCCGGCCTCCCCCAGATTTTCACGCAGAAAATCAAGAGCTGCATTCGCCATGGTGTGATAAGAGGTTGCCCCGGCATTCTGCCCGGCATCCGTTGCCACGTAGTAGCGTGCTGGCCGCCCGGCCCGCGCCTCACGCTGCCCGGGTTTCTCACATTCGGTAATAGCACCCGCATCTTCGAGCGCCACAAGATGGCGCCGCACCCCAGCTGGAGTAAGGATAGCTAAGCGGGCAAGTTCCGTGGCGCTAATGGGTCCGCGTTCCATAATGAGACGCAGAATACCTTCGCGGGTTGTTTCTTCACGGGGGCGGATCTTTGCGCCTTCATCTTCGGACACTTGGAACACCACCCCCGTTACAGTTCTACATCCTCGCCAAGCACGTATGCGCGCCCGGACCACGACCGCAGGTTCTTTCGAATTGAGCACCGCCACTTACCACGCGGTGGTCGACCATATCTAGGACCTCGCCTCCCAATTAAACAACACCAACGTTGCGTAATCTAGTTTGGACAGCCTAACCGGACGGAAAAAGGACCGTTGTTACCGGCGCGGGTCCACACGCCCACACGAGTTACGCTCGTGGCTAAGAGCGGTGCAGAACCGCCGTAGAACCGCTGTTAAACAGCCGTTGAACCGCAACAGCGATCGGCCCGGACCCTCCTAGTCGTTAAGAGCTACGCGCCAGGTAAGCAAGTACCGCTGCCACCAGTTGCGGATTAGCAACTCGCCCGGTCATAATTGCCTCCCGCACCAGGGCTAGCGGCACCCACCGCACCTCAATTTCGGCCTCTTCATCCTCGCGAGCAAAAGCTGCCGCGGCTGGCTCGGGATTACGAGTGAGATAGACCGTGAGCTGCTCGTTAGTGAAACCGGGCGAGGTGTAGAAACGGGTAAGAAACTCCAGTTCCCCGGCGGCATAATCGGTTTCTTCGCGCAGTTCCCGGCGAGCGGCCTCCATCGGATCCTCACCCTCTATATCGAGGATGCCAGCCGGAATTTCCCACAGGAGCGAGCGAACCGGAATCCGATACTGCCGGATAAGCAGTACTTCCTCAGGTGCGCCGTCGCCACTGCCCCGTACCGCAAGCACGGCCACCGCATCGCGGTGCTCCACCCAGTAACGATCCATTCGCGCTCCTACGCTGGGCAGTTCCACCGTATCCTCGTACACGTTAATGAACGGAGACGTGAGCACGTTGCGCCGCTCCAGGAGCCGCATATGCTCGGGGCAGTACTCATCACTCAGACCGTTGTACATAAAATTTCCTTTCCCACCTGCGCGGGCGTGCAGGCCGCAGACCAAGTTTTATGCATTCGCTTCGTCGAAAGCCACGGCAATAGCGGGCATTTCTTGGGTCGACGGCGCCTCCGCGTCACGCGCCAGCCGCAGCGCCCGTCGGTCAACGAAGTAGAGCGCCACTCCCCCGATCGCGAGGGTGAGTGCACCGGCCACGGCAGTTGCTCCCAGGGCACCCAGGGCGCCTTCCCCCCACCAGCGTAGTATCCCGCGCCCGCTGGTATATCCGACCGTGCCAGCTACTACAGCGGCAGGCAGCACGATCCGCAGGGAGTAACCGACACCGCGCAGCGCCCCGGGGCCTACCGCGCGCCGGATCGCGAAGATATGGCCAATACCTCCAACGGTCATTCCCGTGGACATCGCCACACCGATGCTGATGAGCACTTCGGTGCGTCCGTGCACCCCCAGGCCCGCCGCCCCGATAAGAACCACAACGACCATCAGCCACGCCGCCGAATTGACAATAATAACCGCACGAGCTGCCTCCACTGCGTAGAGAACCCGCGACCCATGGTAAATAAAGGCATAGCCGAGGAGTGCGGGCGCCATAGCCAACATGGCAATATCCATATGAGCCACCGGACGCGCCACCGCGAAGAGTGCCTGGGCAGGCTCTGCAACCGCCACCAGCAGTGCCACGCAGAGCAGTCCAATATCAAAAACGAGACGGGAAGAGCGAGCGGTGATCCGAGCCAGACCCGGGCGCCCGGGGATCGCGGCGGCTTCTGCGAGGCGTGGGAAAACCGCGGTGGCGATCGGAACAGCCAGCACGGCGTAGGGCACCATATAGAGCTGGTTCGCGAAAGTGAAAATCGGGTAGGTTCCCACATCACCGCGGGCATTGGCAAAAAGCATGACCGCGATGATTTGGATCTGTTGAGCGAGCAGGCCGGCCAGCCCCGCCGCGCTTAACCGTAGCGCACGGCGCCCTACCCCCGGCGGGAAACGGAATGTAGGTCGCAAGCTGATGCGGCGTAGCACCGGGATAAGCTGGGGTAGGGAGAAGACCGCGACCCCCGCCGTGGTTCCCCAGGCCAGCACATAGAGGGCCGCCCGAGAAATCCGTGCCGGATCGTGCTGATTACCCCCGGCGAGCTGCGTGAAAATAACGAAAGTAATAATAACCGTGACCGACGAGAGCAGTGGGGCGAGAGCGGGAAGCACAAATTTTTTATGCGCCTGCAAAAGTCCCGTGCACACCACCGACAATCCGTAGAGGGGGATTTGCCAGGCGAAAATCCGGAGGAGGGTGGCGGCGAAATCCACGCTGGCTGCCGGCGAGCCCTCCCCCAGGAGCACGTCCATAATCGGCCGGGCACCCAGGGTAACAATCCCCGCAACCGGAATTCCGATGGCAAGTACCCAAGTGAACAAGGCCGAGGCAGTGCGGGATACTTCCGCGGCCAGTGCCTTCGCTAGGAATCCGGAGACCAACGGGATGACCGCGGCAGCCAAGGCACCGCCGGCCGCGATTTCAAAAAGCACATTAGGGACGGTATTCGCCGTCGAATACGCCTCCCCGGCGAGGGAATCTCCCAACGCCCCATTTTGCACCCAGGCCCGCACGAAGCCCATGGCACGCGAGAGCAGGGTAAGAATCGCTATGGTTCCGGCTGCTCCAAGTGCAGTTCCAAGAACTTTTTTCATGCCCGGCCTGCCTGGTCGAGAGCGCGCAGCCACGGGTGGGTTGCGATAACCCGCGAAAATGATATTTTTTCGCTCGCGATATTCAGGGCGACGACGATGCCCAGCGCCCCGCGCCGCACCCAAGGACCACGGCTGGCGAGCGTCCAGCCCAGTGCCGCTCCCAGCGCATTTGCCCCGGTATCGCCGAGCATGACCCTACCCGCGAGGTCCTCAGGCAGGCAGGCTGTGCCAGTACCCACGAGAGCCGCGGCAATGGGACCTGCCGGCGGGTAGCTGACCAGGGAGAAGGGAGCCGCGGCTATGAGCGTTCCTTTCCAGGCCCGGCCCGGCGCGAGGTCAAGGAGATTAATAAGATTCGCGGTAGCAGCGATGAGAATGGTGCGTTCGCCGCGCAGCGCGAGCTGCCGCGCGCAAGAACCACTACTACGAGAGCCGTCCACAGTAACCGGGACGCATGAGGCCAGGGCCGCACCGGCCCCAATAATGACTATTTTCAGAGCCCCGGAGGTCAGATGGCCCCGGGAAAGTGCACCGAGGTGGCCGCGTAGCCCTTTGGAGGTACGTGAAAATGCACCTTCGTAAAAATCGTCAATATAACCGGCCAGTCCTCCGCTGAGCGCCGCGATCACCGAACCAGCCGAGCTCGTGCCTCCGGAGAGTAGAGCACCCACCGCGCCTCCGGTAACCGTGCCTGCTACCGCAACCGGGCCTTCCCGCAAACTCACAGTACGCCGGTCCTTAGCAGTACGCTGCCAGGCGGGCGCGGCGCGCCGGGCGAGCAGCTTCTCGGCTGCGCGGGCCGCGGCGAATCCGGCCAGTGCGGCAACGCCCAGGCGCACTTGATTCCTCCAGAAAGCAGAAAGGGTCATGCACCCATGGTACCGTTACTGCCCAGCCGGGGCCTGCCCGCCTTCGGGAGCTTGCCCGCCTTCCGCGGGTGCGGGGGCCGGAGCAGGAGCCTGTTCAGGCTGCGGAGCGGGCGCTGTTTGCGCGGGTGCGGAGGCACTTTGGCGCTCTCCAATCGCACTATCAGCTCCGGGCGCTACCCCGAGGTGTACGTGGCGTTCATGCAATTCGGCAGCTGCCGCCATGGGAATATTGACATCACCAAGCGCGGTTTGCGCAGAATCCACCGTGGATCCGTTTTTTGCTGAACGCACGGCTCCCAACACCGAGTTTCCGTCTGTTCCCGCACCGACGGCCACGGCCGGGCCCCGCCCGGCAATAGCCGCAAAGGCAGCCTGGTAGGTATCCGTGATATGCGGCGAAGTGGTCGCCTTATCGGCGGGAACCGGTGCGGTCTCAGCCGGATCCGAGGTGATGAAAACAACCACCTCCGCGGCTTCACTCGGAGCAACCGCCACGTCAATCAGCTTATTTTCCGGAGAGGTGAGAAGAGTGATGAGCGTCGTCGCCCCCGCATCTTCCGGAGCAGAGCGTACCACGGTATCCACGGCCGCCCCGAGAATCGCATCCGCGGAACCACCGGCCGGCAAGTCCTTGACATAAGAGCCGAGGTTACCGGAAAGGGTGGAACGGTAGGTGGCGTATTCGGTATCCGTAAAAGCTGGAGCCAAAGTGATTTCACCCGTGATACGCGCCCCGGCCGCGGTCAGGCTCTGCCGGGTCTTCTCCACGATAGCTCCGTCCGCGCCGGCCGCCGCCACGATAGCAACGCGCCGGTTGGTCAGCGTTCCAGCATTGAGTTGTTCGCCGGCACCGAGCAGCGCCGTCGACGCCGCATCGAGCTGCGCCCCGCGTTGATCAAGCTCCACGCGCATCTTGTCACGCGATTCACGCAAGGAATCCACCTGGCCGGTGAGCCCGTGCGCGATGGAATTTTGCAGCGGTCCGGCCCCGAGAATCACTCCGATGGCAAGCGCCAAAAACACCGAAACCAGGGAAACGAGATGATACCTAAAATCAACCATCAGCTAACTTTCCTAGAAGAGATTACGGAACCACTCGGCAAGATCCCCGAGGCGAGTGGTGAGCACGGACAGGAAGGTTTGGCCCGCACCGGTGACGGCCAGGGCAGCGAAGAGCGCAAAGACTCCCGCAAGAATGAGGGCGACGAGCATCCAATTCGAGATCGAGGAGCGGTAGAGGCGCGAAACTCCTTTCGCGTCAATGAGCTTGCCCCCCACCACCAGACGGGTAAGGAAAGTGGATGCCATTCCCGCCCGGCCTTTATCGAGGAATTCAAGAATCGTATTGTGCGTGCCCACCGCCACAATGAGCTTGGCACCTTTGGAATCAGCCAGCAGCATGGCAACATCTTCGGAGGTTCCGGTAGCCGGGAAGACCACGTGATCCACTCCCAGATCCTCCACCCGCTTCTTACCCGGTGCGCGCCCATCGCGATAGGCGTGCACCACTACCTCAGCACCGCAGCGCAAGGCTTTATCGGAAACCGAATCCATATCGCCCACGATAATATCCGGAGTGTAGCCAAGTTCCAGAAGCGCATCGGCCCCGCCGTCCACCCCGATCATAAGCGGGCGATTTTCCCGGATATAGGGGCGCAGGGCGCGCAGGTCTTCACGGTAGTCGTAGCCGCGCACCACCACGAGCACGTGGCGGTGCTCCATGGACGTACGGATATCGGGAATTCCCACCCCGTCAAGGATAAGACCCTGTTCCTCGTTGAGATATTCGAGGGTATTGGCGGCAAAAGCACGCAGTTGCACGGTCATACCCGCGCGGGCGGCCTCGCTATCACGAGCGATGCTCTGCGCGGTTTGCAAGGTGCCCTCCGCAATAACGCGCCCGCCTGCCACCACGCGCGCCCCGTCAATATCGACCCACTGGCCCTCGGAGATATCCATAATTTCTGGGCCGAGGTCATCGATAAGCGGAATACCGGCTTCTTCCAGAATAGCCGGGCCAAGATTCGGGTAGCGCCCCGAGATAGACTTCGCGGCATTGAGCACGGCAACGGGCTGCGCGGCCACGAGGTTTTCCGCCGCAACCCTATCCAGATCTGTGTGGTTAATAATCGCTACATCGCCGGCTTGGAGACGACGAGTGAGATTTTTGGTGCGCGCGTCCACCCGGGCCGGACCGGCCAGGGTTCCTTCCGCAACGACCTTCTTTTTTCGCCATAACTTCGATGCCACAAGCTTTATAGTGCCACACTCGCGGCCTTAAGTAGCTCAGCGGCGTGCGCGCGTGCCACATCGGTATCGCTGCCCGAAAGCATGCGCGCCAGTTCCGCTTCGCGTTGCGGCCCGGTGACGTCACGCAGCTCCGTGCGTGCGGCACTTTCTTCAAGTTGTTTCACGACGACGAGTTGGTGCTCGGCACAGGCCGCGACCTGGGCGAGGTGGGTAACAACAATAACCTGGGCGCTGCCGGCCAGTTTTGCCAGTCTTTTCCCGACCGCGGTGGCGGCACGGCCCCCAATCCCGGCATCAACTTCGTCGAAAAGGAAGGTGTGGCCGCGCTGAGCGCGCCGCGCCGCCAATCCCACTTCGAGGGCGAGCATAACGCGCGAGAGCTCACCACCCGAAGCGCCCGATGCGAGCGAAGAGAGCGGAGCACCGCGGTGAGCGGCAAGCAAAAAAGTGACGGAATCCGCACCGCTTGGACCGGGATCCGCGGCGCTCACAGCCACGGTGAAACGCGCATCGGGCAAAGAGAGTTCGGGAAGTTCCGTTTCCACCGCGCGGGCGAGTTCTTCCCCGGCAGCGGTACGCACCGCCCGCAGGGCTGCTCCGGCTTGTTCCAAGGCAGTGTGAGCTTGCGAAAGCTCTTTTTCAAGACGTTCCACGGTAGCTGCCGGGTCATCGAGATTTTCTAGGCCAGCTCGGGCCTCAGCGGCAGCCCGCAGGATTTCTTCGCCGCTCATTCCCAGTTGTTTGCGCAGCCCGGCCAGTTCAGAACGACGCGAATAAATGGTGGAGAGCTCCTCGGGTTGGGCTTGGGTGCAACGTGCCAGTTCCGCAATCTCGGTGTGGATATCCGTGATATCGGCTTCGGCGCTTTCCAGGCGTTCTCGGAGCTCTCCGAGCTTCGTATTCGGCACATCCGGGCCGCTGAGCTCAAGGACGCGTTCGAGTTGCGCACCCGCACTACCCAGCGCGGATATGGCTCCGTTTTCGGTATCGCTCCCGCTCAGGGCTTCAGCAGCCGCGGAGTAGGCCCCGTACATTTCCACCGCATTTTCGAGCACCCGGGCGCGCGCCCGCAGGGCTTCTTCCTCACCGGGCTGAGGATCGACCGCCTCAACTTTGTCAAGCAAGGCTCGGTAGGCTAAACGCTGTTGCGCAGCACGCTGCGCCCCGGCCCGAAAGGCATCGCGAGCTTCCCGGGCTTCCCCGTAGTTTTTCCATGCCTGTTCCCACGTTTTTTTCGCCCGCGTAACGGCTTCGCCTCCGAATTCATCAACCGCCGCGCGCTGCTGGCTGGGGTTACCCAGCCGAATCTGATCGGATTGGCCGTGCACGGTCACAAGTTCGGCCGCGATATCGGTGAGTACCGCCGTGGGAACCGAGCGCCCCCCGACGAAGGCACGGGAACGCCCTTTCGCGGGAATATGCCGGGCAATAATCACGGCGGCGGTATCGCCGTCCACGTCGTACCGCCCCCCGGCCTCGGTGATGCGTTCCAGAAGCGGAGAAGCGGCGTCCACGAGAAACGTTCCTTCCACTTCCGCTTGGACGGCCCCGGCCCGCACCCGTGCGGGATTCGCTTTAGCTCCGAGAAGCAACGTAAGGGAGGTCACCGCCATAGTTTTTCCCGCCCCGGTTTCCCCCGTTAGTGCGGTGAGCCCGCGAGATAGATTAAGCTCGGCTTCCGCGATAACACCGAGATTGCGGATACGTACCTGTTCGATCATTCCCGTACCTCACGCTCGCGCCAGCCGCGCACCGGCAGGTGGAAGCGCGCCACCAGACGCCCGGAGAAAGGGGTTTCATTCAGTCGGGCGAGCTTGACGGGACGCTCCCCCCGCACCGCGGTAATCACGGTCCCTTCAGGTGCTACGAGCCGGCGCCGTGAATCACAGGAAACCATCGCCTCATCACGCAAAACCCGTACTTCCAAGGTTGAGTAGGGGCTCACCACCAGAGGACGGGTGAAAAGCGCGTGAGCGGCCACCGGGGTGAGAAGAAGTGCTTCCACGCTGGGCCATACCACCGGTCCACCCGCCGAAAAATTGTAGGCAGTAGAACCGGTGGGCGTGGAGAGTAGCACCGCGTCGGCTTTGAAAGCAGAGATTTCGCGCCCGTCCACACCGATAGAAGCTTCGATGAGACGTGAATTAAAAGCCTTTTCCACCGATACTTCGTTGAGGGCCCACTGGACGTTACAGGAGCCATCCGGGCGCTGCACATGCACATCAATGGTCATTCGTTCGGAAATAACCCAATCGCGCGCGGCAATCCTTTCCACGACGGCAGGGAGCTCATCAGGTTGAGCTTCGGAAAGAAAACCCATATGCCCGTAGTTAATACCGAGGATGGGCACGCCGGTACTACGTCCTAACTCAGCCCCGCGCAAAATCGTGCCGTCCCCACCCATGACGAGGATGAGATCCGCATTGCGGGCACCCGCCAGAGTTTCACTGGTATCCACCCGTACGCCGCGGTCTTCTAGGGCAACAATCGCATCGTGAGCGGCGCGCTCCATCTGCGGTGGTAACGTGCGATTGACGACCAGGGCGACTTTTGGTTCTGCCATCGAATGCCTCCCCTCTCCCAGGTATCCTACCCCGCTACCGCGCTGGCCGTCCTTGCCCCGCTGGTCCAGCTTTCACCGCGGCCCGGACACTTTCTTCGAGGTTCTCGCCAAGCTGATCAATAGCATTTTTCTTCATATAAAGAAAGTATTCAACGTTCCCCGCCGGTCCAGGAAGGGGCGAAGGCGCGATCGCTTGCAGGCCCAGCCCTGCGGCACGGGCGGAAAGGGCGACGTCGCATACCGCCTCCACGTGGTACTCCGGGTTTCGTACCACCCCGTGCGCACCGATTTTCTCCCGACCCACCTCGAATTGAGGCTTGACCATAAGCAAAAAATCGGCCGTTGGCGAACTCGCCGCAGCGAGCGGTGCAACGAGGAGCCGCAAAGAAATAAAAGATAGATCCCCCACAACCAGATCAGGCGCGGGGGCGACCGCCGCGGGATCCAGGGTGCGCACATTCGTGCGTTCCAGCACGGTGACACGAGGGTCTTCACGGAGCTTCCAGGCCAGTTGGCCGTAGCCAACATCCACGGCAACCACGTGGGCAGCACCGCGCCGCAACAGCACATCGGTAAATCCACCCGTGGAAGCTCCCGCATCCAGGGCACGGACTCCTTCCACGCGTGGGCCGGCATCTCCGAGATAATCGAGGGCTCCCAGGAGTTTATATGCTCCGCGGGAGACGTAACGATCCTGAGCTGCTTCTTTCACAAGAAGCGCCTGTGCCGGATCCATCTGTCGAGCGGGTTTCGTTACCTCAGCTCCGTCAAGGAATACCTGACCTTCACGGATGAGCACCGCAGCATCCTGGCGGGAGCGCGCGAGCCCGCGCCGGACAAGTTCCGCATCAACGCGCCTTAAACGCCCCATAGGCTCGCCTTTCTGATTTAGAGCCGCGCCCGGGATAAGCGCCGACCGAGTTCGGTGTGAATCGCCTCCAACTGTTCAATCTGTTCGGGCAGATCGAGTTCGTCGAGATTCTCCAAGGCGGCTTCAATATTGAGCGGAGCACTCGGCAACGGTACCGTTGCCTCCGGTGCCGTGGCTTTTTCCTGGTCCGTCATCGCCGCTCCACGATGATCTCCTCGAGCGTGACGTTCGCCTTCAGCCCGCGATCTCGGGCCTCCCATATCGCGTGCACCGCGGCCCGGTAAGTATCCAGCCCCAAATGTGGCCCGCATCCATCGGAGGTGACCAAGCGGGCCGCTGCGCCGTCGTGTCCCTCCTCAACCTGTGCCCAGGATGTGCCTGCCACCCAGCGTTCACCTTCCCGATGAATCTCCGGGTAGTCCTCGTTGAGGACCCGCAGATCATCACCGAGATAATCGGGGCGTTCTTCCTGTGCAGCCAGCATAATATCGCGAGCAGAACTCACTCCGGTAAGCACGTGGAGACTGGCGATCCCTGCGGCACGCGCTCCACGAATATCGGTATTGAGCCGGTCACCAATAGCGAGAGGATGGCTGGCGCCGAGCATATCCATCCCAATGGCAAAAATCGCAGGATCGGGTTTGCCCGCGGAGAGTGGTTGCACCCCGGTGGCATTAACTACCGCGGCCACGAGTGATCCGCAGCCGACCATAAATCCACGCTCCATGGGGAGGGTGGCATCGAGGTTCGTGGCCACGAAAAGGGCGCCGCGGCGAATGGCCAGGGCAACTTCTGAAAGCGCTGCCCAGTCAATTGTCGGGTAAAACCCCATAATGACCACGTCGGGGTTATCATCCGCGGATGATACCGGGACAAGGCTAGTTTCACTCACCGCACGATGCAGACCGTTACCCCCGATGACCAGTGCTTTTGCTCCGGCCGGCACCTGCGACACGGCGAGCTGCGTACTTGCCATTGCAGAGGTAAGCACCGTTGAAGCCGGGGCTGATATTCCCACTGTCGCGAGGTGCGCGGCGACTTCTTCCTGGGTGCGCGAGGCATTATTGGTGAGGAAAAGCGGGCGCATACCAGCAGCGATGGCGCGTCCGTAGGCATCGGCAGCGTGAGGGGCCGGATCGGTGCCGAGGTAAACGACACCGTCCAGATCGAAAATCGCGCCGTCAAAATGCGATATCAGGCTCACCATTACTCTTCTTCTGATTCCTGCTCGGAGTCCGTCTCCGAGTTTACCTGCGCCTCGGCCTCAGCTTCGTGCGCCAGTTCAGGTCCGGCTTCGGCTGCACACGTCGGTTCACTCTCGGATTCCGCATCAGACTCGGCAAGTGCCGCAGGCTCATGCTCTGCCTCCGATGCCTGTTCCGCTTCCGTTTCCGCGTCTTCGTTCGTCTCGGTTTCAAAATCGGGCACGTCTGTTGTCTCGGACTCAGGCTCGTCCGCGGTGAAAAGCTCGACTTCGCCTTCTGCATTGTAGACCGGATTCCAGCGCGCACGCAGATCTTCGGCCTCCTCCACGCGTCCTAGTTCTTCGAGACGATCTGCCTTAATGAGCTCAACGCGGGCGCGTAATTCTTCATCAAGGTTCTCAACCTTGATTTTCTCCAGGACGGCCAGTCCGGCCTCGGAATCCCCCGCGTCCGCACGGGCGCCGGAGGTCACCAGCGCCAATTCCAACGTGGTGGCGGTATTGAGCCGCTTGAGCGGAATTTCGGCAATAAAGGCAAGAGCCTTTTCAGGCCGCCCCAATCCGCGCTCGGAATCAGCCTCAAGGGCCACATGCGAGTAATCATCGGTCATGCGCCGATAGGTGCGCAGCTCACGCAGAGCTTCGGAGTACCGGCCGGTCAAGTAGGACGTCAATCCCAGTGCCTCACGCACGATGTCGATGCGCGCGGCGTGCCGGTAGGCTGCTTTCGCGTGCTCGTAGGCGAGTTCCGGGTTCTGATCCATCATGGATCCGGCATAAACCAGATGCCGTGCCACGTTCTCGGACACCGCTGGCGCAAGAACCTTGAGTTTACGACGCGATTCCGCCGCGAGATCCTGTGCATTAACCGTTTCCGGAATAAAGGGATCTTTCACGCCGCGGCTGCGGCGGTCATCACGCCGGCGTTTATCTTCTTCGCGATGTCCACCACGTTCGTCACGCCTGTTGCTATCGCGACGGCGCTCATCACGGCGCCGGTCATCCTGCCGGTGGTTGTCACGCCGGCGCTCACCGCGATCAAACTGCTGCTTGTCGTCATACTGGTCGCGGCGCCCGTAGTTGTTATTATCACGGGGTTCGTTTTCGTTGGTACGACGACGATCTTCGCGCCCGGAACGCTCATTATAACGATCATCACGCCGCTCCCCGAATCGCCTGTCCTGGCCCCGGCGATTATCGCGCCACTGGCCACCGCGTCCGCCGCGCCGGTCGTAGCGGCCTTCACCGCCGCGATCCCAGGAGCCTCGGGATTCGCGCGATTCACTCGAATCCCTGTCATTCCAATCGCGCCGGTATCCACGATGGTTGTCACGGTCACGTCGGTTGTGGAATCCACCCTTCTGTCCCCGTTCGCCGCTACCATCATGGAATTCACCCTGACGGTTCCACGAAGAGCGCCGGGAACCACCATCGCGCCCGCCACGGGAATCTCGCGATTCCCAGGAGTCACGGTCGTGGCCGCGATCGTAACGACGGCCACCACGTCGATCCCCTTGGTGACGGTTCCAGTTTTCTTCTCGATTATCCCGACGCCGTGGGCCTCCGCGGCGGTCATTCCAGGCATCGCGGGGATCGCCCGAATCGCGGGTCGCGCCGCCCTCTCCATCGTGCTGCGAGGGTTCGCGCCGTTGCCGCGCGGACCGCCATTGTCCTTTCGGACGATCGTCTTCGGAGCGCTCTTGGCTCCACTCTTCGTGGTCAGACATTTCATTCCTCGCAGTTCGATTGTTAAGAATCACGATGCTGTGCTTATTTTAGGCCGACTCCAGCTCGGCCGCGCGCTGAGCATTGAATTTTTGGCGCGCAGAGATTAAAAAGTGTGGGGTGTGTACTATGCCTACCAAAAAGACATAAACACACCCCACACTCTAAAAAACATGGCGGCAGCAACCTACTCTCCCACACCCCACCGAGTGCAGTACCATCAGCGCAAACAACCTTAGCTACCGGGTTCGAAAAGGATACCGGGCGTAACCTTGCCGCT
>NZ_JARBHJ010000012.1 GCF_028864145.1 Actinotignum schaalii | reverse complement strand
GCGGTTCTGGGAAGGGCGGTTCTGGGAAGGGGGGGGGCGGCGGCGCGCCCCCCCCGCCCCCCCCCCCAAATAAAGCCAACCCCCCCCCCCCCCCCCCCCCCCCACCCCGCGCGCGCGGCCACCCCGCGGCATGACAAACCAACACCCCCCCCCCCCCGGCCCGCCCCCCCGGGGCCCGGCGCCCCCCCCCCCCCCCGGGTCGATGGCCCGCACCACCGGGAGAATCACCCGGGCCACGAGGGGAAGAGCAACCACGGCCTGCGCTATCGGCACGAGGAACTGCGCGGACGGCACGAGCATGCGGATGGTGAGAAAGAGTCCGAAACCGACCGTCACCGCAGACACCCCGAGAGGCAGCAGCGCCAGCCCTTCGGCGGCCGCGCTCACCGGTCGCGGTGGGGCCCACGGGGAGGCCAGCGCGAAAGCCAAGAGCGCACCGAGGAGCAGGGCGAGAACCGCGGCGCTTAGACCCGTCACCACAGAGTTGCGGAGCGCGTCGGAAGCGGACACCCCCGCGAACCCGGACGAACCGATGAGGTTACGGTAATTCTCCAGCGTCCACGTGCCCGAGCGTTGGAAGGAGCGCAGCACCAGGGTGAGGAGCGGAGCTCCAATCAGGAAAACAACGGTGGCGCCGCTCATAAGCAGTGCTGGAATATCGCTTCGGCTCACCTTGCGGCGGGCGGCAGGGCGCAGCCGCAGCGCCGCCGAAGTACGGCGGGTGGCCCGGGCCGCCACCACCGTGGCGAGCCCGACGATGAGTACTTGCAAGAGTGAGAGCACCGCGGCAGCCCGTAAATCAAGGAAAGTGGTGGTCTGCACCCAGATTTCAGTTTCGAGAGTGCCGTAGCCGGGGGCACCTAATGTTTGGACGATTCCGAACGACGTCGAACAAAATAAAAAGACAATAGCCGCGCCGGAGGTTATCGCCGGTGCCAATTCCAGGAGAGTAACGGTACGAAAAGCGCGCCACGGTGAAGCGCCGAGGGTGCGAGCCGCGTCGGCGTGCGGGGGCAGTGCCGCCCACAGCGGCCCCACCGTCCGGGAGATAACCGCGGTATTGAAGAAAACCATGGCCGCGACCACCGCCCACGGGCTGGAATCCCAGCCGAGGAAACCGTAGGGGCCATCCGCGCGCAGCAAGGCCCGGAACGCGGTGCCCACCACCACGGTGGGGAGCACGAAGGGCACCACCACGAAAGCCCGCACCACCCGCACCCCGGGCAGGCGCAGCCGGTAGAGCACATAGGCGAGGGGAAGCCCCAGCACGACCGAGCACACGGTGCTAGCCGCCGCCATCCACAGGGTTTGGCCGGCAACTTTCCAGGTGCGCGGGCGAGTGAGTTCGGTGGCGAAACCCGCGGTATCCACCCCGGCCGGGGTGACGAGCCCGCGCGCGAGCATCGCCACCACCGGCCACAGGAAGAAGACCGCGAGGAAAAGAAGCGGAACCGCGAGCGCGAGGGCAACCACCGGGGAGGCTCCGCGCGGGCGCGGGATGCGATATGACCTACTCACATTCCTGCGGTGTCACGCCAGGCGCGGATCCACTCGGTGCGCTGCGCACCCACTTCTTTGGCATCCAACTCGATAGGATCCTTGACCCGCGGGGCGTACTGCTGCCAGCTCGCGGGCAGCTCCACATCAGCCACCGGGTAGACGTACATCGCCTCCGGAATGGCTTTCTGGACATCCTCGGAGAGCAGGAAATCAATAAAGGCCTGGGCGCCTTCCGGGTTGTCTGCCCCGCGCAGCACCCCGGCGTATTCCACCTGGCGCACGCACGTCGATTCGATCACGCCGGTGCGCCCGTTTTCAGCGGCCGGGGAGGAGGAATAAGAAACCACCAGCGGATAGTTCCCCTTTCCTTCCGAGCCGGAGAAATCAGTGTAGTAGGCATCCGTCCACGAGCCGGAAATCCGAGTACCGGCCCCTAAAAGCTGAGTCCATAGCTGGGAGAGACCGTCCGTTCCCCCGGCAACGTGCGCGGTTGCAGCCAGGAACGCCAGCCCGGGCGAGGAAAGCGCCGGATTTTCCACCGCGAGCAGCGCCGCGTATTCGGGGCGGGAAAGGTCGGCAAAACTCAGGGGCGGAACCATATTTTTCTGAGTGAACCACTCACGGTCGTAATTAACACAGACCTCACCCTGATCAATGGGGTTGAGTTTCCCTTCCAGAGCGGTCACCCCCGCGGGAAGCTTCGGGGAGGAATAATCGGCAATGGTATTGCCATCCAACGCCTGGTAGGCGGTGTAGGTATCCACCCCGAACACCATATCCGCGCCGGGTTTACCATCCGCCAGCACCAATTGGTTAACAACCTGGCCGGTATCCCCGGGTGCCGATTTGACGATGGTGTACCCGGATTCTTTCTCGAAGCGGGCAATGAGCTCATCGGGTAGGTTGAAGGATTCGTGACTGACCACCCGCACTGTGGTGGGGTGATCGCTCGCTGCCGGCGAGGCGGCGTCGTCGTTCTTCGAGCATCCGGCCAGGGCCAGTGCCGCAACCATCGCGGCGGCCGCAAGTGCGCGGGCGCCCTGCCTATTTTTCTGGACCATGCATCCTCCTCAGGATATAAGGAGGGTCTCCGCGAGCGCGGAGGAGAGATCTCGACTCCCTTCGCCGGTACTAACCGGAGCAGGTTCGAGGGTCTGCGTACCGCGTGCCGGCCGCACTCTCAGCGCTGCTGCGCTCCCCTGTCGTGCAGTCCAGTCTAGTACGGAGGTCCCGTATTTTCACGCTCGCGGCCCGGGGCAACTCTTAGGCCCGAGCGCGCACCTGCGAATCGATCACTTCGCCCTTGCCGTACCATTTGGCGGCCTGGCGCTGGGTGAGCTGGGAAACGGCCGCGGCCACCCCCGCCGAGACAACCGCAAAAATAACCGCGTCTACGAGCGGCGCATTCGGATCCTCCGAATCGGGGATCTCCCGCCCGGAAATGCCCTTCCACACCACGTCCACGATTTTATTGGCGACGATCCCCGAGAGCACCCCAACGCCCGCACTCACAACTTTCCAACCGATATCCACAGCGTCCCTTTCTTCGCGCGGCGCCGCCCCGCCTGGAAACCCGGCGCCGCCTCCGATATTTAATGCGTGGAGGTGCTCCCCCGCGCAGAATTCTTTTCCTGTCCAGAACTATTATGACTCAGCCCACGCCCGAAGCGCAGGTCCTCGCGCAATTCGTCCACGACCATGGCATCCGAATCGATACGCCCGGTGCGGTAGCCGGCCCGCGAAAGCATATGCGCAGAAATGGGCGAGGTAATGAGCTGGCAGCCGATAACGAGGAGCAGCGTCCACGTCATCGACGGGTCACGCACCAGGCAGGCCGCGCCCAGGCAGCCCATAATGAGGGAGAGGACCTGCGGTTTTGTGGCCACGTGCAGGCGCGTCATGAGGTCCGGGTAGCGGAACATCCCGATGGCGGCCACGAAGGTGAGGGTGGCGCTGGCCAGCATAAGCACGGCACCGATAATATCCCAAGGGTTCACGGCCGGGCTCCTTCCTGGGTGCCCGCGGCATCCGCCCGCGGAAGGTTCGCGGTATCCGATTGGGTGCGAGCGGTGGGCGGCTCGCGATCCGGATCGTGAGCGGGGCTTTCGTCTTCTTCTTCGTCGGTTGTTTCGCGTTCGTTCGCCTTCGCGAGGCGCCGCATTTCTTTCGGGTCGTTTTGGTCCACGGGCCGAATAAAACGCGCCACGGCCACGGATCCGAGAAAACCGACAATGGCGACGACGACGAAAACCGCGAGCAAATCGGCTCGTCGAGTCACTGCCGCGAGGAGGCAGAGCGCCCCCACCATAATCGAGGTGATCACATCGAGCGCTCCCACCCGGTCGAGGACCGTGGGGCCTTTGACAATACGAACCGTCACCAGCAGCGCGGAGATAGCCAGAAGCACCCCGCAGATAACCATCACGATAATCACCGTTCACCTCCGGAGCTATCGGGAGCGAAGGGAACGGGCAGGCGCCCGGCCTTGGGACTGGAACCTGGCACGAAGCCGGCCTGCACCAGCTCACTGCGCGAGGCAAAAGCACGCAGCACCCGTTCCTCCAAATCGAGCACCGATTGGTGCGCGGCGCTCACTCCCCCGGCCATGCCCACATCGAATACATGCACGTACAAGGTGCCCGAAGCAGCATCGGTATCGATAACGAGCGAGCCGGGCACCAGCGTGGACATCCCGGCGGTAATCGCCAGGTAGGCATCCGAGTGGGAGCGCAGCCGCACGCGGATCACCGCGCCGCGCGGAGTAGCGCGCCGCAGGATAAACCAGGCTTGCTGCCAGGAGGCATGCACGAGGTCGCGTACGAAAATCGCGACGAGGCGGATCACTCCCCAGATTCGGAAACGCCCGTCGAAGGAGGCGGTAGGGAACGGCGCCAGTTCGGTGACGAGGAGCGCGAGGGAAAAACCGGCCACGATATTGGCGGCGCTGACCTGCCCCCAGAGCAGCACCCACACGATGGTCAGCCACATCAGCACCCCCAGGGAGGCGCTCGGGAAACGACCTTCGCGCCGGGTGACCAGGCGGATTGCTTCGCTATCGCGACTCATTGCTCACCTCCGGAGACTGTGGGAACGGGCGTGGGAACCGCCGCGGGCGTGGGCGTAGGTGTGTTGAACGACGGCGCACCGCCCGGCACCGGCGCACCAGCCGGCAGCGACGCCGCGGGCGTGGGGCTCGGGGAGCGCAGCAGGCGCGGGCTTTCCTGCGGTGCGGGAGTGTGGGTGAAGGTGCCGGTATCCGGGGTGGAATCTTCGTGGGGTACCACGGTTTCTTCATCCACTTCCGGGGAGATCCCGGTACCGCGATCCCAATCGGGAAGCACCGCGCTGATATAGGGGGTGCGGGCTTCCAGCTCGGCAGCTGCGCCGTCGGTAAAAGAACGCAGCGGCGCGGCCGCAAAAGTAATACCGAGCATCACCGCGATGAGTCCGGAGGCGGAGATCACCATGCCGCTCGGGTAGGTGGTGGAGGGCAGCTCCGCCGGGGCTTCCTGCCAGAAAGCCATATTCCAGGCACGGATCACGGCGTAGAGAGTAAGGAGTGAGGTAACCAGGCCGGCCGCTATCAGCACCCAGTCAATCGGGGTGCCGCGCGCAGCGCTCGCTTCCAGCAAGCCCACTTTGCCGAGGAAACCGGAGAGCGGCGGAATACCGCCCAGGGAAAGCGCGGGGAGGAAATACAACACCGCAACCATGGGTGCCGCGCGCATAATGGAGCCGAGCCGCACGAGCGACGTCGTTCCTGCCACCCAGCCAATCAGGCCCACCACCAAAAACAGCGCGGTCTGCACCACGATATGATGCACGGCGTAGAAAATTGTGGAGGAGAGTCCCGCTTCGGTGGAGATAGCGATGCCCCAGATAAGGTAGCCGATATGGCTCACCAGGGTGAAGGAGAGCAGGCGCTTAATGTTTTCCTGCGCGATCGCGCCGAGGATACCGATGAGCATGGTGGCCACCGCGAAGCCGGCGAGGATATCGTCCAGGCGCCCGCCCGGGAAGAGCAGCACCTGGGTGCGGATAATCGCGTAGACGCCCACTTTGGTGAGCAGGCCCGCAAAAACGGCCGTGACCGGGCCGGAGGCGGTGGGATAAGAGTCCGGTAGCCAGGCGGCCAGCGGGAAGATCGCGGCTTTGAGGCCGAAGGCCACGAGGAACAGGATCTGGAGGACCATGCGCATTCCCGGATCTACCTGCGGGAGTTTCACGGCGAGGTCGGCCAGATTGACGCTACCTACCGCGGCATAGGTGAGGCCGAGCGCGGTGAGGAAGATGAGGGAGGAAACCATCGAGACGATCACGTAGACCGAGCCGGAGCGCATGCGTTCGGCCGTGCCACCCATGGTGAGGAGCACGAAAGACGCGGCCAGGAGAATCTCAAAGCCCACGTACATATTGAAAAGATCGCCGGTGAGGAAAGCATCGGATACCCCGGCGGAAAGAATCATGAAAGCCGGGTAGTACACCGAGGTGGGGGCGCCGCGTTCCCCGTCGGCCACGCCCTGAAATACCGAGTACACCAGCACGATGAGGGTCACCGTGACCGAGGTGGTGAGCATGATGGTGGAGAGCCTGTCGGCCACCAGGGAAATACCCACGGGTGCCGCCCAGTTCCCCACGTCCAGGGTGATGGGGCCGCGCGCGGAAACGAAGAGCAGAATCACCGCGACCACGAGGACGATGGAAAGCATCCCTACCGCAGTCCAGGCTTGCACGCGGCGCCGGCGCGGAACCGCCAGGAGCACCCCGGCGGCCAGCAGGGGCAGCACAATGGGAACGGGAAGTAGCCAGGAAATCATCGCCGCGTACCTCCCGCGTTTCCGCCGCGTCCACTATTCCGCGGTTTTCCGCCGTTCGCGAGCGAGCCGTCCACGCCGTGGGTGGCATTCGGGTTAGCGACGTAGCGGTGCCGGCGGCGCTGCGGATGCTTGCGGTTCCAGCGGCCCAAACGCCCGAAGCGCGGGGCCGGGGTATCGGTTTCGTCGCGGAATTCCGCGGAGGTTTCCTGCAAGTCTGTTCCCACTTCGGATCGCTGGCTGCTTTCTTCCAGTTGTTGGCGAACGGCGACGGCGCGATCCTCGACGTCGTCGCGTACTTCGTCATCATCGCGCAGCTGCCAGGTGCGATAGGCCATGGCCAGCAGGAAACCGGTGGTGGCCAGGGTAATAACGATCGCGGTGAGCATCATGGCCATGACCAGCGGGTCCGCCCACAGATCCGGCGAACCGTTACCGATAAAGGGCGGATTGCCGGTGCGGCCACCCGCGATAAGGAAAAGAATATTGACGCCGTTGGAGAGGCAGCCCAGCCCGAGAATCACCCGGGACAGGGAGCGCTCCAAAATAAGATAGACCCCTACGGCAACGAAAACCCCGCACATGAGGATGAGGGCGAGAGATACGCTCATTCTTGCTCTCCTTCCGTTGCCGCATCGCGTTGTTCGGCAGCCAGAGCCAGGCGCTCGGCTTCTTGTTTCGGGGAAGCGCGTTCGCTGAGCTCCGCCTGGGATTCCATTTCTTCACGCAGGTTCTGGCGGGCGTCATGGGAAGGTTCGATGCGAATATCAGCATCCCAGACGCCTTCTTCGATCTCTCCGTGCCGGTCAATTTCCCCGCCGAGGGAGCGCAGAATTTCGGCCACCAGGCCAACAACCGCGATATAGACGCCGGTGTCAAAAATGAGCGCCGTCGTAAAATGAACGTCCCCAAAGATCGGAAGCACCATGTCGATTTTCGCGGTTTGTAGCGGGTTACCGCCCAACATGATGGGGGCGAGCGAGGAGAGGGTAGCCAAGCCCAGCCCGGTTCCCAGTAGGTGTGCGGGAAGGATGGGGAGGGTGGCGCCCAGTTCGAAACGGCCGCCGGCCAGGTAGCGCAATGTCAGCGCGATGCCGGCCAGCAGCCCGCCGGCGAAACCTCCGCCCGGCATATTGTGCCCGGCGAAAAGGAAGAAGAGCGAAATAATGAGGATGGTATGGAAAACCAGGCGAGTGCCGATTTGCAACATAATCGGGCGGGAGGCCACCCCGGGGCGGTTCGCGGAAGCGAGCCAGGCGCGGTTACGCCCCGAACGTTTCGCTTCTTCTTCGGCGCGCAGCGAGTTGCGCACATATGCCACCGGGTCGTCACCGAGGCGGTGCAAGCGTTGCGCCCGTTCGCTTTTCGCGCCCAGGATATTGCGCAACCGATCCGTGCCACCGAGGCGGTCGCGCACGAAGAGGAGGGAGGCAATGCCGACGGCGCACACCACCAGCACGGAGGTCTCCCCCAGGGTGTCCCAGGCCCGGATATCCACGAGGGTCACATTGACGATATTGCGCCCGTACCCGAAACGGAAACCTTCATCCGCGAAAAGTTCTGAAATAGGCGCGTGGGTGCGCACCCCGGCCGCCAGGTACGCCAGCCCCGCGAAAAGCACCCCCATGATTGCCGCGAAAACAATGCGGAAACGCTGGGTTCCTTTGGTGCGCCGGGAGGAGAAGTAGGAAGGCAGGCGCCGCAGCACCAGCACGAAGACCACGAGGGTGAGAGTTTCGGAGAGTACCTGGGTGAGCGCGAGGTCCGGTGCCCCGTACATCTCGTAGGTGAGGGCGACGGCGTAGCCACCAATTCCCATGAGGATCACCGCTTTGAGGCGGTGGCGGGAGGCCGCGGCGAGCAACACCCCAAGGCATCCGACAATAGCCACCGCAGCCTGCGCCCAGCTATCGAAGAGTCGCGGCACCACCAGGGTGCCCACCGGGTTGGTGAGCAGGGCGATTCCCACGGTCATGAGCAAGAACCAGAAAATGGTGAGGAGGTAGGTGGGAAGCGAACCGGATTGGGTGCGGGCGGTGACGGTCATGGAGAAACGCTCGGTGCCCGAAACAATGCGCTGGTAGGCTTCCTCGGCGCTGAGCCGGATGGCGTGGCGCTGGGTGAAGGCGGAGATGCGGTGGCGCTGCCAGAAGAGGAAACATCCGGCCGTGAGGATGGCGAGGGTCACCAGGAAGGGGCCGTTGAAGCCGGACCAGAGGTGCAGGTGGCCCTGGTAGGGGGCCAGTACGGGGTATTGGGCCAGGTACTGCTCCAGGAAGGTGCTGATGGGCGCGGTTGCGAGCCCGGCCACCAGGCCCGCCGTCGCCAAAATTCCCACCGGCCAGATCATCACCGCGGAAACGTCGCGCACCTCGGTATCTTCCACGCGCGGTTTGCGCATGAAAGCGCCCCACCAGAAACGCAGGCCGTAGGCAACCGTGAGCGCTGAACCCACCGCAATGAGTACCAGCACCGCAATATCGGTGGCGCTGCCGCCCCATAGCGCACCGAGGGCGCCTTCTTTCGCCACGAAAGCGGCGAAGGGCGGGAAACCCATCATCGAGGCATCCGCCATCCCGGCGAAGGTGGCGACCGCGGGCATATTGCGGCCCACGTTCGATAGTTCACGCAGGTCACGGGTGCCGGTACACACGTCCACGATGCCCACGGAAAGGAAAAGCGCGGATTTGAAGAGGGAGTGGGCCAGCAGCAGCATGAGCCCGGCCAGCAGCATTGCCGAATCCCCGTAGCCGACGAAGAGAATAATGAGCCCGAGCTGGGAGACCGTGCCGAAGGCGGTGACCAGCTTGATATCGGTTTGTTTGAGGGCCCGGTAGCCACCCAGCAGCACCGTGTAGGAGGCGAGGATAATCACCATCCAGTGCCAGGCGGGATTATGCGCGAAACCCGGGGCCAGGCGCGCCACCAGGTACACCCCGGCTTTGACCATCGCCGCGGCGTGCAGGTAAGCGGAGACCGGCGTAGGCGCGGCCATCGCGGCCGGCAGCCAGAAATGGAAGGGCACCAGGGCTGATTTGGAAAAAGCCCCGATAAGCACAAGTACGACGGCGCTTGTTAGCAGCGCGGAATTCCCCGGCGAAAGTGTTGCTTCGTGGGAAGCCACCACGAGTTCGTGCAGCGAGAAGGATCCCCCGGGCATGACGCCCAGCATGGTGATCCCGCCCAGCATGGCCAGCCCGCCCGCCGTTGTCACAATGATGGCCTGGAACGCCGCGCGCCGCGAGGACTGACGGTCGGAATAGTGGCCGATGAGGAGGAAAGAAAAGACGGTGGTGAGTTCCCAGTAAATGTAGAGGGCGATGGTGTTGTCCGTGGTGACCAGGCCGAGCATCGCGCCAGCAAAAGCCACGAAAATCGCGCCGAAACGGCCCAGGTAGGAGGCATCGCGTTTGAAATACCGCGCCGAATAGAAAAGCACGGCCGCGCCCACCCCGGTGGCGATGAGGGCGAGGAGGAGGCCAAGGGCATCCATGCGGATATCGAGATCCATGCCCAGCTGGGGCACCCAGGTGAGCGAATGCTGGTAGATATCACCGCGGAGGATGCGGGGAATGAGAGTGAGGAGCCACAGGAAAGTGCCGGCCGGGATCAGGGCAATGATCGCGAAGCCGAATCGGCCGCGCTGCATAACGAGCGGTGCACACAGCGCCCCCACCACAAATAGCAGGAGCACATATGCCACGGCAGCCTCCGTCCCTTCGAGCTTTGCGATGCACGCTGCGGGTGCTGCGTGCTGAGCATGCGCCGCTAAGCTCCTCCGCGGTGAACCGGGCACGATGCACCCGGTAGGTGCGGGCACCGGATTTTTAGGCGGTGGAGCTCATTGTTAACGCATGGAACATCACTACAGTAGCGAAAATATGCGGGAGTGTCCCGCGTTTCCGCTCTCGATGAGACCGCGCGGCCGGTGCTTGCCTTGGGAGCGCGAGGCTTGCTAAGGCCGGAGTTTAGTTACCGGCTTCCGGGTAGTGGGTTACATCAATACGGTGGAAATTGAGATGGGAGCGCGAGGCCGTGGGGCCGCGCTGGCCCTGGTAGCGTGAGCCACTCGCTCCGGCTCCGTAGGGGTTGGTGGCCGCCGAGGAGAGCTGGAAGAAGCAGAACTGGCCTACTTTCATGCCCGGGTAGAGCTTGATCGGCATCGTTGCCGTATTGGAAAGCTCAAGGGTTACATGCCCCGAGAAGCCCGGGTCGATGAATCCGGCGGTGGAATGGGTGAGGAGTCCCAGGCGCCCGAGGGAGGATTTTCCTTCCAGGCGGGCTGCGACGTCGTTCCCCAAGGTGACCTGCTCAAAAGTGGAGCCGAGCACGAATTCTCCCGGGTGGAGCACGAATTCGCCGTCGGCCGGGACTTCTACCAGGCGGGTGAGGTCGGATTGGTCCGCGGCCGGGTCGATGACCGGGTATTTGTGGTTATCGAAAAGTCGGAAGAAGCGGTCGAGGTGAATATCGATGGAGGAGGGCTGCACCATTGCCGGATCCCAGGGGTGCAGGGCGATGCGGCCCTCGCTCACGGAACGCAAAATATCAACATCGGAAAGTAACACGCCTAGATTCTGACACGCCCGCGCGGGTGGGCGCTACCCGCGCGGCGGTATATGGAGCAATTTGAGCAATTCGGGCGCGCTTCCACGCCGCGAGTGCTGGACCGTGCGTGCCGGACGCACTGGTTTGCAGGCGCCGCAAGCACTAAGCCGCGGGCGCGCTTTGCGCTGGCGGGGATGGCACGCTAGGATAATCACCTAGTGATTCTTTCGCGTTCACGGTTCGGCCGCTCGCGTGAAGTTTCACCGCTTTCGCGGGCGTAGTTCATCGGTAGAATGGCAGCTTCCCAAGCTGCAGAGGCGGGTTCGATTCCCGTCGCCCGCTCCACTTAGACGTCGAAAATGATAAGTCGGTGTTAGCGTTAGCGAGTATGGCCCAAGGGGGTCAAGAAAATCGCTTGCGTTAGCGAGTGTATAGCGCGTTTGCCCTGACCTGCGGAAACGCTTTCCTCTCTTTCGGCTGAGCGAGCGTTTGCGTTAGCAGGCGTTGATTTGGTCGAGGCGGACGCTATGGTCGGCGACCTCGGTAACGAGTTCGGCGTCGTGGGTGATGACAATGACGACGGCACCGGTATCGGCGAGTTTACGCATTACTCGGGAAATCGCGACAAGGTGCTTGTAGCCCACACCTGATGTTGGCTCGTCAAAGATGTAAACTTTCTTGTTCGCGGCAAGCGCTGTAGCAATAACCAGGCGTTGGCGCTGCCCACCGGACAGAGCCTGAGGATGATCGGACTCGTGCTCCGCAAGATCGAGTTCTTCAAGGATCGTGTGGGCGTCGATGTGCTGCTTTTCGGCTTTGGTCGTGCCGAGCGTGACTTCGTCAATAACGGTGTCCGAGAACAGCTGCCGGGTGGGGTCTTGCATGACGAGGTAGGCGTCCCGGCCGGCGAATTTTTGCCCATTGAGTGTGATGGATGCACCTTTGGCTTTTTCGAGTCCGCAGACGATCCGTGCCAGTGTTGATTTGCCCGACCCGCACGGGCCAATGAGCGCTGTGATTTTCCCTGCCGGAAAGAGCACATGGCCGACATTGAGAACCGTTTTCCCGTGGCGGTAGGCGAAGGTGAGGTTGTCGATCGTGAGCCCTTCACCTTCTGGTTCGGGCAGGCTCGGCATGGGTACGGGCACTAGGGATCGCAGTCCAAGCTGTTTGCGCTCCTCATCCGAGGTAGCGTAGAACTCTTCGCCGGTTGCGGTGAGGGCGATCTTGCCTTTATCGAAACAGTAAACGCAGTCGACGATCCCGGCAAGGAAACTCAGCCGGTGTTCAGCGATGATGATGGTGTGTCCATCGGCTTTGAGCCTGGCGATGAGAATGGCGAGTTGGTCGATAACGTCAGCTGACAGGTTCGCGGTCGGCTCGTCAAAGACAATCAGCGACGTGTTGTTGCACATGGCGACGGCGCAGGCCACGCGTTGCATCTGTCCGCCTGATAGTTGTGTGACGCGGGATTCCAACAGGTCGGCGATACCTAACTCGGCTGCAACCTCGTCAATGCGGGCACAGATCTTCTGCGGGTCGCGACCGAGATTTTCTGGGCCGAAGGCGAGTTCTTGACGCACGTGAGTGGTGTAGAACTGGGTGCGCGGGTTTTGAAACACTGTCGAACAGTGGTGGGCAAGGCGTGGCAGGTCTGTTTGTGCCACGTCAATGTCGTCAACCGTGACGCTTCCGGTAAGGTCGCCGTCGTGAAAGTGTGGGATGAGCCCGTTAAACAGCCGTAACGCGGTGGTCTTCCCCGACCCTGAAGCGCCACACAGCAAGGTGACGGTTCCGGGTGTGATGGTGATGGTTGCGTCATTGATTGAGGGGTGGTCTGCTCCCCGATAGGTGAAGGTGACGCCGGTGGCTTGGGCTGTTGTCATAGGACGATTCTCCATATCGCGAAACCGATAACGATGAGCAGAATGACTGCGTCGATCACACGGAATTTCACGACCGTGACTGAGGTGGGCTTTGCGGTTCCACCCAGTCCGCGCACGAGGGCGGCCGATGCCAGTTCGTCCCCACTGCGTACCACGGTCGATAGCAGCGGGATTGTGAAGTACTGGGCCGCGCGCAGGGAAAGCGCGGACATGCCGCGTAGCCTCATCGCATCTGAGATCGCTTTAACCTCGTGGCCGATCACGGGCAGCACACGTAAGGCAACCGAGATTGGGATCGTGAAACAGGTCGGGATCCGTGAGCCGGCGAGTGCTTTTTGCAAGGTGGCGGGTCGGATCACGCCGATCGCGTAGGCTCCCATTCCTGCGCTGACACTGAATCGCCACATCCACTGCAAAAACACCACGAGGAACGCGCCGGCCGTTGACTTCCACACCTGTGGTATCACGAAGACGAGCCCGCCGAGGACCGCAAACGTGGCCAGGTAGACGGCCACCCAGATCGGGCGCACGAGCGTGTTGGGGTTGATCGCAACGCTCGCCAGCATCACGGCGGCGAATCCGCCCAGAGCACACACGAACCACGGCGAGTAGGCACTGTAGATCGTGGTGGAAACGATGACGAGCGTTGCGATAATGGTGCGCGGGTCGGGAAGTTTAGACAAGACCGGCCCGTTCAAAGTGTTTACGCGCAATCCGAGTTCCCATCAGACCTGCGATCCAGCCAACGATGAGCATCACGACGAAGAAGCCCAGCAGAATCGGAATCGTGACCACCTGCGCCATCTTGGCGGCGTAGTCTGCGCCCATTTGTTCGGCGATCTGCGACATATATGCGTCTTGGTTCATAAATAGCGGCATCCACGGTGACACGTAGATCGGCAAAATAAACAATGCGTAGGCCAGGGGAACGCGCACTTTCATGCTCTTCGGCCCCTTGGTGACGACCAGATCGGCAAGCAGGCCGAACACAATAGCAATAGCAATGCCGCCTACCCAGTGCCCGGTCACGGAGAAGAGGATTTCGATGATAATCAGCATGATTGTCAATGCCCACATCTTCGGCGTACGGGCAGTGAATAGAGCGAAGACAATGCCGTTAATGAGGATCGAGATTAAGAAGCCGGGGAACATCGCGGCCGGACCGAAGAAGCCGAGCATTCCGAATGCAAACACGATGACGAACATCAAGGCGGTGAAGACGCCAATGTTGATGAAGTCGCGCGTGTTGAGGCGCGAGGACGTGCGTGTGGACATAGTTATTCCTTTCACGATTGTGAACAGTGCTGTGTTTAGACGAGTTGCCATCCGGCTGCGTTGATGCGCTCTTGCCAGAAATCGCGGTATTGACCTGGCTGGTTGACCAGCTCGTCGTGGCACCCGCGCTGGGCGATATGCCCACCGTGGGAGAGGACGATGATTTGGTCGGCTTGGCGAATGGTTTCAAGTTTGTGGGCGATCACGATTAGCGTGGAGTGCCTGCGTAGCTCGTTCATCGCCGCAACAATGTTGGCTTCGTTTTCCGCATCCAGCGCGCTGGTGGCCTCGTCGAACAGCGCGATCGGGGCTTTCTTCACCAAGGCGCGGGCGATAGAGACGCGTTGGCGTTCCCCACCTGACAGTGCGCGCCCGCCAGCACCTGCCAATGAATTCCAGCCGTCTGGGAGCCGGTTGACGATTTCCGTCACGCCCGACAGGTCAGCGGCCCACCTGATTTCTTCATCGGTAGCTTCTGGGTTGCCAAGGCGAATGTTGGCTTCGAGAGTGTCATTGAATAAATAGACGTCTTGGAAAACGAGAGACACCTGGCGCATCAAATCTTCGGTGGTCTGCTCGCGCACATCAACCCCGCCAACGCGTACGCTGCCGGACTGCACATCCCAGAAACGTGCAACCAACCTCGCGATTGTGGTTTTTCCGCAGCCGGAAGGGCCAACCAGGGCACACATGCCGCCTTGCGGGACATGGAAGGAAATATCACGGAGAACCGGGGTGTCCGGATCGTAGCCGAAGGTGACGTCCTCGAAACGAACATCACCAGGAGCGCTCACCGGTGTGGAGACATCGGGTTCGGACAGTTCGGGAGCGTCCATGACCTTGTCGACGTGATTCATCTGCTGGCGGCGTTCTTCCAGCCCGGTCATGCAGCCACCGATGTCTTGGAGCATGGTGGTGAACCGCAGGCACATGCCGATGGTGACCACAGCGTTCAACGCATTCATCTGCCCGCCGAGGGCGAGTTGGGCGGTCAGCCAAATCATTACCACGACAAGGGCTTGGACGAACATTCCGTTTATCAGGTTCGCTAATGTTTCGATCCACAATGCTTTGCGGCTTTTGCGGTCAGCCTGTTTGAATGCCCGATCAAGGGCCGGGTAGTCGTCGGCGACGTGACAGGAGCGCAATGCGCCTTGGCAGGTGGCGAATTCGACCATGCGAGCCGCCAACTCTGACTCGGCTGGTTCGGAAACCTTCTTACCTTTATCAAGAAGCACGCGGGAGATATGGAGGAAGGCGAGCATGATTGGGAAGGCGATCGTCAAGGTCAGTCCCAGCCGCCAATCCCAGAACCAGGTTCCCACAGTGACTACGAGCACGGCTGAGAGTTTTTGGAGGAGGGAGAAAATAAAGTGCGCCGCCGACTCACCCAAGTTCATCATTTCCTGGGTGACCATGCGCGACAGCCGTCCAGAACTACCCGAATCGAACATGCCCAGTGGTAGGCGGGCTACCTTGTTGCCGACCGCTTGGTGGACGTCGTGAATGAATCCGAGGGCCCCGATATAGCCGGTGCGCATGCCATAAAACTCCGTGCCCACGCCCAGCACCGCGATTACCGCCAAGGCGATGAGCCATCCCCAAAACGATAACCCCCACACTGGCATTCCGGTCGCTAGGGCACTTGCTGCGGGGAGTAGCGCGAGCAGGGCAAAGCCGTGACACAGTCCTGAGACCGCACCCCACGCTTGGCCGACCGAGAGGTTTCGCCACGAGGCGGGTTCCATCAAACGCTTAAAGCGTGGCAGCAATAGTTGGTTCATCGTGTCATCTCCTCGCATGCACCTTGGGCAAGAAGTGCCTGATAGTGCGCATTACCCAACAGCTCGTCGTGTGTACCGACCACAGCAATGCGCCCGCGTTCCATGACGACGATTTGGACTGCCCCTCTGATCGAGGCCAGTCGGTGGGCTATCACAATCACGGTTCTGCCTTTGGCAAGCGTGGATAGGGCTTGTTGGATTTTCGATTCTGATTCCGGGTCCGCCATCGCCGTCGCCTCGTCCAGCACCAACACTGGGGCATCAACCATGAGCGCCCGGGCGATCGCGATACGGGCTGCCTGCCCGCCCGAAACGTGGGTGTCCTCCCCCAACACGGTGTCGTAACCATCTGGCAGGCTCATGATGAACTCGTCGATCTGCGCTGCCCGCGCCGCCTGCCGCACCTCTTCTAAAGTCGCCTCTGGCGCGCCAAGAGCGATGTTGTTTCGAATGGTGTCGCGAATAAGCTGTGCATCTTGCAGGACGAATGCGACCGTCGAATACAACACGTCCTGGGAAATGTTCTTTAGATCAACCCCGCCGATGGTGATCGTGCCAGCGTCCGGGTCATCGAAGCGGGCAATCAAACTCGCCAGCGTCGACTTCCCCGCGCCCGAAGGCCCAACCAGCGCGGTCACCGTGCCTGCCGGAATGCTCAGGCTCACTTCGTCTAACGCTTGGGTCTCGTCATAGGCATACGACACACCCCGAATCTCGATATCATGACCGTGTGGTGTCTGCGGCGCATTGGGCTGAGGCAATGCCGGTAGCTCCATGACGTTCACCAGCCTCACTGCCGCAGACCCTGCGAGCTGGTACGACCAGGCGATGGTTGCGACTGCCATCAACGCTCCCGGCAGCACCAAGGCGATCAACGTGGTCGTTATCACCTCGTAGATGCTCACCCAACCGGCGTTCATCATCAACGCGCCACCGCCAAGGTTCACGATCAACAACACCGGGATTGACACCCACGAAAATGAGGCGACCGACATCGACACCAGCGGCATACACCAAGCCCGGTAGAACTTAGAAAACTCGTTAGCTGCATCTAAATAGGCTTTATGTGCTTGGCCGACCTTGCCGAACGCTTTCACCACTGAGATACCGGCCACGAACTCGGCCATCGTTGCCGAAACTTGGGCGAGCTTGGTGTCCATTTGCGCGGTCTTTTCGTTCATGCCGCGCATCGACATGCCATACATGCCCACATAGATCGGGATCGTCGCGATCGACAGCAACGCGAGTCGCCAATCCACCACGAATGCATAGGCCAACAAAGCGAGCGGGGAGACGATCGCGTTCAGTTTCTCGATCGGCCCGTGCGCGATCACTGTGTGCACCGTGGCCGTATCATCCTGAATGGTCTTGCGGATCTTTCCCTCACCCTCGCGGGTAAACCACGACAGCGGAGCAGTCGACATTCGGGCGGCAATTTGCCGACGCATCTGATTACGCAACGACAGGTCAATAAAATGCGTCACGCCCAATGCAACAAAATATAAGGTCAACCGGGCCATGTATGCGCTGACGAGGAGCATCACGATCCAGTTCACCCCCGCCGGGTCCACCTGGTCTTGCATAAGTTCTCTGCCAAGCTCCACCAGAGCCACATACGGGGCAATAGCCAACACACCAGAGAGAAAAGCCAAAACCTGCGCGATAAACAGTTTGCCTTTCACCGGCTGCGATAGCTGACGGATCGCGTTCTGGCCAGCGACAGATTTTTCCTTCGCCGACCCGTACTCGTCTTCAACAACCTGATCCGTTACACTATCGTTCACGTAAACACCATCCTTATTAAGTAAGGCTAACCTTACTTTATTTCTGGGAGGTGTGCCTAACCGTGCACGTCAACTGATACGAGCATCACTCTTTCAGGGCCATGCTCACCTGTTCACCTGTGCGGAATACGAACCGGATCGTATCCTCGGTGACGATGGCGTGATCGATGAGAGCGCTCCATTGTGCGGGGTGAAACTCGCTCACCGGTTCCCCTGTCAGATCATTCAGGGTTGTGGTGATGGCGGCGTGCTTGGCGGTGTTCGCTACGATATCTGCTTCCAGGCTTGTTTTACGTGCAAGCGTCTTACGGTAGATAGTATCGAGTTCGGTGTAGCGGGCTTGGTAGGCGTCCTGGTTGAGCGCACACCGCTGGTTTTCCGCAATCAGCGTCTCGATCTGCTCGGTGAGTTCCACAAGTTTTGCCTGGCACGCTGCGGCTTGTTCTTCCAAACGGCTCGTATCGAACATGTCGCCAAGCACCTGCGGTAGCTGGCTTTGCTGCGGACGGCGGGCGATCAGTTGGTTGAGCGCTTGGACGAAAGAATCCTTGATCTGCTCGTCTTTCACCGTCGCGCTGCTGCAGGGCTTGTCGCCTGCGTATTTATGGTTGCATTGCCAGACTGTGTACTTGTATTTCGTGTTCGACGCCCACGTTTTACGCCCATACCACGCCCCACACTGAGAACATTTCAGCCGGGTGGAGAATAAGCCGACTTTCGCTGACGATATGTTGGCATGGCGGGTAGCGAGTTCGTATTGCACCTGATCCCAGATGCGTGGAGCAATAATCGGCTCGTGATTGCCTGTTACGTAGTATTGGGGTACTTCGCCCTCGTTGACCTTCATCTTTTTAGTAAGGAAATCGGTGGTGAACGTCTTTTGGAGAAGGGCGTCGCCCTTGTATTTTTCGTTGGATAGAATGGAGCGCACTGTCGAGGTTGACCACACTTCTTTCCCGCGCGGGGTGAGAATCTTGCGAGCAGCGAGCTCGGTTTTAATCTCACTGATCGCCATCCCGTCAAGGAAAAGCTGGTAGATCAACCGCACGGTCGGAGCCTGCGTCTCGTCGATGACGAGACTGCCGTCCGCTCCTTTCTTATATCCGAGTAGTGATGCATAGGGAACCATAATCTTCCCATCTTGAAAACGCTTCCTGTGCCCCCAGGTGACGTTCTCGGAGATCGAGCGGGATTCTTCTTGCGCCAGTGAGCTCATGATCGTGATCAATAGCTCGCCTTTGGCGTCAAAGGTGTAAATATTTTCTTTCTGAAAATAAACCTCGACGCCTGCATCCTTGAGCTTGCGCACGGTAGTGAGCGAGTCGACGGTGTTGCGTGCGAACCGGGACACACTCTTGGTGAGGATCAGGTCGATTTTGCCTGCCAGGGCGTCATCGATCATGGTTTGGAAACCTTCGCGACGTTTCATAGAGGTGCCAGAGATGCCCTCATCGCAGTACATGCCCGCGAACTGCCAATCATTACGGGAATGAATGTAGGTGGTGTAGTAGTCGATTTGAGCCTCGTAGGAGGAGGTTTGCTCTTCCATCTCGGTGGAAACTCGCGCATACGCGGCCACCCGCCTGTGTGCTGGTACACCAGATGAGGCTGCGGCAGATCGAAGCTTCTTTGTTGCGGGTATCGCTGTGACCGTGCGACTCATGCCAACCACCCCTCACTGGTTAACCCCACCGGCATCATGGTTCCATCCGCGAGGTGGAAGGTGAGCTGATGCTCGAAGGCCTCGATCATCACGACCTGCTCAGCAACATGGACAGGATCGAAACCCTGGGTGCCGAGCATGTCTGCGCAGGCGTGTTCGAGGAGCGTTTCGCGCAGGTTGTGCCCCCTACAGGGGTTTCCGTTCCCGGTGCAGGCACTCCAACAGCGCCAAAACTTATACGAGGTTCCAGACTTGTAGGTGCGGGTTTTGCGTTGATAGTTCTTCCCGCACGCGCCGCAGCAGATCCGCCCGGTGAATACGCCCGTGTTCTTTGACGGGGTCGCCGCCGGACCCACCTCACGCCTGTGCGCGATTTCTGCTTGCACCGCGTCAAACATCACCTCGTCAATGATTGGTGGTAGGGCTTGCTCGACCCAGTATCGCGGCAGCTCCCCGTCATTGAGCGCACATGTGGGTGCTTGGATTGTGGGGCGGTACATTTTCTGTAGCATTTGGCAGCCCTTGTAGCGCTCGTTTTCGAGCATGCGACGAAACACGGACCCGTAGAACCGTCCCCCTCCCCGAGAGCGTTTACCTTCAGCATTGAGCATCGTCGCGGTTTTCTCCGGGCTAATCCCGTCCAAGAAATTCGCAAACAGTAAGCGCACGATCTTGGCTTCCTCTTCGATGATGGTGAACTGGCCGTCTGCCCATTTGTATCCATAGACAACGAAGGAGTTTGTGCCCCCGCTCTTGTATCGGTTGCGGATTGCCCATTTCACGTTCTGGGATAGCGAGCGTGATTCTTCTTGGGCGAACGAGGCCAGCAAGGTTAACAGCAGTTCCCCGTCAGCGCTAAGGGTGTCGATGCGTTCGCGTTCGAACCGTACGGCCACGCCAAGGTCTTTCAGCTCACGGACCGTAGCGAGCAGGTCGACAGTGTTGCGGGCTAGGCGTGAGATTGATTTACACAACACAATATCGACACCCCCACTCCTGGCTGCGTCCATCAGATCGGCCAGGCCTTGTCGGGATTTTGTTGACCTACCCGTAATACCCTCATCGGTGAACACGCCGACGTAGGCCCATCCGGGTGTGGATTGGATCAGGCGCGAGTAATACGAAACCTGCGCCGATAGGGATGCTAACTGCTCTGTGCCGTTGGTTGAGACCCGCGCGTATGCTGCTACGTTGACCAGTTTCGGGGCAGGCGACCGAACTGGTGTCACCACACTGATGTGTGCCACGTTTTCTCCTTTCGCGTTAGGTCTATACACGCTCTAAACCAGGTGTTTATCCAGTCGTTTCGCCCACTATTGATGGTTGATAGATCGGCGTCCACGCCTTCCATAACAACCGGTGAGCACGCTGATACTCTGCGGGCGTGAGCACGCCCCGCCCCGCCAGCACGCTCAACGTGTGAGAGTCCGTGATGAAGGCGAGTTCTCGGGCGAACACGTCAGGTTGGGCCAGTTGATCAACAGGAGCGGCGAGCGTGTTCATGGTTGTCCGCCACGGGTGCCGAATCGGGCACGTACATAGCAGGCGTGACAGCAAAACTTTTGACCTGGTTTGTCCACGATCGCGAAGCGGCGTCCGCAGTGCGTACAGGTCTGCTCGCGCGCAGGCTCGGTTTTCTGTCGATGCCGCCACGCTTTATGCCTGCAGGCGGGCGAGCAAAACCTAGCCCGAGCTGCTCCCTGTATAGGGTTGGCACACCACTGGCACACGCGCTCGACCATCACCGGAGCGGCGTCAAGGTTTCGGGTTGTGCAGTACGAGCGGACCTGGTCACGAGTCAGGGCGCAAAACTCGGCAATCGCTTTATACCCCCAGCCCGCCGTGCGCAGGTTACGGATACGTTGTTCATCAAAATCATTCACAGTGGGGTCACTCCCTTCACCCCACTGCCGACAAACCCCCGATTGTTAAATCCGTCCATGAAACGACGAAAAGCCCCGCCACCACCGGCTTCCCGAGGATTGGGAAGTCACAGTGGTGACGGGGCTCAGTCGCTCCGACGTGGCGCGGGTGTTTAGTAGCCGAGCTTGGCGTTCACTCGCGCTTGGACCGCGTTGTAGAGGTTGCCCAAGCGGCGCTTACGTTCCTCACCATTGCCGTACTCGCCACGGATCACGGCGTCAGCGAGGGCATCAATGTTGGGCCCAGCAGGCTTCGCTGGCGCGTTGCCAGAAAGCTTCTCATTGACTCGCTGTTGGACAGCCGCGTAGTTGGCTCCGAGGCAACGCTTACGCTCATCACCGTTCCCGTACTCGCCACGAATGACAGCGTCAGCCAATGCGTCGATGTTCGGTGCTGCAGGAGCAGGAGCTGGTGCCGGGGCTGTGCCGATCATCTGGTCATACCAAGACTGGGCGCGAGCCATGTATGCGGCGTGCTGGGAGCCAGCAAGAGATGCCGGACAGGCCGTAGCAGAGAAGTCCTTGTGCCCGAACACGTTCTTCCCCCACTGGGGTCGGCCGAGACCGTAGAACTTGCAAACGGCCGCGACGAGGTGTGCACCGTTATCAAGGCACGCCTCGGATACAGTCCATGGATCACTGGTCATGTCGGCGTGTTCGATGCCGATACTGGTGGTGTTGGCGGCAAAGTTTCCTGCATGCCAGGCGGTATCCCGGTCCCATACGAGCTGGCCTATGCGTCCGTCGGTTTGGACTTGGTAGTGGGCGGAAGCAGGACGGGTTTGCCACGCGTCGTAGCAGCCCTTGATGGTGAGGTTGCCTGCGTTGTGGTGGATGATGGCCTTGTCGATCTTTCGCCCGTTGCGTCCGGGGGTGTAGTGCTTGTTCATGATGAGGTCGATGTCGGCCTCAAGCGTGTTCCAATTCTTCATCAGTGAATCTCCTTTGTGTTTTCGGTGGTTGAGGGTTCGGTCAGTGAGGGCCTTGTTTCGGCGCGGTTAGCGATCGCATCCAAAGCCCCGCGCATTTGCTGCGGGACGGGCAGGCCCAGGCGGGTGGCGTTTTCTACGAGGGAGATGCCTTCGTCGGACAGGAAGAAGAAAATGACCGCCGCACGTAGCACGCCGGGTGCGCCGAGGACGTGGACGTCGATGAGGTGGGCCAAGCCAACGAGGGTGAAGATGAGGATCTTTCGGCTAATACCTCGGAAACCAACCGACGAGCTGAGGCGGCGCTCGTTAATGGCGGCCAGCACGCCGGTGATGTAGTCGGCGATAGCGAAGACGATCAGGGCATAGACGAGTCCGTCGAGTCCTCCGAGGTAGGCGGCGAGCCAGGCACCGACACCGGCGATTCCGGTTTGGATGGCGTGCCAGATGGCGTGAAGAGACATGGGAATGATTCCTGTCTGTGGGCATAAAAAATTGCCCACACCCACATCGGGTGAAGGCATCACAATGTGCTGCAGCGCAGCGAGTTACATAGTTGGGTCGGTGAGCACCTCCAAAATCGGCACCGTTAGATCAATCGAAGCGACCTGAGCAGCCGGTAGCGTTTGGGCCTTGATGGGCTCTGTTGGTGGTGCGGGCGTGGCATCAGATTTAACCGGGACGATCGGCAACTGCACCTCATCTTCATCTGGGTTCGAGTCGTCGACTGATTCAGTCAACTCAGTGTTTTCTTCTTCGGTGGTCATTGGTTGTCCTTGGTGATCGCGTCGTAGAGGACGTCGTAGGCTTCTGCCGCCATGCCGGATAGTTCACCGTCATAGCTATCGAGAAGTGCTTACACGTCTTTGTCGTGGCCGTCGTAGGTGGGACCGGAGACTTCCGCAACCGAGGCCAGCAACTCGGTACGTGCGTCGAGGAATTCACTGGCCTTCTCAGGGTTGGCGAGGACGAACGTGCCATCTTCTGTGAACAGCGGACGGCCGTTGTCGTCGAGTGTGGCGTAGGCGGTGACGAGGTCGTATTCGTCTTCCCCGAACCGAGCAATCGCCTCCTTCACACATATAACTTCGGAGACGATAACTTCCGCACCTACGTATCTACCGAGCTTGACACTAATCACGATGGCATCCTGCAGAGATCTGAGGCAGCTGCCGTCACTGTTATCGATGCTAGTGGAAAGTCAATCAAGAACTTGCACGCTTTGAATTACTTCCCCAACCTGACGAAGGTTGACGCCAGCAATAACCAGGTGACGTATATTAACGTCTTGGATAATTTTGCCCTGGAAGAGCTTGATGTACGTAACAATCAGTTGACGTCAATAGATTTGTCGAAAAACACCTTCCTGAAGCACCTTTATTTAGACAATAACAAGTTGGGGATGCTTGACTTGACCAACAACTTCAGACTGGATCAGGACGTCAGCTTCAGTAATCAAAAAAAGACGGTGATTCTTCCTGTGGATGATGACTCTCGTCTCATACCTTTGAACCAATTGGCGGATTACCTTGACTTTGATAGCAACATGGTAACTGACTTAACTGGAGCCACTATAGGACAATTCGGCCGGATTAAGGTTAATGAGGGCGTCACCGAAGTGACTTACAATTACAAGACTGGTCTCGGTGCTGTGGGTCATGAGCTTAAGATGCCCGTTACCCTGGAAATCAACCAGGGTTACACCGTGAGTTTTAATGTGGGCGATTATGGTTACCGCGTTCCTAATCAAAAGGTCGCTGAGGGCGGAACCGCACGAGAACCGGCGGATCCGACGGATCTGTATCCGACGGATCCGGCTGAGAAAGACTGGGAGTTCAAGGGCTGGTACACCGATAACACCTTCGCTACCGCCTTTGATTTCACTGCACCTATCAATGCTGATGTAACCGTGTATGTGAAAGGGAAAAGGCTAGTGGTCAGCCCGCTACGGAGTCTACCGCAGAGCCTAGTGTCCAGCCCACCACGCAGCCTACTGAGGTGAAGGTGAAGAAGCTGCCTAAGACTGGTGGCGAGTTTTCGTTCGGGTTTGCCGGTGCGGGAGCTCTCGTGGCGGCGGGTGTTGCTGCCGGGTGGCTGTTTCGCCGTCGTAACGCCTAAATTTTGTTAAGCCTTTTTGGCCTGCCACTTGTTATGAGTGGCAGGCCAAATTTTTCGGGGGCGCTAGCCCCAACGAGTAGGTGAGGGGGTAATGGGAAGACACTAAGTATGCCGAATTAGTTGGGGCCTAAGAACTTTTCTAGCAGGGTGCACCTTTTTGTCCTATAATCCGCTTTATTGGTTTCGGAAGTCTTCCTGGTTAGGTATTTGACTTATCGCTGGCTCGGCACAGTTTGTTAGATTTCTAGGAGGCCGGAAGACTCCGAGAAGCAAGCTACAAAAATATGTCTATCCGCCAAAAGTGTGCGAGTTGCTAAAAACTTTGCGGTTTCACAGGATAGATCTATAACCTAGAGTGGTCGTGGAGTAACTGCCCGAAGCTAGACCTTCTAAATTACGCAGTAAAAGTTTCTCACGTTTTTTCGTAGACATTCATTCCAAATCACCGTTAATGAATTATTTGATTACCAAAAACAGTTAATTAAGTATAGAAATTTCTATATCGATAAATATGTATATTGAAATTCTAGCTGATCTGCTTTATTTGTTTAGCTATATTCCTGTAGCTGTAACCACCTACCTGAGCTCAACGGGCTGGGTTTCTGGATGAAGTAGTGGTACTTTTAAGGGGAATAAGTTCAGCTAGTATACTGGATGGGAAGGTCTAATGTTCGATCTTAAGGACATACCCGGTGCTTTCGGCAGAGCGCTGCATAAACCAGCTCATATTGTTAGAAAATTACTGATAGTAACCTTGGTCTGCGCTTTGGGTTTCACGCTATCGAGCCCGTCTTTGGCTCAAGCCGAGGATCTACCGATTAGCTCCCAAGCTGACGAACAAAGCGTCAGCACGACGCCAGGAAGCACTCCAGAAGTCGAAACTGATGCCCAGGCTTTGGCTCAAGCCGAGGATCTACAGATTAGCTCCCAGGCTGACGAACAAAGCGTCAACACGGCGCCAGGAAGCACTCCAGAAGTCGAAACTGATGCCCAGGCTGGCGATGGACTAGGGCTTGGGCCGGAGATTATTGATCAACCCGTGCGTCAATCAACTATACCGGCACCGACCATTGACAAGGTATTTTACGATGCCACAACTATTTCTGGCGGTAATGTACACCGAGCTAGAGTTGGTGGAAAGATAGTTAGAGGGACTATATATGTGACCCTAAAAGATGAGGGTGGTAACGTAAAAGCCACTGTTTCCGTTACCCCTAGAACTGGAACTACTTGGACGGTAAATCTACCTAACAACATTAAAGTTGAAGCAGGCGACACCGTCACGGCCTATCAAACTTTGGGTGGCGATACATCTTCTGTGGTGACCGCAGATGCTGAGCCATCAATGGCATCTCAGACAACGCTCACAATGCCCGCCGGCGAAATCTGGATTGAACAAACGAACGCCAACCTTGTAAGTGACGATGAGCAAGCAGAAGCTGTTGAAATGCTGAAGAGCGCCAATCCGGACATTGCGCAAAACTTTAAGAGTGTTAAATTCTCTATCGATTACACGGACCATGCCTACTATGAAGTGACCTATACCGATGGATCAACCTCCGGGAAAGTTGAAGCTACGGAGCTAAAAATCAAAACAGTAACGGAAAAATCTGCTGCTCCGACAATAGAAAAAGTCCAGGTAACAGACGGACAGATCATCGTTACACTTGATAAAGAGGTTGCCGCAGGTACGAAATTTTATTTTGTCAAAAACATTGACAGGCAAGATTACAATAATTTTTGCGAAGGTGGAAACTGTAATGTGGTCAAATCTCTCTCACAAGAGATGTCTCAAGCAGTATCCGTTAACGGCACAACAGTTACTTTCCCAATCAATAATGATGATTTAAAACTCGGAAGAGAGTTCGGTATCGTTGTCAAAGAGCCACATAAGTTCCGTTCTTGCGCGAAGTCTGAGCCGGTAGTAACAACCCCCGACAAAGTCGCCGTGAGAGATCCTCACAAATTAACGGATGCCGATAAAGAAGCCATCGATAAAGCTATTCGAGATGCCAATACGGTAAATGGCGTATCTAAACTCCCCGATGGAACTGGATATTTAGACGATCCTGCGTTTATCGAGTTTGATAAAGATGGAAACGTTACAATAATCAGTCCTAATGATGTGGAAGTTACTTGGGATAGTAACTTCAATCCGGTGTATGTAAAAAATCCTGATGGAACCTATAAACTAAAGCCCGGTAGCGAAAATAACGTAACTAAATTCCCGGCAAAAGACTTAGTCAAAAATATAAAACCTGAATCTCCGGCGATTGCGGTAGATACGGATAAGGGTGAAGTAACTATTACTCCGCCTGCCTATGAAAACCCGGGTGAAGATACTGACTTGGCGTCATACACGATTACCTATAAAGATGCTGAGGGTAACGATAAGACCGTCACCGCAACGCGAACCGTAGACGAAACTTCCGGTAAGACCACTTGGACAGCCGATAATGCCACGGTTGATGCGAACACCGGTGTGATTACTCTGAAAGTTGAAGACATCGAAGTCGGTGGAACCATCAAGGCAACTGCTAAGGATAATGGTGGGCTTGAGGGTGACACCGATCCGCTCGATTCAGATCCGGCAACCAAGAAGCTCGAAACTGCCACTGTTAGCTACGACCGCAATGGCGGCACCGGCAATATGGATGACAAGAAACTCAACAAGGGCTCAAAGTACAAGATTTCGGATAATGTTTTTACCGCCCCTGCAAACGAAAAGTTCAGGACCTGGAAGATAGGCGAAACTGAGTACGCTGCAGGCGTTGAAATCACTGTTAAGGAAAACACTACTATTCAAGCCGTCTGGCAGGACATCGAGGTGACGGTTTCCTATAGCCCTAACGGTGGCAGCGGCAGTATGGATTCTGCGACCATGAAGAAGGGCAGTAAGTATGCGGTGTTGCCTAATGCTTTTACTGCTCCGGATGACACCCAGGAATTTAAGACTTGGGAAGTTGACGGTCAGGAAGTAGCGCCGGGTACCGAGATCACCGTTGACAAGGACACCACGGTGAAGGCCGTTTGGCAGAAAATCCAGGTCAATGTGACTTACGACGCTAACGGTGGCGGCGGAACAATGACTGGTGCAACTGTGGACAAGGGCAGTAACTACACGGTGTTGCCTAACACCTTTACTGCTCCGGATGACACCCAGGAATTTAAAGCCTGGGAGGTTAATGGTCAGGAAGTAGCGCCGGGTACCGAGATCACCGTTGACAAGGACACCACGGTGAAGGCCGTCTGGCAGGACATCGAGGTGACGGTTTCCTATAGCCCTAACGGTGGCAGCGGCAGTATGGATTCTGCGACCATGAAGAAGGGCAGTAAGTATGCGGTGTTGCCTAATGCTTTTACTGCTCCGGATGACACCCAGGAATTTAAGACTTGGGAAGTTGACGGTCAGGAAGTAGCGCCGGGTACCGAGATCACCGTTGACAAGGACACCACGGTGAAGGCCGTTTGGCAGAAAATCCAGGTCAATGTGACTTACGACGCTAACGGTGGCGGCGGAACAATGACTGGTGCAACTGTGGACAAGGGCAGTAACTACACGGTGTTGCCTAACACCTTTACTGCTCCGGATGACACCCAGGAATTTAAAGCCTGGGAGGTTAATGGTCAGGAAGTAGCGCCGGGTACCGAGATCACCGTTGACGGTGACACGGTTGTGAAGGCTGTTTGGAAGAAGATCCCGGTTGATAACCCGAATGGTGGAAGCAACAAGAATGGTAATGGCGCCGTTATAGCGTCTAATTCCCCTAAGCCCGGGAAGCTCCCGAACACTGGATATGCTGGGATACCGTATCAAGTTCCAGCGATGATTCTTGCAGCCGGCGTATTGCTAATCGCTGGTAGGAAGAAAATCGAAAAGCACTAAAACTGAGAAGTTAAAGTAGCCGAAACCGCCCATATGAACAGTGAATATGGGCGGTTTCGCTATTTTCAAGAAACTTGTAAATATGGAAGTAAGGAACTGCTTCTGCTCTTTGCAAAGCAAAATTTCCTAAGGTTCTTGTGGTGGGGGGAGTGCTTCGTGAGCTTAATTAACCACCGCCACTCGTGATTTAGAGGATAATGTCTGAATTGTGAGTATTAGCGCGTTGTTTTTGGGGTTTGATGAGGGGTTATGAAGCTTTGAATCTATTGTTCGACGAACGCTTGTGATCGACCGGCTTGGGAGTATGCTTGCTGAACTTTTTCACCATTCATCCATTCTTCCCACCAACCGGCAGGCCATCAATGGACAACACTCAAGCCACCTGAACCTAAAACCCAGGACACCCCATGATCTCCGGTGACTTCTATTGATGATCGTATTGTGCTCGCGGCTTGGCCTGCACTCGTGGTTGCTGTTTTGGTTCTCCCCCTACCTGGGGTTCCGTTCGTTATTGCGTTTGCGGTTCTTGTAAGTGTCTTCGTATTGCTAGCTAGATCTAACCTTGTTCTTCGCTTAGGTAAGGTGACAATTGGTGCGTTGTGGCTGGTGTCTCTTGCGTGCTTGGTGTATTTCTTTATCACTTTCGGTGCCGGAGTATATGCGGCCGATATGGGTGCCCCAGTTCCACCATGGGCGAAAATAGACTGGCTAGCAGGAGTGATAGGTATGCTGGCTCTGCTTAGCGCAACTGTAGCATTATGGCTACCGCCAAAGGATCGGACAACTATGTTGGCTTGCAAGAGCTCTCATGAGGAATGCTCAAGGTTCTGCGTATCGTGTCGAGTTAACTGCGCGGGCTCGTAAGCAGTTGAAGAAAATGGATCGGTTTGATGCCCGGATCCTTGTTACCTGGATTAAAAATAATCTTGATAGTTGTGCTGATCCGCGCGCTTTTGGAAAGGGCTTGACCGCAAATCGCTCGGGTGGGTGGCGTTATCGAGTAGGGTCATACCGGATTCTCGCAGTAATCCACGACGACGTTGTTACGATCGAGGGTTTTTCGATTGGTCGCAGGGATAAAATTTATGAAAATAAAAGGGGCCAGAGCTAGCGATAGCTGATCAGTCCGCGGTTTCTGACGGCCTTCGTAGCTATCGGCAACAATAGGTTTTATGGCGATTTGGAGCTAGTCGTTTTACAATTCTTCTGGGTGTATTTGCATCCCGGAGGAGGAATAGTGAAGAATCGCCTGTTAGCTGTGGTATGCACCCTATTTGTTGCGTGCATAGGCGGCATTCCGGTGCCCTGATCACCAGCGCCCTGCAACGCAAACTCACTCGTGTCCCCGAAGCGAGCCTCCAAGGACTTGGAGACTCCTGCGTTGATGTCTGGGGACTGACGACGTACCCACACGAAGGTCACAAACCGCCACGGCACATAACCCGCCTTCACCAGCGCATAACGCACCGATTCACGAATACGCGGCCGGTGAGTGGTGGTGATCTCGCCAGTCACAATGATCCTGTGGCCAGATGCCATCACTTCTACTGCAACGCGGGCGGCGGGGTCCTCGTAGAGAATGTCATCAAGGATCGTGTCGGCGATCAGGTCGCAGAGCTTATCGGGATGGCCGATACACACGGCCTCAGCAGTCTTCGTCGTAGACATACACACTCACTTTCAGATCAAAAAGGGGCGAAAAAACGCCCGCCCGTCAAACACAGGCAGGCGAAAGAAAAAGGATTGTTTTAGGAGCGGACTTTGAGCAGTTGCTCCATCACGTCATCACCAGGAGCTGTGCCCGAGTAGTCGGTGGTGCAGGTGGCGCGCACGATCTCGTAAATCTCATACCAATACACATTCGCTTGCTTACCAAAAGACTGGGACATCGCCACAAACGGAGACGCGATAGCTGCGCCCGTAGTCGGATGCTTGCCAAGCAGGCCGAACTTGGAGATCGCCTGTTCACACTGCACATAACGCGCGAATGCCTGCGCATAGGCTTCAATCAAGCGCGGTGCAACAAACTGGGAACAGCCGCGCTGGTCGAGCCATTGCCATGTTTCTCGGTAGACGAGGTCAGCGCCGAGCGGTTTACCATCACGCTGAATGTCGGAGAGATAATCCGATGGTTCAGGCATGGTCTCACCAGAAAGTACCGCACCGTCTCCGATGTCTGAGCCTTCAAAGTCGAACGGCTCAGACATCGGATCCTCAAGCCGTGTGGTTGGGCGGCCTGCGGCGAGCTTCTCGTTCAGCGGGTCGGGTTTTGCTCCCGCACGGACGCGGCGTCCGCCTCGGTTCGTTCCGTCTTTCGCCACGGCGTAAGCCTCCTCTACTAATTTCGTGCCGTCTTGTGTTGCAATTAGGTATGGGTCGAGCGAAAACGAAAACGGAACTGTTAGAAGCAACCACTTCCCAATGGGATGTGCTGCAAGCATTGATTGACTCCATGCGACCAGAGATAGAAAAGGTCAGCCTGTTTTTCGGTGCTGACTTCGACCGTCCTGAACCCCACTGGGGCAGAGACAAGAATCTACGCGATGTCCTTGCCCACCTATACGCGTGGCAAAAGATGCTGTTCGACTTCGTTGACGCTAATCAAAACGGGACCGCCCAGCCATTCCTGCCCGCACCTCACACGTGGCGAACCACGCCAGCACTGAATACGGAAATCTGGGAGAAATACCAAGACACGCCACTGGGTGACATACAGGAGATGCTGGCCTCGAGTCATTCGCAGATCATCGAGCTCATCGAAAGCTTCACCGATGAGGAGCTGTTCACCAAGAAACACTTCTCGTGGACAGGAGCCACCTCGTTGGGCTCCTACTTGGTGTCAGCAGCACCCAGCCACTACGAGTGGGCCATTAAGAAACTGCGCGCCCACCAGAAAGCCGCCAGAACAACCCCATAACCAAGCCGCCCCCCAGTAGCTTCTTACCACGCTGTACACCACAGACAGATACTCGGGAGCCTCTGGTATAGGCGCTCCCGTGCGCCTTTTCGTGACTGTCGGGTTCAACGCACTAGGCCTCGTGCCCGCATTCACGCGACATCCGCCCCGATCAGCGCTATCCATAGCAATGCAGGGAAACCCTTCTTGTAGAATGAAACCTATTGGGGCATACAACTCCTGATGCCGTTGCCTTATCAAAATGTGTAGCGAAAAGTTGAAGGGACTGGTCATCAAAAAAATATCTGTGTTTCTTGCATCCGCTCTGGCATATTTTGTCGGCGCGTGGCTTTTCGCCGCCATCTTTCAACGGTGCAAGGATCAGGATCAGAGATTTTTTGTGGTCTTCTTATTGATGCCAATCATGTATGTGTGTTTCACGATCCTTCTTCTGCTTTTCAATAAACATATCATCGGTATTCAATCTGCCCGCGCGTTGCAACTTTCAGCAGGAGCCTTTATCGGACTCTCAGCTTTTCTCTTTTCACTCGATGGTGTTGGGTCGTTAGTTCATAGTGATTCTTTTTCTCAACTGCTGAGCCAGTTTTCCGTTCCCGCCATCGGCGCTCTTGTTGTTGGTGGTGTAGCGCTTGGGTTTAGCGTTTTTACCCAAGCGCCCCACCAAGGAAAAGACCAAATCAATTATCAGTAGATGAATTCAGCTAGCTTTCGGCAAGCTGTTAAACGAATCTCTTCCTTGACGTATCCAGCCAGGAACCATCCTAAAACGGCGCTATCCAAGTCGGCATATTCACTTATTTTCTGATACGCCTCAGTGGAATTATTCGCCCCCAAGCTCCAGCCAATCTGCTTGAATCTGTTGGCTAGTTTGCTGGAATTGTTGTAGTACTCTCGCAATGTTGCTGACAAAAGATGAGCGTTGGAATCATTGCCGTTTTCTAGCGTGTTAGCGATAACGATGGCATCTCCGTCACAGCAGAGATCGTCACGGTTACAGTTGTTTCCTACCGATTCCCATTTTCCCTTGTCGTTTTTCTTGTCAAGTACTAGCCCCTTCAAGCCAGGATGCTGACGGTAATCGTTACCTTGACCGATTAGAGCTGTGGCCACCTGATCCAGGTTCGCACTGGGATTCCACTCAAGTGTTTTCTGAATATTCTCCATGGCAGTAGCTAGGTCTCCGGCCCAGCCAGTCCACGCATCAGGGATAACATTCCAGTTGGTGTATCCAAGTGTTGTTGCCGCCAGATGCGCCAGATCAACCGATTCTCCGGTCTTGTCGGTCATGGATTGCCGCCACGTGTTATCAATATAGCGATTCAAGGCAGCGATGATCTTCTTGCCTACAGCGTCCTTCTCGAGTACGCTCGCGTCAGCACTCCTGAAACTTTCGGCAGACACGGACCAATTCACCGCAGATCCACTACCACCGTCACGCAGGTAGGCTTTTGCTAAATAGTTGAGGATGCAACGCCAAGTCGGAACGGCAATCCGCGTTCCCGCACCATGAGAACCCGCAACGTAGTCTTTTCCAACCTTGCCACTGGCACGAAGTTCTTCGAAGCGTTTCTCTAAATGCCAGATCAGATCAATCGGAGCCAGCTTGGTGTAATCAATGCTGGTGTCGGGCGCAGCGCCACCGGCACTCGAAGGAGCAACATGATCAACTGCCGCTGCTTGTCCTGAATAGGCGACCCTGTCTAGGTCAAAACCAGCACCCTTGTAGTCACTGATTTCAGTGAACTGGTCATAGTTCCAATCGTCAGGAATAGGGAAGCCAAGGTTGCCAGAAAATCCTGTAGACATGTCCGAGACGAACGCGCTTCCAGCGTAGCCGGCTTTAATGATGCGGCTACAAATGTTACGCGAGGCGTAGATGCCTACTTTGTATCCGCCTCCCAGGCTTCCACGCACACCCTGGAAATACGGAAGAATGTGACTTGTGACCTCGGGGTCGGTCGCGTCGAAATCAACTGCGAAATAGATATACGTTCCCGGAATGCCAAGTCTTTGGGCTGCTTGCCTTGCGAGCGTCGCGTGCCGAGCGCCGTTTTCCCGCGTGAAGTGTCGAAGCTTGGTTGAGTACTCCTGGAAAATCGGGAAGAACTTCATTCCTCCGTTGGTGATGCGTTCAAGTTCTCCGGGGCGAATTGCTTTGAAATAGTCAGACGGATCTTTTGAATCCTGATTCGGCTCAGTCAGGTAACGCCCCACAATCTCATAGCCGTTCGCCTTAAGTAGGTTGAGTCGCTCAGCCGTAATCTCGAAGCGTGTATCGCATGCTTTGCAGGCGCGATTCGGATCACCTTTCGAGGTCAACAGGCTCATCCATGTAGTCGAGTCGACCACCCCGCTTCGTGGGAGCTGATACTTTGCTTGGAATTGCGGAACGAACGTTGACAGTGCGGTTTGTGCAGAAGGATAGATATCGGGAGAAATCCGGTTACACACTAGAGCAACCTGAGCTAGCCAAGCCCACTTCGGTAAACTTGCCGCATTGCTGGGTGTAACTATTGTTAGACGCGCTTTGGTGCCATTGCCGAAATTACCTGTGGCTTCCGCAGGGCTAAATCCTTCAATGGCTTGCAAGACCTGAATCAGAGCAGTGTTCATTTCCCGACCGTAGAGTCCATCGGTTGGGATGATTCCGGTATAAGCGCGATACTGTTGGTTGATTTGTTGCTGTGCTTGCCGAATCGCTGAAATGCCCCCATAAGAGCGAAGCAGGACGAATTGCTGCATTGACAACAGCGCTTTCATGACGTCGAGCGTCACAGTGGAATCTCCACCAATGCCCATGTCGCTCTTAAGCTGTTTGATGGCCTTTCCAGTTCCGCTATAGAAATGCGTAGTGATATCGCTGGCACCAGCAGAATATCCCTTACACCACAAAGCACCTTGGATAATGCCGTACACATTAGAAGTCTCCTGCGCACCGTCATCCTGCTGGTGGATGCCGTTAGGCCACCGAGACTGGAAGCGACTGATAGTTCCCGGTCCGAAATTGTTCGCCGTTGTCGTAATACCCAGCTCGATTTGCAGGGCCCGAATCAAAGCGTTGACCGTGCCCCAGCCGGTATATCCGTCCTCTACGACTGAACCGAATCCAGCCTTGCTCCTATAGGTGCGATTGAGCCATTGCTGTGTTTTTAGCACCATTTGATCTGTCATGATTCCTCCTTTTTAGAAACCAGTTTGTTAACTCAAGACAGGCGAACACCTGCCAGAGAGGGATCCAGAACACCGGATGAGAAGCTCCGAGTTTTTTGCCCTCACCTGTACGTCCCTGGGAAACCCAAATCCGGACGGACAAAGCGCAAGAAAACCGAGCAACACTCAGCGGGATTTCACCCCTCACTGGTACTGCCGACGAAGCCCGAAGTGTTAATACCTTGTTTGATTCGGGGACTTTGCGCACGGTTGGCCCCGCCCGCTGACCTTCGGCAAGGTTGTAGAGATTCGAGGCCCCAGCCCCCTAACCGATTCCTCGACTGGTTCCGTAACTTGGCGTGGGAACAAGGTCGATATTTTTAGGGTGGGGAAGTGCCAGTGGTTATGTCGCGTTTTTCAAAAAATCTAGTAGGTGTAGACCTGAAGGGCTTGCCTCCATCTGTCACCGTCTAACGCGCTCTGCCTGGAGTGGCAGGGTTTACACAGGCTGCGCAGGTTAGAAAAGTCGTGGCTGCCACCATGGTCTAAGGGTAGGACGTGGTGGACTTCGGCAACTGGGGTGGTTAGTCCTTTGTCCAGGCAGTCTTCGCACAAAGGATGCTGCGCGATGTAAGCAGCACGAATCTTGCGCCAGCGCGCACCGTAACGCTTGTTGATTCTCGGGTCACGTTCAAACCTGCGATAGTTCTTGTCTGCCTTTTTGGCGTGAATCTGGCAGAACCTTTCGCGGGTTAGTTCGGGACAGCCAGGCGCAGAGCAGGGACGTTTGGGTTTGCTTGGCACCAGCCTCACCGTCCTTTGTCGGCCAAGACGAAACCCTCCGGGCAGTGATAACTGTTTGCCGGAGGGTTCGTTCCTATATTTTCAACCGCCTACAGTATTTCAGGGTTAAATAACGATTTCCATAGCAGGGTTCGGATACTTGCTAACGCATGGGTGCAAGTTAGCGTCTGCCATACAGTGCTACTGCCAGGTGATCTAATGCTCGGTTCTTTCGCCGGTAGACACTGTCTCGTTCAATATAGAAGTGGTCACCGATCATTTGGACTCGTTCGTCTTGATTGCCTTGGCCGAGGAAGAAGTTTTCCAACACGAACTGGTCATCGGTGTTGAGTGCTTGCCAGGCTGGCAGGAACCAGTCCAGGTACTCTTGGGCTTGTTGGCTACGGGCTGCGAGCAGATCAATCTTGTCGAGGGTGGCAGCGATGCGGCGTTCACCAGCGTGGGGATCGCGTGAGCGGGGCATGCCAGTTATTTTGGGGCTAGTAGGGCTGGCGAGGTCTTCGCGTAGCTGGTTTGCCTCACCTTGCGTGTCTTGGCTGGCTGCTTGTTCCATCAGTGGGTAGTCCTCTAGGGCGCTGATTGCTGCCTTGCGGGTATCTAAGTATTTCGTCATCACATGCATCATGAATTCTCCTTATCTAGAGTGGTTTGCCAGTTGTGTTTTGATTGCCTCGATCAAGGCGGTCTGGGTGAGGTTCTTGGCGTCTAAGGCTGTAAGCACTGCTTCATCGAGGGTTTTTTCAGCGACCAGGTGAGTGATCGTTACCGGCTGGGTTTGGCCTTGCCGGTAAAGACGGGCGTTGGTTTGCTGATACAGCTCCAGACTCCAGGTCAGGGAGAACCAGACGAGCAGGTGCCCACCGGCCTGCAGATTCAACCCATGCCCCGCAGATGCGGGGTGGAGCAGGCCAAGCGGGATGTCACCCCGGTTCCACGCCTCGATATCAGCTGCCGTTTTGAGTTCTTTGGCTTGTGGAAAGCGAGCCTGGATGCGCTCTAAGTCGTGGCGGTACCAGTACGCCACTAAAACTGACTGTCCGTTGGCGGCTTCGATGAGGTCTTCGAGTGCGTCGAGTTTCGCGCTATGGACCTCAACAACCTGGCTGGTTTCGTCGTAGACCGCGCCAGAGGCGAGCTGCAAGAGCTTGCCCGAGAGGGAGGCTGCGTTAGCCGCGTCAATGATTTGCCCGTCCAGATCGACGACCAGGTCGGCTTTCAACTGGTCGTACAGGGCGCGCTCTTTCGCTCCTAGAGTCACCTCGGTGGTGGTCACCGTTAGATCCGGTAGGGTCAGGTGGTCGGTGGTTCGCTTGGACAGGGTCATGTCGGTGATCGCTTGGTAGATTTCGTCCTCGGCACCTGGCCGGGGCTTGTGCGAGAACACCTGGGCCCCGTTTCGTTTATCGGGGGTGAACCACCTATCGCGGTAGCGAGTGATGAACCGTCCGAGACGCTCACCCCCGTCGAGGAGTCGGAATTGGGCCCATAAATCCATCAACCCATTACTGGCTGGTGTCCCAGTGAGCCCGACCCAGCGTTTAACGTGTGGACGGGTCTTCACCAGGGTGGTGAAGCGTTTGGCTCGGTGGTTCTTAAACGAGGACAACTCGTCGATGATGACCATGTCAAACGGCCAGCTATCCCCGTAGTACCCCACCAGCCAGGGGATGTTTTCGCGGTTGATCACGGTCACCATCGCATGCCTAGCCAGGGCGTCGAGTCGTTGGTTTTTCGATCCGACGGCGACTGCTACCGTCAGGTGGTTGAGGTGGTCCCACTTTTTGGCTTCTGTGGGCCAGGTATCACGCGCGACCCGCAATGGGGCGACCACCAGGACGCGCGAGACTTCGAAATAGTCGAGCATGAGTTCCCAGACAGCGGTGAGGGTGATGACCGTCTTGCCTAAACCCATGCCCAGGAAGATCGCGGCCTCATCATGGTCAATAATGAATTCTTTGGCTTGGGTTTGGTAGTTATGCGGCTGATAGCGCATCCAACACCCCCTCAATCTGGTCGACCTGGTCGATGACGAGGACGGTGAAGCCGTGGTCTCGTAGCTGACTGATGCGCCTGGCCTGGATGGGGCGGGGCTGTTTGCCGGGGGCTTTGACTTCAACAAACACTGCGCGCCCGTTCTTGAGGCACAGGCGGTCCGGGACCCCTGTGGTGCCGGGGCAGGTGAGTTTCCAACACAAGCCACCATGTCCTTGGATTGCTTGTTTGAGTGCTTGTTCAATGTGGTGTTCTCGCATTGGTTAGTTCTCCTTGGGGTCGATTAGGTCGAAGGCTGCGTAGGTGGCGGCAAGCTGGCTGGTGATGGGTTTGCCTTTGTATTGCCAGGTGACCTGGTTTCCTACCCGGACCTTGTAGTTGCCGCGCGTGGTGTGGTTAATGAAGACGTTTTGTCCTTTGTGGCGGAGCATCTGGTTGCCGTTTGCCAGGGTGCGCCAGGGCTTATTGAGGAAGGTGGTGCGGCGTTGAGCGCGGTTGCGGGCTTTGCGTTCACGCTCCCGAGCTGCCAGTTCGTCGCCTTCCATCACGCCAGCACAGACGCAACCGACCTCGACCGGGTCGAAGTAGAATGGGTGGTGCATGACGTGGATGAACCGCACTTTGGTGCAGCCGCATAGCTCGCAGGTGGAGAGCGAACCGTCTGGGCCGGAGTAGTCGATCAGGTCGGTGCACTGCCAGCCTTCTAGGGGTGCTCCCCAGGTTTTGAGGGTGGCCTGGCAGCGAGCCAGGTAGGCTTCGTTGTTTCGGTTTTTGACAAGTGTGGTCATGGGTGAGTGCCTTTCGATTGGCTGGTTTCACCCGGTGTGGTCCACGCTCCACAGATTTCCTATTACCTATAAATCCCTTATAGGGATGTATGTATAGTGTTTTCTTCTGTTTTCAACTCTTATAGGTATTTTGTGGAACAGTGGAACAAGCAGGGTGAAACCGCTGGTGGTCTAGGGGTGTGCCAGTTCCACGTTGGGGTGTTCCACGGCGGGGCTGGTTGGAACAGGCGTGTTCCAGGGGTGATCCAGGATTTGTGGTGGATCAGGTTGTGGATCAGGCTCGGGCACGTATACCCATTGCGACCCGTATAAGGGTAGGCGGCGCTTATTCCGGTGTCGTTTCCAGCCGAATTTGATTAAGACCTGGCGGATGCGGGTGGAGTCCATCGGAGTGATATCTGCCCGGTTCTTGCCGAAGCATTCGCACCAGATCTCCATGTTCGACACCATTACCCGTCGCACGGTTCCGGTTTGAGTGATCGGCCCGAAGTCACTGGTCCCGTCAAGGTAGTTACGGCGGGCGTACAGGTCCATCTCGTCCCAGTCCTCGGGTAGGAGGGTGTCGAGGTAGGTGTGGATGAGTCCTTCACGTTCATCGGTTTCCATCGCGGCTCGCTGGTGGGCTTCAGCCAGGCGCGCCACCTGGGTATCCAGGTGCAAGGCCTCACCGGCATGGACGTAGGTGAGGGTTTCGGCCCATACCTGGTCGATCTCAGCCTGGCTGATGTCCCAGGAGTGTTTAGTCCCGGTTCCGGGTGTGATGACGGGCCAGAACCTGCGGTTACCGGTGGTGTCTCGTAGGTATCCGCTCTCGGCGTTAGTGGTGCCAAAGAACACGCACTGCCTGGGGTGTGGGGTGGCGCGCCTGCCGAACGCCGCCCGGTAAATATCGTTTTGCCTCGACAGGAAGGAGCGTAGGGTTTCGACCTCGGTTTTGCGTAGGCCCGCTAACTCTCCGATCTCGAGGATCCAGTAGCCTTGGAGTTTTTCCGCCGCCGTCTTGTCCTTCGTGTCAGACAGGTTGAGTGAGTCGGAAAACCACTGGCCAGCTAGCTTGGCGATGAGGGTGGATTTGCCGATGCCTTGTGGGCCGTTGAGTACGAGCATGGAGTCGAACTTGCATCCCGGCTCCCACACCCGCTTCACCGCAGCACACAGTGTCTTGCGGGTCACCGCCCTGGTGTAGGCAGAGTCCTCAGCCCCGAGGTAGTCCACTAGTAGGGTGTCCACACGCGCGGTGCCGTCCCATTCTGGTAGGGCGTCGAGGTAGTCGCGGATCGGGTGGTAGGAGCGGTCGTCTGCGACTTTGGTGACCGCAATATCGTAATTGCGCTGGGAGAAGGTGCCGTAGTGGGCGTCGATGTAACACACGAGTTGGGCGTCGTCTTGGTCTCTCCAAAACCTTGAGGGGTGCTGCCACGGCACTGTACCGGTGATCTCCATACTGTCGGCCTGCTGGTTGAACACGATCCCGGCGAGCTTCGGATCATGCTGGAGGATCAAGGTGAGGTTGTGGAGGTTGTTTTTCAGTGTCCCGGAGCGTTTGTCATACTCCAAGCCCGCCATCCACCCATCCCCGCTCGACCCGCCGTCACTGGTTCTGGTTGGGGTGAAGTCGGCTTCCGCCTGGGACTGCCTCTCCCTAGCGAGTGCTAGGCGTACTTGTTCATCGCTTGCCGTGTGCTCACTCATCGCCATGAATGAGGGCAGGCGGTTGAGTGGAGTGTCAGCTTTCGCTTCCGCATCTAAATGCCCGTAGAGGTGGATGCGCACTAGGTCGAACGCGTTCAGGGCGTGGCCGCCGGCGGGGTCAGTACCATGGAAACTGTAAGCGAATAGGTCATCGAAAACGACCAGCCCGCCGGTGGATTCCCCAGCCCGGTAAGTGAACCGATTCTCATGCCCCGTGGGCTCATACACCTTTGATAAGAAAATGGGGATGGCGTCACTCATGGGGTAGGTGCGGCAAAACACCCCTACCAGGCCTTGCTTACCTCTAGGGTCTGCGAGCTTGCGGCCCGAATACGGTTTCACCGTGCTTTGCCGGCTTGAAGTCGGCCACGTAGAAGCATCTCTCCAGTCGTCATAAGCCTCGAGCAACTGATCTGGATCTAGCCAGTCACCGTCCTGAGAAGCGTGGAAAAACTCGGCCCCAGTGGCGGTGGAGGGCCAGTACATGAGGCGTTCGGGATCGTAGGTGGAATCATCACACCAATCAATCCCCACCCGCTTCGCCGCCATCCGCGCTAGAGGCACGTATTCTTCAGCGCTCACGTCCCGCGCTAGTGGGATCACGAGCCGGAGGCGGGGTGCTTCGGGGCGGTGTTTATGGGTCGAATACATCAGGCACGCCACCCCGCGCAGCGCCTGCTGGATGTGCGACCAGGCATCAGCAGGTGGGGTGTCGAGGTCGAGGGTGATCATTGAGCGCGCTAGAACGTTCCCGCGCCTGCGCCTGCCGTGGGCGAGGTGCCCGGCAACAAACCCGCCCACATCCTTAACCCGGTCTTGCTCCCCACGCGGCATTGCGCAAAACTCCTGGAGGGTTTCAGGCGTTCGCACCGTGGCAGAGACCCTCCCCACGAAGTCTTCCCACGTGACCGTGGCGTTACGCCACGCAGTATCAAACCGGGAGCGCCCATAGGAGATTTTCAACTCACGCACCCACACTCACCTCCTCAAAACCAGCACCGAAATAGCGCACCGGTATTTCCAGTTGGTGTGCCCACTCAATCTCGGCACGCATCCCCACCGACACGCGAGCCGTATAAACCCACACGGCCTCACACTTCGACAACAAAACCCGGTTGAAAAACATCGGCAGTTCCCGCGCGTCCGGGTCGGTATCATCCATGAACTGCGGGAACAGTAGGTGCGGAGCCAGCGGGATTACGCGCCGGGCAACCGCTGTTGCGCAAAACTCTCGGGCGATCTCGATATTGGTTTCGGTATCCCCGGCGTAGGGTGAGCAGATATAAACCAATGGCCGGTATCCGTACTCGGCTTTCTGGACTTGCTTCAACGCTTCATACATGGTCGGGTCCGCATACCCCTCACGGTTCTTACGCGCAATCCCCACATCCATCACAGTCGTCTCCATTACTCGTCCTGCCCTTCATGTTCGTGTTCTTCGCGTTCGATCACCGGCAACAGGCCACGAGAGTTTTTCAGCAGGTCGTAGATGAACAGGCGGCCTTTCTGGGTCCATTTGGTGTGCATCCACAAGTAGCCGTTCTTGGCGGTGCCTGTTTCTGATTTGGTGTAACCATGACCGGCGTGTTCGGCGTAGAGCAGCCATTGTCCATCTCGCTTGTATTGAACGTGTAGATCAGCGAGGAGCTGATTGAACTCCTGCGCGCTCATCCCGTAATCCTTAGCGATGCGGCTTATCGCAACTGCTCGAGTAGCTTTGAGGACTTGGTCGTAATAGGTTAGCTTGGGTTTAGCCTCTGCTAGCGCTTGCTCGGCAGCCAGACGCTTAGTGCGCTCCGCACGCAGCTGAGCAATAGCTTGTTCAAGGAACTCATCGTTAGCTAGTAGCTCATCAATCGCATACACCCCGTGTCGGCGGATCGATGGTAAGACTTCGTCGAACACCCACGACTCAAACCGCGCTGCGACCGGCAGCTTGGATGAGGCGATGAGTCGGTAGAGGTCGCCCTCGGTGATAAACCTGGCATGTTGGATGCCGCCAGGGGTTTGAAGGGGGTAACGTTTTGGACCCCCCTTGCAATGGTCACGAATCGCCTTACTCGGATTCTCATATCCCAACGCGATCGCGACATCACGACCACAAAACATGACCTTTCCCGTTTCCTCAACGGTACGAATAGTGCCGAACATATCGTTAGTGAATGCTTGTACAGTGCTAGTAGCCATGACAGGCTCCTTTCTGAGAGCCGTTCAATGCCCACCACCGTGATGGAACCTATTGCCCTCACCCCACTGCCGACCAACGTGAAAGTGTTAAGCCATCTGACAGCGAAGAGCCATGTGGCGTTGACCCCCTGCCGTTCTCGGAGCGGGGCTGTGGTACTTGCTGTTGCCAACTAGGGGGTCGTGTTGTCCTTTGTGTGTGACTAGTAATTCTTCGTTCTCACTGTGGTAGTCTTGAGGTAATCGTTCAGCCCGCTACGACCCATCGGGTCGCAGACGGGCTGGATTTCTATCTACACCAAGGAGAAGTGAGCGCGTGGGTACAGTCAAACAGCCGACGACGCTCGATCAGCAGTTGGAGATCCTTCGGTCGCGAGGCATGGACGTGGATGAGTCCCTTGCTAGGCAGTGGCTCGCCAGTGTTTCTTACTACCGTCTCTCCGGCTACTGGTACACGTATCGGATTCTTCCGATCCCAGACGATCCAAGGCAGCCGAAGCGGCTAGATGAATTTATTCCGGGGACAACTTTCGCTCAGGTTACGGCTCTCTATGAGTTTGATCGAAAGTTGAGAACCCTTATCCACGACGGAATGGAACGGATCGAGGTCGCCATGCGAGCCCGTATCGGCGAACTCCTTGTCGCCAAAGGGACACTGTCCTACAAAGACTCCTCGCTTTTCCGTGAGGACTTCGACCATGCGTCATGGTTTCGCACTGCTCAGGGTCGAGTTGAGCGTGCGCGTAAACGCAACCATGCCATTGCCCACTACGCGGCCAAATATGACGACTATCCATTTTGGGTGCTCGCGGATGTCCTCGACTTCTCGGACATATCCCAGTTGTACGACGGCTTGCTGCTTGATGACCAGCGAGCCATTTCCGAAAGTTACGGATTCACCGTTGACACAGAGTGTTTGAACGCGAAACAGAAGCGTGCCTACTACCATCAAGACCCGCTGGCGCGCTGGTTGGAACAGTTCACTGTTCTTCGAAACACCTGCGCACACCACGGACGTGTGTGGAACAGGTACCTTACCCCCGCCTCCTCCAATGCGTTCTTAACTATTGAAAAACTCTCGTCTCTTCCTCGCGGGCAAAGCGATCGGCTCTACGGGGCGCTACTTGTGATGGCATTCATGCTCACAACCATCTCCCCAGGCACATCCTGGCCCCACAAGGTACGTCGCCTCATCGAAACCGAGTACCTGCCATTACGCAACCACACCCTCAAGGAGATGGGATTCCCCTCGAACTGGCAAGAGCTCCCACTCTGGCGCAGCTAGTCCTTCATGTAGAAGGCGCATTCATACCCGTCGGCCTCTAGCGGTAGGCTCTTAGCCCAGGGTGGGGTTTGGCTCATGAGGGCACAGATCTCGTCCACGGTGCCAGTGGTGGTTTCAACAATGATTTCGTCGTGGACGTGCATCACGATTGTGTGCCCAGCATCAGCAACCTTGGCCATGGCGTGGATGAGGAGGTCGCGGGCGGTGGCTTGGACAATGTTCTCTGTGAGCTTCCCGCCGTAGGTCTCGAGGGTGCCCCATTTGCGTCCGGTTGTGATGCCGTCGTAGATAATGCTGGTTCCGCCGAACCGGTTCTCACCCAACCTTGGTTGCACATACGCTAGCCGTCTACCGGATGGGAGCTGGATGAAGAGGATGCCGGACTCGAGGCTGAAGACGAGGTTGCGTAGCCGGATCGGTTGGCGGGTGGTGATGGTGTCGATGGCAGCGGTGTTGATGTCGGCCCACAGCTGGACAATGTTGGGGTTTGCTGCCCGCCAGGCATCCACGATCGGCTTTAGCTCGGCCTCGGTTAGCCCCATGCGCAGTGCTCCCATGGCGGTGAGTGCGCCGACGGAGCCGCCGTAGCCGCAGGCGAGCACTGCGATCTTGCCTTTCTGACGCAGCCCGCTATTGGTCCCGTGTTTTTCGACTGGCACGCCGAACATCCGGCTCGCGGTCTCACAATAGAGATCCTTACCGTCGCGGAACGCGTCCAGGGTGGTGGTTTCGCCGGCGAGCCAGGCAATCACGCGCGCTTCGATCGCACTAAAGTCCGCTACCACAAACTGAGACTCGCTGGCGGGGATGAACGCGGTACGTATCAGCTGGCTAAGTGTTTCGGGCACTGAGTCATAGAGCAGCTCGAGCGCCTCAAAGTCACCATTTCGCACGAGACTTCTGGCTTGGGTGAGGTCGGGCAGGTAGTTGCGGGGCAGGTTTTGGACTTGGATAAGCCTTCCGGCAAACCTGCCGGTGCGGCCCGCGCCGTAGAACTGGATGAGGCCGCGTGCCCTGCCGTCCTGGCAGCGCGCGTGTTGCATCGCCTCATACTTCTTCACCGATGATTTTGCGAGTTTTCCGCGTAGTTCGAGGGCTTCACGGACCTCGCCGGTGGCGGTCTCCAAGGCTGATGCGGCTTCTGTTTTGGTGAGGGTTTGCATGGGGCAGCCGTGAGAGGCAAGCCATTCTTTGAGCTGGATCGGGCTGTTCGGGTTCTCTAACCCAGTGAGTTGTTGCGCTCGCTCGAGAGTCGTTTTGCGGTGCTGACGATCGGATTTCACCGCACGATCCACAAGTGTTCTATCGAGGAGGACACCGGTGTCGTTAATCTGCTGGTCGAGGGCGTACGCGTCCCACTCGGCCTCCGGTAACGGGAAGGGGGAGAGTCGGTGGTGGAGGGCGAGTTCGACTTCCACATCACGGCGGTTATACGCAATGAACTCCTGCCAGCCTGCCGGGTCAGAAACAGGAAGATTACGGGTAGTTCCACCGTTGAGCGTCGAGGGGGTGGCTGGTGTGCAAAACTGCTTAATTAACCGCTTGCCGGTATTGTCTTTTTTCACGTCTAGATCCAGGACGGTGGCTGCTTGTTCCAGGCTCATTGGCAACCCCAAGTAGGCACTCCAGATCATGGTGCATCGCCACTGCGCCGGATCCAGATATTTCCGCCCATCCATCAAGTCGGGATGGCGGCGGGTCAGCCACGCTGACAGGCAGATGCGCTCGAACGTGGCGTTGTGCGCCCACTTCACCATACCCGGATCCACCAAGGCTGCTAGCACGTCTTCGGGTAGTTGTTCTCCTGAGGCGAGGTCCACCACTTCCACCGGGGCACTGTCGATGGAGTAACCGAACAAAAGGATGTCGAAGGCTTCGTGTTCGGCATACGGGTATACACCGGACTTAACAAGGATGACAGGGCTGTAGGATTCGAGATCAATAAATAGTTCTCTCATAAACAAAACACTCCATAGGGGTGCTGGGAGAAAACCATGCTCCACACAAAGGACATGGTCTTCTCCCAGCAACCGGTCAGGACAATGGGATTACTGGGCTAGTCAGCGTCACAGGTCTTGTCAGTGACAGTGTCCGGCGTGGCTTGCTCGGTCTTGTGCCGTTCAAGGTCGGCCTTGAGGACTGCGAGTTTTTCTTCGACCTGTCGGTGTTCGCGTCTGCGCTTGCGAGACAGAATCCAGTAGGCGATCTCTTCGGTAACTAGTTCGTTGATCTGCCACCACAAGCACACGAACATGCCGGCTAGGAAACAGTGCGCGATAAGATACCAATCCATAACTTGTGTTCTCCTTACCTCTTAGTTCAAGAAGTCATCCGTGCCAGCACTGATGGCTGGTCCGAAGTCAGACTCAGCGCTGATGCGCCCTGCGCCCAGGGGTTCGCCGTCACGGGTCTTTTGGATGTTGCCGAGCCCGCAGGCGATACCCCTGTTTCCGTTGGTGTTGAACGCGTAGAACGACAGGCTCACGCGGGCGTAGCAGCCGGAGTAGACCTCGGAGCGGTCCAGGATAGGTGCGACATTCTCATCCACGATCTGGGGTGCGGTAATCGAGTTAGCATTCACAAACATAGAGTTTTGATAGGCGTCGTCATCTCGTTCAATATCCCCATCACGCAACGGCAGCTTCAACGCGGCCTTGTTCGGTTTCTTGCCACCAAACTTGCCGACTCCAGCATCAATCGCGGCGTCGATCGCACGTTCAATCGCGCTGATAGTAGATCGGTCGGTTTTAGGAATGATCAAGCTGACGGAGTATTTGGGTTTTCCTCCTTGGATGGAGTTAGGTTCCCACACGTGTGCGTAAGACAGCCGGACTTCACCGGTGACAACACGGGTCGGATTCTGGTTCTGCATAGTGTTCGTAGTCATTTGTTTCCTCTTTTCTTACTTGTTCTTAGGTGTGGATGTAATTGGGCTGAACTCTGTGTCAGCCCCACAGGTTTTCAGTGCTGGGCGCTTATCTGTCTCGGGCACCAGCGCAGGCTTGCCGGCGGGTTTGACCACTAGGCCAGCGAAGAGTTCGTTGAAGCGTTTCTTGCCTAGCTGTTTTTCCAGCGCAGTGATGGTCTTGAGCCTTTGCTGCCAAATGTCGGTGATTCCGGCGGCCTGGGCCACCTCAGCGACTTTGGCTTCATCGATGTATTTGCGGATGCTGCGGCCTTCGACCAGCTTGAAACCCGCCCATTGCTTGCCCTGATTCACCGCTAATGACAGCGCGTGAGCCTCAACGTCAGTGGCCCACGCCTTTAGTTCTGGGAGACGGGCGAGCACGTCCGCGATTTCTGTGTCCGTGAGTTCGGCTGGTGGGGCAAACTCCAACTTGGCAAGCGCTAGGTTGGCTTGGGCGCGAGCCCTGCAAGTAGCGGAGAGTTTGCAAAACCGGCACCACTCACCAGATACGAAGTCACCATCACCTTTAGCCGCCAACACGGCACGCGGTTTGACGGTTTCTTCAGCCCAGGCCTCTAGGTCAGTGACCGGGATAGTCCAGGTAGAGATGTTGGAGCGGCGGGGCTGGTAGATCGTGACCGCAACCTCATCAATCGCATACAGAGGCCCGAAGGCATGCAGCGCGCCGAGGGCGTAGAGCATCAACTGCGGGTTGTGCTCTGCGTCTACCAGGACGCCTTGCCCATACTTCAAATCGATGATCTGCAGTGCGGGTTCTGCGATGATCACGCAGTCCCCAGTACCAAACCCACCAGGGACAATGTGGCTAAAGTCCAAGCGCTGCTCAATGAGCACCACCGGATCTCCACATACCCGTCGGGTCTCACGCAATTGTTCTTGTATGAAGGCGACGTAGTCGTCAGTGAGTTGATCCATCTCGGTATCAATCCAGTCCGAGACAGGCTTGGTCGTAGGCGCGTCATGCAGGGCACGCCTAAGTTTCCACTCCGCCAACGCGTGAGCAACCGTGCCTTGCTCCGCAGCTGGGCTCGTGGATTCTGGCAGGCTGGCTTCCAAGCGTGCCGAGGGTGGGCAGGAAAGCCACCGGTGCGCACCAGACGCAGACAGGATCGCATGTTGGTCAGGCATCAGACAGCCCCTTCGCCCGCTCCAGCAACCAGGCGTACTTACCCGGATCAACCTCGGACAACTTTTCCGCGCCAGCTGCCTGAATCAGCTCCCGCACTTTCGCTGTATGCCCCGCCTGCGAGAGCTGGGCGAGCACACCTCGCACTTGTTCCAACGACACCGCAGTGGCTTCGGGAGCACTTGGAGTATCAGCAGGTTGTGGTTCTGGCTGGTCGTCCCAGGGTGGGGCGGCTGGCTGGATCGCTGGTTGTACCAGTTGGGCGGCAGCAAGCGGACGCACACCTGACGCGCCAGCGTGATCCTCAAGCAATTCCCACGCTTCCTCCTCGATCACTTGAGCGAGCAACGCCACGCCCTCAGCTATCTGGTTCAGTGCCGCAATACGCCGATTCGCTGTGGTGATGTTCACGCCGCATCACCCCTGCCAGTGACACCGACCGCGTCAGCCAAAGCCAATAGATCATCGTCGCTGTCCAAGTGTTCGGTGATATCGATCTGGCGGACACTATCGCCAGGAACCACGAGCGTAACCTGACGGCGCTTACCCAGTAGTAGGCGTAATAGTCGTTCACGAATAGGGATAGCCTTCGTGGCTACGATTCCGGGATCCTCTGGGATGTCTTGGGCGATGTGGAGTTTGAGCCGATGACTAGTCATTACTCTTCCCCTGCCTTTCTGTGGTGGTGGAAGTAGCCCGGCTGGCCACTCCCTTCACCCCACTGCCGACAGACCCGCCACTGTTAAGCCCCGCCTGTCGCACAGCGTCAATCACTGCGGTTTTCACCTCTCGGAACAGTTGCGACACCCGCGCTCGCGTTACCCCTAGGTGTCGGGCTATCTCGGCTTGACTCATTTCTTGATCGATCATGAGATTGACGATAAGCTGGTGTTTGTCACTAAGTTGAGCGACCGCTGAGCGCATGGCTGCTAGATCCGAAGCACGTTCTTGGGCTTCCTCGTTGGCTATAACCGCATCTTCTGGTGTGCGTTCAGAGGCAGTAGGATCGCGGTCGATCTCGAGCATCTGATCCAGTGACCAGGGATGGGTTTTGGGTAGACGGCACCCGCGACGCTCACCGCAGCCAGCGCCACAGGTGCATTTCTTCTTAGCTTTTCCTCGATCCCCACGATGCGTCTCGTGAGCATTCGCCTCTTCCGCACGCCACAGATCGTCAAGAATGGCCTGCGGATGACGCGGCTCAACCTCCGCGATAGACCTCCCGGACCGCACTGCCCGCTCACAGCGATCAGTCTCGATCATGACCGCTAGATCTTCACCCTTCAGAGTGTAGATTTCAGTAACAGACTTATTGCCAGCACAATCAGCTTCGTGCTTGAAGCGGATAGTCAGTAGCGGTTGTGAACCCTGCGAGCGGGTTTCGGTCTTGTGATTTCGCATTGGCGTTCTCCTGTCGGATTGGGATCCGCAGGAGTCCGCCCGTCAGTAAAAACGACAAGACGGGCAGGTTCACGCCCCTCGAAAACGAGGTGATGCGTGATCCATGCCCGTCTAGCGGTTCTGCGGATCGAACTTGTATGAATCAGTATTCAGTTATCTGCTTAAGCGTCAGCCCCTCAACGGCGACCGAGGTTCATGGATTTGATAGAAACGGCCAGTCTCGTCAAACCACAGCCAAGACCGACAGCCCTTATAGACGATCTCAATAAGCCTGTGGTCACACTCCACGCGACAGATTGTCTTCCCGTCATAGTTCTTGATGGTCTGCATCAACACCCCCTCTCTTATTTAGTTAGCTAACTAGCTAACTAAATGGTTAAAAAAAACACCACAAGCTCAGCCACCTAGAGTTACCTGGCGAGTTTGAGGTTCTTGATCCGAAGACTAGTTGCCAGCAAAGAGGTCTCAAACGCGTCAGCAAGGACACTAACCACCTTGTGTTTTTCCTGCTCCTCAAGCCCATACCACCCATCCGGAACAAGCTCACGGTAGGCCCGTGAAAAAGTGGAGCGAGGCATCAGCAACGCTGCGCCTAGATAATTGGCTTGATATTCTGCGCGATCGAAGCTATCAGTGCGGGCGTTTTCAGACTCCGTGGTCAGCGCCCTATAGCTCGACCTACTAGAACATCTCATCGGCGAGTCCTCCAAAACGCTGTCATGGTGGAGTATCAGATGCGCACACTCGTGCGCTATAGTGAACCGCAGTCTGCTTTCTGGCGATTTACTAAGAGCCTTATGGTCAATCACGATGGTCCGCGCAGAAAACACCATATCGGCCTTGCAAGACCCATCCCCGACAGCCGGAACGGTAAGCTCTCGGAAGACCGACATGCCAAGAACACTGCCATCACTAGAAAGCTGGTGATAGTCGATCGTAGCCCGCAAGTGAAATTCCGCGAAGTCATCAATGTCGAGCGGAATCCGATCCTCGAGACGCCCGTCACCACGGTAGACCCTAAGAAAGTACTCAGCGATAGATTCGAGCGCCCCTTTGCTAAGGAATTCGGGTTGAGTGCGCACTAGCAAAGATCCTCCCCCTCGATAATGTCAATAATGCTCCGCCACTGCGAATCACTAAGATCCCGCTCCTTAGCACGCCGCAAAGCCACGCGAGCAAGATCTCTATCCATGATGTAACCAGTCAAGTCTGCCGAAACCTGATTGTCACGAGTCAGCGCAGCAAGATCAAACATCCGCTCCCGCTCGACCCTGCTAAGCCGCAACGCCGCCGCAATCTCCTCAAGCTTGCCATCAGGCGCAGCCCGCCGGCCCTTCTCAATATCACTAAGATACGGAGCAGTCACACCAATCATGTCAGCAAACTTACGCATCGTGTAACCGTGCTGCTTACGGCGTTCCGCCACAAACTCACCAAACTTCACACAGTCATTCATAACTCCTCCAATACTGTTCACACATATGCTAACACGCTAAGAATCGTAGGGCAACTACCTTGATTCGTGTGGTAGCAAAGCTGCAAGGCGATCCGATTCGTTTGTACACTCCAGAGAGAGTGGCTCGCATATAGACGATCTTGACGTCTTAACGAACGCACCATTCCCATGCGACTCCGCTAGCTGTTTGGCTAAGGATGCCTACAGTCGCACCACAAGAGGTTCCTGCCCTACAGCCGTCAGGCTCGGCGAGGTTCCGGTATGACTAGACAGAGCCGATTGTTACAACGCGGACCAGACTTAGTGGTGACAACCTGACAGTGCCTAGAGGCCGCGTTCATAGTGTGCTTCTTACTGCGCATTGATGTCACAGCCAGAGGTTTTCGTAGCTAACACGCCTTAAAACCCTATGGAAGGGGTGCCTCACTCCTCCTAGAACAGGTATCCCATCGCTCAAAACCTTGCGCAAACCATCGGGAAATGGTAGCGTAAATCACACAATGGTGTCGATTTCAACTACTCTAGAACAAAGATATATGAAGGTGAGATGATGGCTCAGGAAGTTCATCGGTACATTCGCTGGTGCGACCCCTCATCGCCGTTTTTCTCTGCACCGTCCCAAAGTCTACAGAATGATACTGACCAATTATCGTCGATTATGAACCTGCCGCCCGATTGGATTAGCTACGAATCTGATGGTTGGCGCGTGTTTTTTCCGATAATACATAAGCTTCGTACCCACGGCTGGAAAGTGCACATCTCTGCCACTCCAGAAAACGCCTTAGATACCCTACAGGTAGTAAGCAGCCGGTGCTTCTTGAATCGGATTGCATTTAAATGTCTTGCAGGACCTCGAGAGCATTTACGCTCCAACGTGAAGGAGGCGTCGAGGGCATCAAGCGGTAAGTTCATTACTATCTATCCATCAGACAATGATGAGCTCAATCGTATTGTAGAGGAGCTCCAAAACTTACTAAAAGGCCGGTCCGGACCCTATATCTTAAGCGATGTTCGATTCCGAAGTGGGCCAATATTTTTTAGGTACGGTGCATTTGTTCCACTAATTATCACCGACGAGCAAGACCAGATAGTCGCAGCAATTCCAGATGCTAACGATCATCTGATTGAGGATGAGCGTGTCCCGCGATTTATTATTCCGAAAGATGTTGAGATACCCCGCGTTGTAGGGGAAGCGATCGGACAATACAATCAGAGCCTGACCACTAATGAATTAGATAATTACAAGGAATTAAAACCGCTACATTTTTCTAATGGGGGTGGGGTCTATAAAGCGGTTGGAAAAGGCCCACACAGCATCACGATCCTTAAGGAAGCAAGACCATTTGCCGGTCTTGACATTAATGGTCGGGACGCTATTGCTCATCAAGAGCAAGAAGTTCGCGCTCTTATCGCCCTTGAAGGGACAGGATGCGCACCGAAGTTCGTCAGAACTTTCACCGTCTGGGAACATCAGTACGCAGAGTTGGAATATATTGAAGCGCAATCTCTAAGCTCTTGGCGCAATGAGCGTTTTCCTTTCAACGCAGTCGGTCTTGGCCGTGACTCCAAACAAGCTTATAAGAACGTGGCGTTAGCTCTCTCTAAGGCGATAGTAAGAGCCGTTGAAATAATCCATTCGAAAGGAGTGGTTATAGGCGACGTTCACCCTGGAAACATTCTCGTTAAGCCTGATGGAGATGTAGTCGGTTGCGTCCGTTAGTGTGGTGTATCTGTATCCCGCGGTGATCCTCGTGTCGGCATGCACAAAGGCGACCATCGCGGGTACCTTTCGAATCAACTCTTACCTATCCTCGAA
>NZ_JARBHJ010000011.1 GCF_028864145.1 Actinotignum schaalii | reverse complement strand
CCCCCCCCCCCCCCCCCCCCCCCCCCCCCCCCCCCCCCCCCCCCCCCCCCCCCCCCCCCCCCCCCCCCCCCCCCCCCCCCCCCCCCCCCCCGGGGCCAGTTCGGCGTCGTCGCCCAACCACGCGATGGATTCAGGAAGCTCGGGGATATCACGGGCGAGGAAACGCGAACGGGCCAGGATAAGGGCGAGGCGGTGCGCGACGGGCCCGCCGTCGCGCAGGGTGCGCATATACCAGGAGGTATCCCCCATTTTTTCCGAGAGCACCCGGAAGGCGAGGAGCCCGGCATCCGGTTCGGGACCTTCCGCAAACCAGCCGAGCATCACGGGGAGGAGCTGGCGGGCGATCGCTGCGCTCCTGCTGCTTCCCGCGGTCAGGGCGGCGATATGGCGCAAGGCCCCGGCAGGGTCGCGGTAGCCGATACTGGCGAGGCGGCTGCGGGCGGCCTCGGGGGCGAGGGAAATATCATCCGCGGAGAGCTGGGCTGCGGCGGGCAGGAGAGGCCGATAGAAAATATCTTGGTGGAGTTCACGCACCTCCCGGCGTACCTGCGCGAAAGCTTCGAGAAGCGCGCCGGCGTCGGGCAGGCCGAGGGAGCGGGCCAGGCGGCGCAGGTCATCTTCCCGGGTCGGAAGCACGGCGGCGCGGCGCAAGCGCACCATTTGGGCGCGGTGTTCCAGGCAACGCAGCCACCGGTAGTGGTGGTCGAGGCGGGCGGCATGCGTGCGAGAAATATATCCGCCTTCGGACAGACTCGCGAGCGCCGTGGTAGTAGTGGCCGAGCGGATGGTGGTATCTACTCGCCCGTGGACTAATTGGAGGAGCTGGACGGTGAATTCGACGTCGCGCAGGCCGCCCGCCCCTAGTTTGATATGGCGTTCGCGTTGGGCGGTGGGGATATGGGATTCGACGCGGGTACGCATGGCCCGGGCGTCGGTCACGAAATTCTCTCGGGAGGCAGCGTTCCATACCAGCGGGCGGGTGGCGCGCACGTAACTTTCACCGAGTTCGCGGTTTCCTGCGGCTACCCGGGCTTTGAGGAGGGCTTGGAATTCCCAGCTTTGCGCCCAGGTAGCGTAGTAATCCAGGTGGGAGGCAAGGGTGCGGACAAGGGAGCCGGTGCCGCCTTCGGGGCGTAGCGCGGTATCAATGGTCCACAGGGCACTTTCGGGACCGGGTGCGCTGATATATCCGGCGAGGGTGGTGGCCAGTGCGGTGCCGATCTCCAGTGCCCGTTCTTCGCTCACGCCCGGGCGGGGTTCGGTGATATAAACAACGTCCACGTCGGAGGCGTAATTGAGTTCCCCTCCCCCAGTTTTCCCGAGCGCGATGATCGTGAAGTCAATATCCTGGGCATCAGGTACCCGGGTGCGGGCGAGCTGGAGGGCACCTTCCAGGGTGGCGCAGGCCAGGTTAGAGAGGGTGGCGGCCGCCTCGGGCAGGCGGATAAGGGGGTCGGGGAGGGTGAGATCCCAGCCGGCCAGGGTGAGAATACGGGTGTAATAGTGGGCTCGTAGCGCGGCAATAGCATCCTGGAGGTTGTTTGCGGTGCCGGTGAGCCAGGGGGCGAGGGCAGCTCGCATGGCGGTGCGTTCCTCCGCCTCGCTCAGGAGCGCGCGCCTTTCTGCTTCCTCCGCGCTGCCGCACAGGTTACGGGCGGCTTCCGGGTGCCGGGCCAGGTGATCGGCCAGCGCGGTGGAAAGCCCGAGGACAGCGAGGAGGCGCGGCCGGGCGGCGGCGTCGCAGCCTACGCCCTCCCGGCGGGTTAAACCGAGCCGGGCACAGGCCGCAAGTGCCCGGTCCGGGTCCGCCACGTGCGTGAAATCCTCGGGCTGCCAGGCGCCGGCCTCCAGATCCGGAACGGCGCGTTCGGGGGCCGTGAATCCAGAGCGCCGGGCCCGCTGGGCGAGGGTGAGACGACGCATACCCGTTCCCCGCTACCCTAGCGATCCGCGCGGAAACGTGCGCGTTCCAGCGGGGTAACCTGGGCGCGGTATTCGGCCCATTCGGCGCGTTTATCACGCAGGAAGTAATCGAAGGCATCTTCGCCCAGAATCTCGGCAACCAGATCGGAGCCCTCCATGAGCTTGAGGGCGGAGTCCAGGCTCCCGGGTAGGGATTCGATGCCGAGTACCGAGCGTTCCATATCGGTGAGGAGGAGAACGTCCGTATCGGCCGGATCGGAAAGATCGTATTTCCCTTCGATTCCGGCCAGGCCAGCGCCGAGTACCGCAGCAAAAGCTAGGTAGGGATTGGCGGCCGTGTCCAGGGCGCGGTATTCCAGGCGTGCTGATTGCGGTTTCGTGGGTTTATATTCGGGTACCCGCACGAGGGCGGATTGATTGCGCGGCCCCCAGCACACATAGGGTGGGGCTTCCCCGCCGCCCCACAGTCGCTTATAGGAATTGACGTGCTGGTTGGTGACAGCGGTAATTTCGCGGGCGTGGCGCATGAGGCCGGCGAGGAAACGCCGCGCCGTCACCGACATTCCGAACTGGCCGCGTTGATCGTGGAAGGCATTTGTTTCGCCTTCGAAAAGCGAGAAATGGGTGTGCATGGCCGATCCGGGCCAGTGCGCCAAGGGCTTGGGCATGAAGGATGCTTCCACCCCGTGACGCAGTGCCACTTCTTTAATGATGACGCGGGCGGCCATAATGCTATCGGCCATCGTTAGGCAATCGGCGTAGCGCAGATCTACTTCTTGCTGGCCCGGGCCAATTTCGTGGTGGGAAAATTCCACGCTGATGCCCACGTCCTCCAGGGAGAGGATCACATCCCTGCGGAAATTATGAGCCACCGAGCGGGTAACGTAATCAAAATAGGAGGCCGAATCGATCGGGGTGGGCTCTTCATCATCGCTCGCCCCGGGCTGGAACAGGTAGAACTCGACTTCCGGGTGGGCGTAGGCGGTGAAGCCCAGATCCTCGCAGCGCCGCAGGGTACGTTGCAGAATGGCCCGGGGGTCGGAGCGGGCTGGTTCACCTTCGCGGGTGAGGATATCGCAGAACATGAAAGCGGCGTCGTCGCTCCCATCCACGCCACGCAATACCGCAAAGGTAGAAGCATCCGGGCGCGCAATCATATCTGACTCATAAACGCGCGTGAGCCCTTGAATGGCCGAGCCGTCAAAACCGACGCCCTCCGCGAAAGCATTATCGAGCTCCACGGGGGCTACCGCCACGGATTTGAGGGTGCCGACGATATCGGTGAACCACAACCGCACGTAGCGGATGCCCCGGTCGGTTATGGTGCGAAGGACGTGTTCTTGCTGGTCATCCATGGCGCTTCATCTTTCCGTTCTGTATCCGTGGGGTGTTGCGGGCGTGGTCCATTAGGTGTGGGTGCGAATTGCGGCGGGTAGTAATCCGCGCACGAAGCGCCGCAGGTGGCGGCGCCGCGCGTGCGGGAGATCGTGGGCGAGCGGGTGGGAACGGAAGCGGGTTTCCAATACGCTCAGGGCCTCGCGCAGCTGGTACCAATTTGTGATGTCTTCGCCGGCAAAATGCAGCCACGGGAGGGCCGCGCCGACGTCGCGCATATCCCGCGAGTTAATTCGCTCGAGGGAACGGACCCATTCATCCGCGCATTCCAGGGCATAAGCCCAGCCCACATAAGAAGCGAGGACGTCCGCGCTCACCCCAGCGAAACGGGGAGCCGCGGTGAGGAAACGCCGGAAACCTTCCACTTGGTCGCTGGCCACCACCCCGTTCGGAGTGAGAGAAGAAAAATTGAGGAGCCCCACGAATCCGCAGAACACCAGCCAGCCGCCCACGATGAGCCAATACCAGGACAGTTCAAAAGCCAGGGCCCCGATAAAGGCCAATCCCGTCAGGGCGATACCACCGAAGAAGAGTACGGCTGCCAGCGACCCCACTAATTCGCGCCCGTGGTGGTACCAGCCCCGCCGCGATACCACTTCCGCTTTGCTATCGCGCGCGATGGCGAGGGCGAGGCGGGTGGAGAAGCCCTGCACGCGTAGCACCGGGCGGGAGGCGGCGGGCAGCCCGGCGTTTTCCATCGCGGTGCGATACGAGCGATCATCGAATGGCTCAGATTCACGGAATGCTGCCGATTCGGCGCTCTGCGGGGAGGCGAGGGCCGCCAGAACCCGCATCTCAAAAGGTTCGAGGGTGGAGGTATCCGCCTCGGTGAGCGAAATTGTGATCATCTGGCCACGTAAGGCCGGATCGCGGAAGAAGTCAATGGTGAGGAACCCGCGGGCGGCCAGGTCGAGGAGGGTGGTGATGGCGGCGTCGTCCGCGGCGTAGTGGCGGTGCATAAAAGCCCCGAGGGCGGCCGGCATCTCCGGAGGGATGGTGCGCACCGGCGGGCGGGTATGCCGGCGGCGGCGCCGGTAATTATGGCCGGTTACCCCGGCAGGTTCACGCGGATACACCCCGCGCGGCAGATCGGCATATTCCCTACTGGGGATAAGCGCCAGGCACATAATGACCAGGGCAGTCACCCCGATCCCTAAGGCTAACCAGAATTCCAGTGCGTTCATGGACACCAGCTCAAGCAAGGGTTCCACAGTCACCTCCTCGCACCTAGCGTACCGTGCCCGATGATGCACCGGCGCGCGTGACCTAGTACTCTAAGCCATAGATATCGGGAGGTAATCATGACGGAGTTCTCACCGGCACGAATTCGGGTGCAGCACCTGAATGAAATGGTCGCTAACGGAGAGGTGCTCACGGCACTGACCTGCTATGACGCTCTCACAGCGCGCATTTTGGACGCGGCCGGAATCGATATTTTGGTGGTGGGTGATTCCATCGGCAATACCGCCATGGGATTCTCCTCCACAATCCAGGTCACCCTGGAAGATATTGAGCGCGCCACCAGCGCCGTTATGCGCGGCACCACCCGGGCTTTCATCATTGCCGATATGCCGATGGGCACCTATGAAGAAGGCCCTGCGCAAGCTATCCGCACCGCTATCCGCCTGGTGCGGGCGGGCGCCGATGCGGTGAAATTAGAAGGCGGGGAAGCTTTCGCACCCATCGTCGAAGCCCTCACCCACGCCGGGATTAACGTGGTGGCCCACGTCGGCTACCGGCCCCACGCCGACGCTGCCTTGGGTGGCCCCCGGGTGCAAGGCCGGGATGAAGAAGAAAGTGAGGCCATTATCGACGATGCGGTCTCGCTGGAGAAGGCGGGCGCTATTGCCGTCGTCGTCGAAATGGTACCCGGGAAACTCGGAGCGAAAATTACCGAAATTCTCTCAGTTCCCACCCTCGGGATCGGGGCCGGCTACCGCACGTCCGGGCAGCTACTCGTATGGCCGGATATGGCCGGAATGAATGAATGGCAGCCCTCCTACGCCAAGCGTTTTGGTGAGGTGGGTAGCGCGCTCAGCAACGCGGTCACGGCTTTCCGCACGGCCGTCAAGAGCCGGGAATTCCCGGATAAGGAGCACAGTTTCTAAGCCACTACAATGGTGGCTATGAGTCTTGCAGCACGTGCGCCGCTCGGTTCGGCGCGTCCCGGAAAGATTTCGCCGCGCCGTAAAGTTCCGGCCCATATTGAACGCCCCGAATACATGTTTCATGACGGGCCGGAAGTGATCACCGCCTCGGATGTGAAAACTGAGGAAACGATTGAGCGGATTCGGGTGGCGGGAACCATTGCCGCGGATGCCATGTACGAGGCCGCCAAAGCGATCCGCCCGGGCGTGAGCACCGATGAACTAGACCGCATCGCCCACGAGTACATGATCGATAACGGCGCCTACCCCTCGTGCCTGGGCTATATGGGTTTCCCCAAGTCGATCTGCACTTCCGTCAACGAAGTTATCTGCCACGGTATCCCTGATGACCAGGTGCTACGCGAAGGTGACATTATCAACCTGGACGTGACGGCCTATAAGGACGGCGTGCACGGGGATACCAATGCCACTTTCGGTGTGGGTGAGATCGACGAAGAATCCCGCCTGCTTATTGAACGCACCGCCACCGCCACCCTGCGCGGGATTAAGGCGGCGCGCCCCGGGCGCCAGGTCAACGTGATCGGCCGAGTGATTGAGTCGTATACCAAGCGTTTCGATTACGGGGACGTGCGTGATTTCACCGGGCACGGCGTGGGAGAGGCTTTCCATTCCGGCCTCATTATTCCGCATTACGACGCCGCACCTTTGCACGGGGAAACCATCGAAGAGAATATGGTCTTTACGGTGGAGCCCATGGTGACGCTGGGAACTATCGACTATGAGATCTGGGATGATGACTGGACGGTCGTGACCAAGGACCGCGGGCGCACCGCCCAATTTGAGCACACCATCGTGGTGCGGGAAAGCGGGCCAGAGATTTTGACGCTGCCCTCCGATCCGAAACTCGGGCTGCGGCTCTAGGCGGATATGCACGCTGGGGCAGATATGCACGTGGGGGCGGATTCGAAAATCCGCCCCCACTGTCATCTTGGCCTATACGCCGGGTTCTGTACCGCTCGCGCGGCGGCGACCATCCATCTACGTGCGCCATTGCTGACGCACTCTAGCAATCCACCCGTGCCCTAGACGAGGAGCCTGACGGGGCACTGTCTGATCTTGCTCCCGGTGGGGCTTGCCGTGCCATGCCGGTCACCCGGCACGCGGTGGTCTCTTACACCACCCTTTCACCCTTACCTTGCGGCGGTTTACTTTCTGTTGCGCTTTCCCGCGGGTCACCCCGGGTGGGCGTTACCCACCACCGTCCTCTACGGAGCCCGGACGTTCCTCGAGGCGCATACGCGCCGCGCGGCCGCCCGGCCAACATGACCCGTTTATGCTACCAGTCTGACGGGTGCACGGCAGCCATCCCCGCGATTATTACCCGGATTCGAAACGATACAAGAATGCCTTTTCTGAATGTATATACCGCATCAATTACCGCGAGTAATATTGCCGGATTGTTACTTTGCTCATATACGAAAGCGCGAAAGGCTGGGAAAGTAAGGCAGGCCGTTCCTACTCGAACTACCGCAATTATTAAGTGTTTGAGGATCCCTTGCCCCTAAATATTAAACCTGCTTAGAATCCGATCAACAGTCAAAACAGCGACGTTTCGCAAGTTTTCTCTGTTAGTAGGTAATGGATGCGGGGGCCGACTTTGCGTGAGGGTCGGCCCCCGCACCGCAACACAGACGGCTACGCACACGCCACGAGCTGCATATATACACCGCCGTAGACGCTCACCACATTTAACCAAAGGTCATATACGGATACACCGCACGGCCCGTAGACTTTGGATGTTTCATTAAACACTCAAAATTGCAGATTAGCCGCTCAGGATAGTACTGCAATGTCTTTCGCGAAGGATTCCCATGAGGCAGCGTATCTCCCGAATCGCCAGTACTCTCACCGTGACCACCCTCGCCCTCACAATGGCGGGTACCGTGGCCGCCCAGGCCCAACCGACCGCCGACTCCCCCGCTCCGGGCGCTTCCTTTAGCTCCTGCACGGATTCCCCGAAAGCAACGGCCGCGGTCGCCCAAGCGAATTCCGAACGGGACGCGCTGCTCCAGAAATCGGAAACTGCACAGCAAGATCTCACAGCCGCCCAGGCTGCCGCAACGGAGGCACAAGCCGCGAAAGATTCGGCTACCGCGAAACTGAACGCCGCGGAGAAGGCCGCCCAGGCTGCCGTACAGGCCCGCGATGCGGCCAAGGCTGCGCTGGATGCGTTCCAGGCGGAAGGGCAGGCGGCGAAAGATGCGATTCCCGCGGCGCGCACCGCTCTGGAAGCGGCGGAGAGCCAGGTAGTGGCGGCGTCGGCCCAAAAGGAGAAAGACGCCGCAGCAGCGGCCGACGCACAACGCGTTCTTGACGAGAAGACTGCGCAGCTCGCCGCGAAGACGCAGGTGGAGAAAGATGCCCGCGCAAAGCTGGAGGCGGCGCAGGAGGCCGAGGCTGCCGGAAATGCTGAACGCGAGAAGCTCGCCGCGCAGCTGCGTGAGGTAACCGCGAAGAAGAATCAGGCGGACGCGGATTTGCAGACTGCACGGGCCAAGGAACGCGCGGCTCAGGATACCCGCGACCAGGTTGCCGCGCGGGAAGCGGAAAAGGTTGCCGCGGCGCAGCGGGCGCACGACGACGCCGTCGCTGCCGTTCCCGCCGCCCAGAGCGCGAAAGATGAAGCGCAGCAGGCGGCCACCGCGGCAGCTAACGATGTGACGCTCAAGCGCGCTGATGATGAAACTGCCCAGCGTAATGTCAAGGATTCGGAAGCGAAGCTGGCGCAGGCCACGCAAAAACTCGGCGATCTTGAGAATGCGCTTACCGGACTCAAGAACCGCCAGGCCGAGGTGCAGGCCGCACTGCCGGGACTGGAACAGGCCAAGAATGATGCCGAAGCCGCCTACAACGAGGCCCAAGCGGCCGAGGACGAGGCGAAGGAGATGTACGAAGCCGCCGCCGGGGACAAGAAGAATTACAGTAACGAGGAAGTGGAGCAGTTCCGGCAGGAATGGGAAGCGAAGAAGGCTGAAACCGCCCCGAAGAAGGCTGCATTCACGCAGGCGAATGAGGCGTATACCGCCAAGGTTGCGGAAAAGAATGAGCTCGCCACCCAGATTCCCGCCAAAGAAGCGGAGCGTGATGCGGCGCAGACCGAGAAGACTGGCCTGGAGGCCACCCACGCCGCGAATCAGCAGGCCGCGCAGGAAAGCGCCGCGCAGCTGACGGCCGCGGTGGAAAGCGAGAAGGCGAAGCGCGCTGCTGTTGCCGAGAAAGACGCGGCTCTCACCGCGGCTCAGCAGCAGGTAGAAACCACGAAGGCAGCCCTCGCCGCCGCGGAGACCGCCGCGACGGAAGCAACCCGCCCCGCCGATGAGGCGCTAACGGCAGCCCAGCAGGAAACCACCGCCGCACAGGAGAAAGCCACGCAGGCGAACAAGGAGCTGGAAGACCTCTCCGCGAAGATTATCAATGAGTTCGTGCCGAAGCTCAATGACCTCAAGGCTAAGCGCGAAGAAGCCCAGCAGGAGCACACCCAAGCGGCAACAGCCCTGACGGAGGCCGAGACCGCGAAGGGCGCTGCCGACCAGGAACTTGAGAAGGCGAAGGCGGCGGCGGACAAGAGTTCCACCGCGCTGACGGCCGCCGAGGGGGCACGCGATAAGGCCCGCCAGCAGGTTGCGGATCTGGAAGCAGCCGCGGCGAAGCTGGACGGCTTGCAGGCCGAATATGACAAGTTGGCAGCGGCGGCTACCCAGCCGGAGGCTGATGCCGCGGCGGCCCGTGAGCACGATACGGCTGCGAGCGCCACCCTTGCCGAAGCGACGCAGAAGGTCGCGGCGGCGGATGCTGCGGCGAAACAGCTCACGGATGATCTAGCGGCGGTCGATGCCCGTATCGCGGCATTGCGTACCTTCCTGGAGAAATGTGCGGCAGAGCAGCCGGAAACTCCTGGTGCGGGAGAGACGCCGGGTGCGGGTGAGCAACCCGGCACCGGGGCTGCTACTCCGAGCGCGCCGGCACCGGAAACGCCTGCACCGAATGCCCCGGCACCGGGCGGCAAGCACGCCGATCCTGCCGCTCCGGTAGCCCCGGCAGCCCGCGCTAAGCAGTCGGTTGCCAAGCACGCCGCGGCCGCGGCGCAGCTGCCGAACACCGGTGCGGAAAGTACCGGTGTGGCCGGTGCGGCTCTGCTGCTTATGCTGGCTGGAACGGGCGCGGTGGCGTATGCCTCCCGCAAGCGTGCCGCGCGCTAGAAACCGCATGGCTAGCGTTCCCTACCAGCCGCGGGCCTAGCCGGCACGGGCACAGCCGCGGGCCTAGCCGGCACGGGCACAGCCGCGGGCCTAGCCGGCACGGGCAGCTGGGAACATAGCCCCAAGAAGCGCATTCGGATGGTGGCCGGGAAGATCTTTATGGTCTTTCCGGCCACCTATATGTGTGCCAGAGCTGAAGTGGTACTGGAGCTACAGCAAGAGCCCATTTTCTTGTCGGGAAGTACCACTACGTGCGGCCCGATGTTCTCGGGTACCACTCTGATGGCTCACCTGGCTCAACGCGAGCCTCGCTCCCGGGCCTGGCTAATGCTCGGGCAAGGAAAAATGTTCTCCGCGCCCCGCGCACCCGGGCAATCACCTAGGCTTCGTCGTAATCCACCGGAACGATAATGCAGTCGTAATCCTCGGAAAGATAAATATCATCTTCCGGGGTGGACTTGATTTGTGCTACTTCTACCGGGGAGAGTGTGATTCCAGCGCCGGTGGCACCGTTGGGAGTCATGGTCATGACCGCGTAGCCACCGGTGGCAACCGAGTGTTCGTACACTTTTTTGAGCGACGCCGCCAGCGGTGCATAAAGCTCCTCGCGGTGGGCGCGGATTTTTTCTTGAGAGGCGGTAAGCTCGGCAACCACATCTTCCAATTCGGAACGCTGCGCCAGTACTTTTTCTTGGAGTGCATCAATAGCTGCGCCCAGTTCCCGCACCCGTTCCTCGCCGCCTTCAACCGCTTCAAGCGCGGTGAATTCTCTGTCCGAAGTTTCCTCGAGGGTAGCCCGCAAAGCCGCCATTTCGTCTTCCAAAACAAGCAGATCGCGGGATGTCAGCCCGGTTCCGGCATTATATTCTTCTTCTTTGTCCGCAACCTGGCGCGCTAATTCCGCGCTGGTTTTTTCAATATCTGCCAAGTCTGCCCGTGCCTGCTCCAGCTGCGTTTCCGCCGCGGCTTTTTCCCGCCCGCGCGCGGCAATCGCATTGAGGAGTTTCCCCAGGGATACCCGCAGCGGATGCTGAGTATTCTCCCGCTCGAGGCGGTTGAGCTGCGCATCCAAATCAGCAACTTGAAGCAGGATAAGTTGATCGGCACGGGGTGCTTTCATCGGGTGGATCTCCTTCGACTCGCACGAAAGGCGCGCGGCGCGCCTCCCCTATTCTATGTGGGAGAGCCCGCCCCGCGCAGGGTACCGCCACCGCAGCCGCGGTCGCCTCAGCCACGCACCGCGATATTCCACGCATCCGTGGGAATCGCGGAGATATACGTATTCAGCTGCGGGAAATGTTCACGCAGGCGCTCCTCCATCTCACCGAGCACCGGCCATTCACTGGCCCAGTGGGTGGCGCAGATGAGCGCGCAGCCACCGTCCCAGATATGGTCGGTGGCCGGGTGGTGGCGTAAATCCGCGGTGAGATAGGCATCCGCGCCCGCGGCTTTCGCGGCCGCTAAGAGTGAATCTCCCGAACCGGAGCAGATAGCCAGGCGCCGCACTTCCCGCTCGGGATCACCCGCCCCGAGCACCCCGGCCGGGGTATGCGGTAATACCTGAGCTACCTTCTCCACCAGTTTCCCGAAGGGCACGGGCGCAATGCTCCCCACCCCGCCGATTCCGGATTCGGGATCCAGCGGCCTCTCGATCTCCACGCCCAGAAGCCGCGCGAGCGCAACGGTGGAGGCCACCACGTCCGCATTGGTATGGGCACTGAAAAGCGCGACTCGCCCGCGCACCAACTGCGTTATCCACCGCCCCTTGGCGAAAGTTCCCGCCACGGTGGAAGTTCCGCGCAAAAAGAGCGGGTGGTGGGTGATGAGGAGGTCAGCACCGCGTTCGCAGGCTTCTTGCACGGTTGCTTCACACGGGTCGACGGCGAAAGCGACGCTGCGCACCTCATCGCTGGGCAGGCCTGCCACCAGGCCGACCCGATCCCAGCTTTCCGCGCACGCGGGTGGGAATAATTCGTCCATAACCGCGGTGATATCCGCCACTGTATATGTCATGAATCCACCCTACCCGGGGCGCCTACGGAACTGAAAATGCGCGTTCATTCTCAAGTACGGCGCCTAATTCCGCCAGGAAAACACTAGATAGACATGATATCTGTCACATTGATAGGCTGAGGGGCATGACCGCATCCGATATTCCCACCGTTATTCCCACCGTTCCCCTTGCCGATGGCGGGCAGATTCCCCTCGTCGGGATCGGCTCTCTGCTAGCCAAGGGAAACGAACTTGCCACCATCCTGGGCCACATCATCGCCGATGGCTACCGCCTCGTCGATACCGCCCAGCAGTACGCCAATGAAACAGCCGTGGGGGAAGCGGTGAAACGCTCCGGGGTGGCGCGCTCGGAGGTGTTTATCACTTCGAAAGTGGCCGGCGCGGAACAGGGCAAACGCTATACCCGGCGCAGCATCGAAGATTCCTTGCGCCGCCTCGATACTGATTACCTCGATGCCCTCCTCATCCACTGGCCCAATCCTTCCCGCGGCCTGTACGTGGAAACCTGGGAAGAAATGCTCGCCGCCCAGGCCGAGGGCGTGGTGCGCCACGTGGGAGTCTCTAATTTCTTGCCGGAACATCTCACGCGCCTGCATGAGGCCACCGGGGTGTGGCCGGTACTCAACCAGATCCAGCTCTCGGTTGCCCTCCCGCGCACCGATCTGCGCGCCTTCCATGAGCGCCACGGCATTGTCACCCAAGCGTGGCGCCCGCTGGGCGGCCCGGAGAAGCTGCTGGATCAGATTGTGGTGGGGCGCCTGGCTGCCAAGCACGGGGTAAGTGCGGGCCAGATTGTGCTGCGCTGGTGTGTCCAGCAGGGCATTGTGGTGATTCCGTCGTCGTCCCGCCGCGAGCGCTGGCGGGCGAATGCTGATCTCTTCAGCTTCACCCTGGATGAATCAGATATGCGGGATTTAGCCGCATTGGATACCGGTGACCTGCACGTTTGGGATGCGCGTACGCATGAAGAGTGGTAGCACCACCGGCGCGCGATGAAGCGCATAGCGGTATAAGCGCATAGGCGGTATAAAGAGTGGGCCCGACCGGATTCGAACCGATGACACCCTGGGTGTAAACCAGGTGCTCTGACCAACTGAGCTACGGGCCCGCGCGCTGCGCACTCGGATGATCCTACCCGATGCGCGGCCCGCGCGCACCTTCTCACCGAAAATACCTACCGCCCACATCCTTGGGCGAGGTGAGGAGCCTAGTAGCGCAGGCCCTTATTGGTCAGGCGCACGCCCGTCCAGGATTCACCGAGGGCCACGGATGTGGTTGGTTGCATCCCCGCGGTATCGGCAGCCTCTTCAATATCGTTATGCGGTACCGCATTCGACACCCGCCCGGTGGGCACGAAGAGCCAGCAGATAGCATTTTCGTCGTCGAAATTAGCCTTGATATCCAGGAGCAAATCGGCGAGGTCATCGACGTTGCCATCGTCTGCACGCCACCAGGCGATGGCGCCGTCCACGATATCGCGCGAATCTTCGTCCAGCAGCTCGCTTCCGATAGTTTCTTCGATCTGCGCGCGGACCTGGGTGGCTACGTCGTCGTCGTAGCCAAATTCTTGGATGATGTTCCCTTTCTGGAAACCAAACGAACTCATGGCTTAAGCTCATCTGATCGCCGCCGTTTTTTCAAGTTAATCTCAGCCGCGTGCCTCGTGATTTTGGTGATCATTCCGGTACGACGACGCGCGCCGCCCGGTATCCGGGCGCCGCGAAACCCACCCGCCGCGCGCCCCGTCCACCGCTCAGCTTAATTCCCCTCATGCCTGTGCGATGGCTCTCAACAACGCGGTACTATAAGAGTGCATGTGTAAGAGGCACCACAGCCGCTCTGGGACTAAAGCCGCGAACGGGTAGCCTTGACACGTCCCTAAGAAACATGACCACTCAAGCAATGGAGGAGATTCCGTGGCTTCACAAGATTCTGATGCTCGCATGGTATCCGGCCAGCTCAGCCAGATCCCGGATGTTGATCCGGAAGAAACCCGCGAATGGCTAGCGTCCGTGGATGATCTGATTGAAACAAATGGTGCGGATCGGGCGCGGTTTATCCTCGCCAGCGTGGACGAACACGCGCGCACCAAGGGAGTTTCGGTCTCCCCTGATCTCGTCACGCCCTATATCAATACGATTCCGGCTGAAGAAGAACCTCCCTACCCGGGCACCGCGGAAGAAGAGGAACTCGAACATCAGTTCCGCAGCTGGACCCGGTGGAACGCGGCCGTGATGGTAACGCGCGCCCAGCGCCCCGGCGTGGGGGTTGGGGGGCATATTTCTTCCTACGCCGCCCAAGCCACCCTCTATGAAGTGGGCTTCAACCACTTCTTCCGCGGTCCGGATGCTCCCGGCGGCGGGGATCAAATCTTCTTCCAGGGCCACTCCTCCCCCGGTAATTACGCCCGCGCCTATCTGGAAGGGCGCCTGACGGAAGCTGACCTGGATTCTTTCCGCCAGGAAGCCTCCCGCATTTCCGGCGGGCGCGGTCTCCCTTCCTACCCGCATCCCCACCAGATGCCGGACTTCTGGCAGTTCCCCACCGTGTCCCTGGGTATCGGTGCCACGAATTCCATCTACCAGGCATGGTTCAATCGCTACCTGAGCGAACGCGGCATTAAGGACACCTCTGATTCGCACGTCTGGGCCTTCCTGGGCGATGGCGAAATGGACGAACCCGAATCGCGCGGGATGCTCCAGCTGGCCGCCTCCCAGAAGCTCGATAATCTCACCTGGGTGGTCAATTGCAACCTCCAGCGCCTGGACGGGCCGGTGCGCGGCAACGGCAATATCGTTCAGGAACTCGAGTCTTTCTTTAAGGGCGCGGGCTGGAATGTCATTAAGGTGCTGTGGGGCTCGGGCTGGGATAAGCTCCTCGCCCAGGATAAGGACCACGCCCTCGTGGATCTCATGACGTCCACCCCGGATGGGGACTACCAGGGCTTCAAGGCAAACGATGGTTCTTATGTGCGCAATAACTTCTTCGGGCGTGACCCGCGCACAAAGGCCATGGTGGAAGATTGGTCCGATGATGAGATTTGGGCGTTGCGCCGCGGCGGCCATGATCATCACAAGATTTACGCCGCCTACCGGGCTGCCCTCGCCCATAAGGGCCAGCCCACCGTGATTCTGGCGCAAACGGTCAAGGGTTATGACCTCGGCTCCAATTTCGCCGGGCGCAATGCCACCCACCAGATGAAGAAGCTCAACAGCAACGATCTCAAGCTGCTGCGCGATACCCTGCGCATCCCCATTGATGATTCCCAGCTGGAAGATCCCTATAACGCGCCCTACTACAAGCCTGCTGAAGATCACCCGGCGATGAAGCATATGCGTGAACGGCGCGAAGCTCTGGGTGGCTACCTGCCCCAGCGCCGCACCCACCAGGGTGGGATCGCCCTGCCGGCCGATAAGCCTTTCCAGTCCATGAAGAAGGGCTCGGGCAAGCAGAAGGTGGCCACCACTATGGCCCTGGTGCGCCTGCTCAAGGACATTATGCGCGATAAGGAATTCGGCTTCCGCATGGTACCTATCGTCCCGGACGAAGCGCGTACCTTCGGCATGGATTCCATGTTCCCCTCGGCCAAGATCTTCAATACCCAGGGCCAGCAGTACACCGCGGTGGATCACGATATGCTGCTCTCCTACAAGGAATCCACCCAGGGCCAGCTGCTCCACACCGGTATTACCGAAGCCGGTTCCCTCTCCGCTTTCGTGGCGGCCGGAACCTCGTATGCCACCCATAACACCCCGATGGTGCCTTTCTACATCTTCTACTCGATGTTTGGATTCCAGCGCACCGGGGATCAGTTCTGGGCGGCCTACGATCAGCTGGCACGCGGTTTCATTATTGGTGGCACCGCCGGGCGCACCACCCTCACGGGTGAAGGCTCTCAGCATATGGACGGGCACTCCCCCGTGCTCGCCTCCACCAACCCGGGCATGGTTATTTACGATGCGGCCTACGCTTACGAACTCGGCCATATTTTCAAGGATGGCCTCACGCGTATGTACGGGGATGGCTCGGACGGGCGTGAGCAGAACGTCATGTACTACCTCACGGTCTACAACGAACCCATCCACCAGCCGGCCGAACCGGAGAATGTGGATGTGGATGGCATTATCCGCGGTATCTACAAGCTCGATGAAGCCGATGGCCTGGGCGGCCCGCGCGTCAACCTGCTTTCCTCGGGCGTGGGGGTGCGCTGGGCTCGCGAAGCCAAACGTATGCTGCGCGATGACTGGGGCGTGGATGCCACCGTCTACTCCGTGACTTCCTGGTATGAGCTGCGCAAGGATGGCTTGGCCACCAATGAATACAACTACCTCCACCCGGAGGAAGAACCGCGCAAGGCCTATGTGACCGCGAAGCTGGAAGGCGAAGAAGGCCCCTTCATCGCCACCTCCGATTTCGAGCACCAGGTTCAAGATTCCATCCGCGAATGGATCCCGGGTGATTATGAGACGCTCGGCGCCAACGGGATTGGTATTTCCGATACCCGCCCGGCCGCCCGGCGTTACTTCAAGATCGATGATGCCACGATGGTGGTGCGGGCCCTGTACGCGCTGGCCAAGGCCGGCAAGATCGACCGCTCGGTTGTCCGCCAGGCAATCGAGAAGTACGATCTGCATAACCCGGCCGCAGCCGAACCGGTGCCCGATAACGATCCGGAGTAAACCGGAGTAAAGCTACCCGGGCGGGCCTGCATCGCTGGCATAGCCAGTATCCCCGGCGCGCCAAGCTACGGCGCTCGGGCGCTGCACTGGCAGCGGTGCAGGCCCGGCGTCGTCGTAACTAATTGAATAGTGTTTGAGCATCTGTGCTCTCACACGTAGCATAGTGTGGCGGTCCCTTCTCACGCGGCGAGCTATTTTCGCACAGTGAGCTTTCGGGCCGCCACACCTATATGGAGGCGAGTGATTGACCGTTTATCGACTGGCGTGGAGGCATCTACGCGACCGCAAATTCCAGCTCTTCGCGATTGCTGTGTTACAGATCGCGCAGGTGCTCCTCGGGCTCACCCTCCCCGCGCTGGGCGCGAACGTTATCGATTACGGCATCCTGGAAGGCAATAGCTCCTATATCTGGTCGCGCGGGCTACTCATGCTCCTCTTTACCCTCGCGCAGGTGCTCTGCGCTATCGGGGCGATCTATTACGGGGCGCTGGTGTCCACCCATCTGGGCCGGGAGCTGCGCCGCGAAACTTTCGCGCACGTGCAGCGCTTCTCCCCCGCGGACCAGCAGCGCTTTGGGGCCTCCACCCTCGTGACTCGTACCACGAACGACGTCAATCAAATCCAAATGGTCACCCTCATGTCCCTCACTATTATGGTGACGGCCCCGATTATGGGAGTGGGCGGGGTGCTCATGGCCATCGGGCAGGATGTGGTACTTTCTCTCACCCTTCTTGTGATTATTCCGGTGCTCACCGCAATTATTCTGGTGTGTACCGCGATGCTCGCCAAACGCTACGAAACCCTGCAGCGGCGTGTGGATGCGATTAACGATGCGCTGCGCTCGCAGCTGTCCGGGGCGCGGGTGATTCGGGCTTTCCGTCGCGAAGATGCGATGGCGGGGGAATTCGAGGGCCACAATCGTAATTTCCGTTCGATTATGCTCCAGATCGGCACGATTTGGTCCGCGCTGCTGCCGGCTATGAGCGCGGTCATCGGGCTGGCCTCCGCGCTTATCGTCTGGATTGGCGGGCATCGAATTGTCGGAGGTTCCATGCCGGTGGGGGCGCTGGCGGCTTTTATTACCTACCTCATGATGATTCTGGGCGCGGTCATGATGCTCGGCATGATTATTATGGTGGTTCCGCGCGGTAATGTGTCCGCCGAGCGTGTGATCGAGGTCAATAGCACCGTCCCCTCCATTGCGGACGCGCCGAATGCGCGGGAGATGCCGCCCGGGCCGCTCACTTTCAGCTTGCGCGATATTTCCCTCACCTACGCGGATGCGGACGAACCGGCCTTGCGCGGCATTTCTATAACGTTCAGACCTGGAACGACGACGGCGATTATCGGCGCCTCGGGCTCAGGCAAATCATCGCTGGTCAAAATACTGCCCCGCCTCGTGGATGTGAGCACGGGGCGCTACACCGTGGAAGCTAGCACCGGGGCCGGCGACGTAGATGTGCGTGATATTCGACTCGCTGATTTCCGCCGCCGGGTAGCCATTGTGCCCCAGCGTGCTTTCCTGTTCAGCGGAACCGTGGCCAGCAATGTTGCTGGATCCACCCGCGATATTGATCAGGAGCGGGTGATCAATGCACTGCGCTGCGCCCAGGCCTGGGATTTTGTGCAAGCCGGGGGCGGGCTGGAGATGCCGGTAGAAACCGGGGGAACCAATCTTTCCGGCGGGCAGCGCCAGCGCCTGACCATCGCGCGGGCTCTTTACCGTGCCCTCCCCGATAACTCCGGGCGGGCCGGAGCGGACCTGGTGGTTTTTGATGATTCTTTCTCCGCCCTCGACTACGCCACCGATGCGCGGGTACGGGCGAATCTCAAGGAGCGGGTCCGAGATGCGGCGGTGGTCATTATCGCCCAACGTATTTCGACCACCCGCAGCGCCGATTGCGTCGTCGTTCTGGATTGCGGCGAGGTGGTGGGTTGCGGAACGCACACCGAACTTATGGAAACAAATGAGATGTACCGCTCCATTGTGCGCTCCCAGGAGCGCGAGCCGGAAGGCGACGCGGTACGCGATACAGAAGCGGACAGCGCGGAAACGAACGGCACCGCGGCCGCAACGAATGAGGAGGCGCGAGCATGAGAGGTGCCGGAAATATTGACGAAGCTCGTGATATCCGCGGGGCGCTCCTCACCCTTATTCGCCACTACCTGCGCCATTATGTGGGGCGGATCCTGGCGGTGCTGCTGCTCTCGCTTATCGCGACCGCGGCGGTGGTGGCCGCGCCCTTCCTCCTCGGGCAGGGCACCAACGTGGTGGTCGACGGGATTCGCGCGGGCGGGGTGGATTTCCCGGAGCTGGCGCGGGTGCTGAGCCTGGCGGCCGGATGTTATATTCTCTCGGCGCTGCTGCGTTTCTGGTTCGGCTATATCATTCGCCTCATTATTCAGGATCTCGGCTATGAGATGCGGCGGGATTGCCAGCAGAAAATTGATCGGATGCCGCTGTCCGTGCTGGATAAACAGCAGCGCGGGGACGTGCTCTCGCGGGTCACGAACGACGTCGATAACGTGACCCAGTCCCTGCTGCAAACCCTGTCCGAAGTGCTCTCCGCGATATACCAGATCATCGGGATCGTGGCGGTCATGGTCTATTTGTCCTGGTCGGTAGCCCTTGCCTCGCTTGTGGTGATCCCGGTGGGGATTATCGGCATTCTGCTTCTCCTGCGTCGCTCCCGCCCGTATTTCCGCGACCAGTGGCGGCTCACAGGTGAGGTATCCGCCGTGGTGGAGGAGAGCTTCACCGGGCTGGATGTGGTGGCTGCCTACGGGCTGGAAGATGAATTCCAGCGCCAGTTTGATGCCGCGAATGGAGAGCTTTACGATGCTTCCTTCCGTGCTCAGGCGATTGCGCAAATGTCCCAGCCGCTCATGATGCTGGTACAGAACGGTTCCTTCGCTATCGTCACGCTCCTGGGGAGTATCCAGGCGATGACCGGCACGATGACCATTGGTGGACTCCAGGCGATGATGCAATACACCCGCCAGCTTTCCCACCCGCTCCAGTCCCTAGCATCTACCGCGAATCTCATCCAATCCGCGGCGGCCTCCGCGGAGCGGATTTTCGATTACCTCGCCCAGGAAGAAATGGAGCCGGATGCGAGTTCGAGCTATCGCGAGGTGGTGGCTCCCGAAGCGCGGCGTGGCACTATCGAGTTTTCGCATGTGCGTTTTGCTTACGAACCGGATACCCCGGTGATCCGTGACCTCTCGCTGCGGGTGGAGCCGGGGCATTCGGTGGCGATTGTGGGGCCCACCGGCGCCGGGAAAACCACGCTCGTCAATTTGCTTATGCGTTTTTACGAGGTAGATGGCGGGGCGATTACCGTGGACGGTGCGCCCATCGATTCTTTTACCAAGGAATCTCTGCGGGAACATTTCGGGATGGTCCTGCAAGACACCTGGCTGTTTGACGGCACTGTCTGGGAAAATATTGCTTTCGGAAAGGAAAAGGCGACGCGCGACGACGCCATTGCCGCCGCGGCCGCCCTGGGTATCGATGATCTTCTCGAGACTCTCCCCCACGGTTTCGATACCCATATTGGCGATGAGGGCGAGAATGTATCCGCCGGGGAGAAGCAGCTCATCACCATTGCGCGAGCGTACCTAGCCAATCCCGATGTGCTGATTCTGGATGAGGCCACCAGTTCGGTGGATACCCGCACCGAGGCGCTTATCCAGGATGCCATGGAGCGGCTGCGCGAAGGGCGTACCTCTTTCATTATTGCCCACCGCCTCTCCACCGTCCGCAATGCCACCACGATCCTGGTCATGGAAGCCGGAGACGTGGTGGAAAGTGGTAGCCATGAGGAATTGCTGGCAGCCGGCGGCGCCTATGCCCGCCTCTACGAAAGCCAGTGGGCCTAGGCCGTGCGGCGCGTAAGGTAGCCGGACATGAGCCGTGCTACCGCACTGGCACCCAGGCTGAGAACCCACAGGGCAGCTATGAGAATCAGAACGCTCGGGTGCCCGGCATTTTTAATAATGAGGAAGACCAAGAGAATAGCTCCCAGCGCAGCAGCGCCCACCGGGATCGCCTGCATCGTGGGGCGCAGCCATGCGGGAGCGGGGCGCCGGGGTTGTTCCAGCAACGTGAACCATTGGTAGACCCCCAGGAGATAAACCTGGCCGAGCGCAACCCAGAGCATGCCAAAGCACGTACAGGTCCAGATAGCAAGGCTAAATTCCGGGGCCCCTTGCGCCATATCCATGGAGTTAATATAGAGAAGCGGATAGCCAAGGAAAGCACCCAGGATCGCCGCTCCCGCCGCAATCTTTCCAGACATGTAGGCATTCATCATAAGATCCTTCCGTTGAGTTATATAATCAACCGCCGCGGTGACGACCTTATTTTTGAGTCTAACGATGCCTCGGGTGGATGGATACGGCCACGGGCCACACCAATAGCATCTTAATCAAATTGTATCCCGGGGTAATGCTACTGTAAGCCTTGTTAATATAACCGTGGCCGGTGTTAATGGGATTGTGACTGTTCCACCTCGGCAAAATCCCGCAGAATTTCACCGAGCTCAGCCGCGGTTCCCACGTGCCGCCAAGCTAGCTCCCATTCGCTACGCGGGGCGGTCCCCCACTCCACAAGCACCGTGGGCAGGCCATGCTGGCCTGCGCCTTCGACGTCGTGAATACGATCCCCCACCATAAGAGCCCGTGAGGTATCGACGCCCTGCGCCCGCAATTCGCGCAGCGCCGCCCCCACCACTTCAGCTTTCCCGTACCCGGGGATATCTTCAGGATCCCCGGCAATGTAGCGGAAGTGCTGTGCTACGCCCTGGTGTTCCAGAATCGCGCGGGCATTCTTTTCGTTTTTCGACGTCGCAATAGCAAGCGGCACCCAGGCTGCGTCCAGCTCCTCCACCAATTCACGCATCCCCGGGAAAATCGGGGTGTCGAGCATGCGCTGTTCGTAGCGCACCCGGTAGCGGCGCACCATCTCCACCGGGTCGGCCGCGCCGAGCTTCGTGAAGGTATCGATAAGCGGCGGGCCAATGAACTGCACGAAGAATTCTTCGGGGTGATCCTCCCCCATTTCTTCACGCAGAGTGGCCCGGAAAGTTTTTTTGACGATAGCGGCGGAATCGTGGAAAGTTCCGTCCAGATCAATAAGGATAGGGTTCACAGGTCAAGTCCGGCGGTATCGCCTGCTCCTTGTCTCGCGATTTCGTTAGTTACTAGGTCAAGTACGGTGGTGGGGCCGCGCCCCACGGGTCCGTTCACCACCACATCCAGGGCATGGCCCAGTTCATCTTCCACAATCCAGCCTTCTTCAAGGGGTTCTTCCGCGCCGGGAAGAATAAGGGTGGAGGAGAGCAAGGGTTCGCCCATCTCCGTAACCACAGCCTGGGTGATGCGGTGATCCGGGATACGCACGCCCACCGTGTGTTTCTTCGGGTTGAGGGTCATGCGCGGCACTTCTTTAGTGCCCTTGAGAATGAACGTGTAGGGCCCGGGCGTGAGGCTTTTGATGAGCCGAAAATCTGGATTATCTACGATCACAAGCTGCCCGAGCTGCGCGAAATCATGGCAGAGCAGGGTGAAATGGTGTTTATCACCCACCTGCCGGATGGTGCGAATCCGTTCCAGGCCCTCTTTATTGCCCATCTGGCACACAATGGCGTAACCGGAATCAGTGGGCAGGGCCACCACCTCACCGCGCCGGAGCCGATCCACCACTTTGGTGACGAGCCGCGGTTGCGGATCCTCAGGATGAATATCAATGAAGGTAGCCATGGCCACTAGTCTAGTCGAGGGCGCGACACGAGGAAGCCGCGCAGCTTTACTCCGCCGCACTCCGCTTTACTCTGACTTACTCTGACTCCGTTGCACGCGTCGCCCTACTCCGCCGCCCTACTCCGCCGCGCGCGCCGCCTCGCGCAGCTCCGCGAGCTGCGCCGCACTGGTATAAGGCTCCATTTCCCGCAGGTACGCGCGGGCTTCGCTGGCGCGTCCGGCTGCCAGCGCGGTACGTACCAGCGCTTCCCCAGCCTCGAAACTATGGGTGGCCGGATCCCAGTGCGCCAGACCTAAGCTGAGGGCCTGATCCGGGTGGCCGGCCTCGCGCAGAATAGCCATGGCGCGGGCGAGGATGTGCCCGTCCGCATTGCGGTCCGTGGCGGTGGTGAGGAGCCGCAGCGCTCGCTCCGGATCGGAGCTCACCGCGAGGCGAGCCATATGCAGCTGCGGGTACCAGGAAGCCGGGGAGCTGGAGAGCTCTTCCGCGAGAGCGTAGATCGCCAGATCCGCGGAAAGAAGGCTTCCGGTCACCTCCGCGGTAAGCGGATCCACGGGCGGGAGTTCGTTTTCGGCGTCGCGTGCCAGGGTGACAAGCTGGGTGAAAGCCTCGACGTCGTTGGGATCTTCAGCAAGCCGATCACGCAGCGCCTGCGCGGTGGCGGTATCGGCTTCCGGGGCCCGAGTATGCTGGAAGAGTTGCTGCATCAAATCGAGGAATGCCATGATGCGAGCGTACCGAAAATAGGGAGGTCGTGCGATGGAGGTAGCGCAACTCATGTCGCTGGGCGCGGATATCCTGGAGCGGGAAGGCTACCCGGATGCCACCGAGAGTTTCGAGCTGAGCCGCGTGGATAGCGTGACACGCTGGGCTGTTGCAGTGGCGCTGGAGGATGCCAGCGGCGTGGTGGTACCCGATAGCGAGATTTGCGCGGCGAATACTCTCGGGGATCTGGTGCGGCTCAGCTGCCCGGGCGCGGAATTCAGCATCACCCCGTCCGCTTCTAGGAACGACGGCGCCGCTGCCACCCGCCCCATGCCTACTACCACAGCGGCGGATGCCGCGGGGCTTAGCCCGGAGAAGCCGGAGAGGCCCGCTGAAGATGCTCCGCTTTCCGCGGCGGATTTGCGGGCTGCCCTCGGGCTTTAGCCCCCCCCGGGCTTTACCCCACCCGGTGCAGCCAACGCACCGGGGCGCCCGCGCCGGCGTAGCGGAAGGGTTCGAGTTCATCATCCCAGGCTTGGCCGAGGGCAATATCGAGAAGCCGGCGCATTTCTGCGGCGTCGTTCCCGGCGTTTTCCAGCGCGGCCCGCACCCGGTTTTCGGGGATCACCACATTGCCGGTCAGATCTGTTTGGGCGTAGAAAATACCGAGGCCGGGGGTGGCGGACCAGCGGCCTCCTTCGGATACCGGGCTAGCATCCTCGGTGATTTCAAAACGTAAGTGTTCCCAGCCGTTGAGCGCGGAAGCGAGCATGGCACCGGTTCCCACTTCTCCCGTCCACGAGGCTTCTGCCCGGTTCATATGCGGGGCGGCAGGTTGTTTGGTCCACTCAAAATGCGGTTCGTATCCGAGCACACTTGTAACCGCCCATTCAACGTGGGGTTGAACGGCCGGCATGACAGAGTGAATGAATATGACGCCGCGAGTGGCGTATTTATGTGCCATAGCATTCCTCCTGCGCTTGGGTGGCTTTCCCCGTGCTACCCACGCGGAGGGGCTACTAGAGCGATTGTAGCGCAGAAGAGACGCGCAGCTGGCGAATATCGCGCATCGCTTGTTTGCGTACGTCCCGTTCCAGGCGGTCGAGGTAGAGGTGGCCGTCCAGGTGATCACATTCGTGCTGGATGCAGCGCCCGAGGAGGCCCTCCCCTTCCACAATTTTCTTCTTACCGTCCAGGTCAATACCTTCAGCGCGGGCATACCAGGCCCGCTTAGTCGGATAGTACAGATCCGGGACGGATAGGCAGCCTTCGTCACCGTCCTGGTATTCATCTTCGGAGAGCGCCACGATCACGGGGTTGAGAATGTAATCGATCTCGCCGTCGATGTGCCAGGAGAAGGCGCGCAGGGAGACCCCGATTTGGTTGGCTGCCAGGCCCGCCCGGGCGTCGTCGTTCACGTTCTCGAGCAGGTCTTCTACCAGGCGCACAATGCCCGGGGTGATGTCCCGAATCGGATCGCAGGGGGTGCGCAGGACCGGGTCTCCCACCACGCGAATCTCCCGGTATGCCATAGCGAACTCCTTTGGTAAGATTCTTCACATTTACTCACCCCGCGGCGCGGGTGGCCGCGGGTGCCGGACAGAGCAGAACGGCGGTAAGCCTACGCTCACCGCCGTTCGTTCGCTCCCGCAGCTGGACTCGAACCAGCAACCGTTCGATTACCGGCGAATTTTGCGAGCGGTGCCCAGTATAGCCGATGAAACAGCTAATAATGATGCAGATGTGAAAGCCGTGGTTATTGATATTGCAAAATATCAGCATGGAAAAATTGCTAGAGAGCTTCGAGGAGCAGCTTAAAGCCGCGCGGCGCTCCCCTAATACGATTCGGCTCAGGCTTTACTACCTCCGGCGCATCGCGGCGCGGGCAGAGTTACTGGCGGTTACCCATGATGAGCTAGTGGCGTGGCTTGCTAATCCCGGGTGGAGTAAGGCGACGGCGCGCAGCGCGCGCACGGCCCTAGTCCTTTTCTTCAAGTGGTGTTATGAGAGCGGGCGGCGCGCAGATAACCCGGCGCACGGTCTGCCGGAGATTGGAGAGACGCCGCCTTGCCCGCATCCTACGCCGGAGGACGCGTATGCGGTTGCACTTAAGGCATCGCTGCCGCGGGTGCGGCTTATGCTCCGGCTAGCCGGCGAGCTAGGCATGAGACGGGCCGAAGTGGCGCAAGTGCACATTCAGGATTTAAGTCAGGATGCCTACAGCGCGTTATTGTGCGTGCATGGTAAAGGTGGTAAAGACCGCATCATCCCGCTAAGCGCCGGGCTAGCGCGCGAGATTCGAATAGCTTGCATGAAAGGCGGCGGCTACGCTTTCCCATCAGAGCGCGGCGTACACTTGAGCGCAGATTACGTAGGCAAGCTGGTAGCGCGGGCGCTCCCTCCGGGGTGGTCTATGCATTCCCTGCGCCATCGATTCGCTACGCGATGCTGGAGCGAAACACACGATTTATTGAGCGTTTCACAGCTTTTGGGTCATGCGAGCACAAAGACGACACAGCGTTATGTGGCGAATGATTACCGCCGCTTGCGCGAGGTGGCGCGCGCGGCCGCGTGACCCATCACACACCATAATTCCATTGTGGAATACCGGGCTGGAATATAGAATATAAGCACAAGGCAAGGGAAAGGCCCGGCCATAATGGAGATAAGCTCCAGATAGGAATACTAAAATGTACGGTATTTTCGATGCACAGCCCGTCAAAGATCACCGCGATGAGCTCATCGCCGATATTGAAGAAAAATTCGACGAGACGCTAGACAAAGACGACATCTATCGTTTCATGATCACCATTGGCAAGCATCTTAACCTGCAAGCCGGGCATATCGGCGATTCGATTTCTTTCGGCTTCCTAGGCTCCCGCCGCGAATACGGCTCATACATTATTCGCGGCGACGGCGCAGAATACCAGCTGATCACGCAATCCTACCAGAATCTAGTAAACCAAGGGCGCGAGGGTATGACGGCCGAGGAACTGGCGGCCGAACCGCATCGCCGTGTGCTGCGCGAACCGCGCAATACCCTCCACGAGCTCGAGCTCATCCTCGATTGGCTGGATGAATTTGATCTCGATGAAGCCATCGAGAGCCTAGGGGATGATATTACCGCCGCGGTAGACGCGGCTGAGACCGAGCGCGCCGCGATCATGGCGGCCGCCGAGTTCCCTATCTACGCGTGGGAAGCCCGCCGGATTTATGCGGGAATCCCCCTCGATGAGCGCGTCAAAGATCGCGAGGTCAAGGCGGCATTTCTCGAGCGCTGGCATGAGCGCACCGGGCGCTAATGCAAGGCCCAGTATTCGCGGCTTATAGAACCCTCCTCGGGCTCCAACGCGCAGAGCTTGCAGAGCTACTGCGCGTTGGAGAGAGGAGCATCCGGGCATGGGAGAGCGAACGCTCCCCCATACCGGATGAGATCGCCAATAAAGTAGAGAAAATGATAGCCGCGCAAGGCGATCTAGCCGGAAAGATGGCTAGCCATAATGGCACCGTGATTATGCCGCGCACCGGCGGGCATGGCTATCCCCGCGGGTTTTACATGGCGGCCCTCGGGCGCGCGCTCGAGCATAACCCGCAGATCAGCACCGCATGGGAATCATAAGCCACCTTTGCCGCGCGGGATGCTTTTCAGCTCCTTTCTAATAGCCGCGATATCACGATCATTCGCGCGCAAATGATCGAGCATAAGCTTATGCGTATCACTGCTCGAGGAGATCAGCAGATCTAGCTTTTCACTCACTACGGCGACCTCCTGCCGGGTAGCGGTCACGCCATCTTTCATGCTCCCCCCGTGATTCGGTGAAAGCTCCGCGGCCGCGGTAGCAAGATCGGATTTCATCGATCTAAAACTGCGCATCAGCGGCGGCAGGGCGGCGAGGATAGCGGCGATACCGGCGCCGCCGCCGAGGATTGCAATAAATTCGCTCATGCGCGGGTGCTTCCCTCCTCGAGGGAGTGGCGGCCACCGGGCACCGGGCGCGGGCCGGGTGTAATGTCATATAGGCCGGCGGCGGCAAGGCCTAGCAGGATGCCGGAGCTAATCGCCTGCCATGCCCCGCTATCAGCAAGCAGATAGGCGGCAAGATTGAGAATAACGGCGAGGGCGACGGCTGCGGCCGCGCTCCACTTCCCCGCTAATCCGATGCTTTTTAGCAGATTGACGAGGGCGAGGATAGCAGGGACGCTAGCTAGCGTGAGGGCGGTTTCCATTAGGCGCACTCCTTTTCATTTTCTTCGAGCTTCGCGATCTTCGCGCCTAGCGCCGCGATCTCTTCCTTAACTTTTGCGAAATTCTCATCGAGCCAGGCTACCGTTGCGCCGGGGGTGGTTTCCCCGCGCTGGTTTCCCTTGCGCGTGAGCTTCATATTCATCACTGCATCGCGGGTGTTCCCGGGAATGTTATTCAGATTCTCATCGAGCCAGGCCACCGTAGCGCGTAGCGTCGTGTGCCCGCTTGAGTGAGGGCCGCGCCGCTCGATAGGCATATCCATAATCGCGTTAGCAATTTCTTGAGCAGTAGGCATATCTTCATCTCCTTGTTCTTCGCCCGCAAAGATAGCGGGAATTTGATAAATTTTCGGGCTACCCGGGCAGATTTTCCCGTAAGCGCCGCTCCAGCGCTCCCCGGTCTGGTCAGCGCTCCAGGTGGCCATATCTTCGGGATTGAAAGCGCCAAAATTGCCCTCGCATCCGAGTCGGTGCCAGGCCAGGCCGGCGGTAGATGCTACCGATGCGATGCGATTCGGCACGCTCGGATGATTATCACGCACCCATGCCCACAGCCGGCGGGCGGTGGCTAGCTGCGCCGCGTTCAAGGGCTGTTCGCGGGCACCGTCCCAGGTTTCCACCGAGATAGTTCCGTAATTTCCCTCGAGATCAGCGCGCGCTGCCTGCGCGGTGTCCGCGGTTTGATAGAGCACACCGTCCGCATCAATATAGAAGTGTGCATAGGTGCCGTTAGGTGCGGGGGCGCCGTGGTAGAGCGGGCCATGAGCCGGGCCAGGCCACGCCGTATGCAAGGTCATGCGAACAGGGGTGTGTTCGCGGCCAGCTTCGTAGTAGATCGCGTGATGAGCGAAAGGGCAGAGCGCCATCATTTTCCTTTCTCTTATAGCCAGATTGCGAGCCATTTCACCCAGGGGGCGTAAAAGCTCCCATTGGTGGTGTTGCGTAGGCAGAATTTGAAGCCACTAGCCGAATAATCCGCGGCCGCGCCGCTAACTCCCGGGTCTGTCATCGGTGAGATGATCACGATATCCGGGGCGCGGTCATGCGAGCGGGTGAAAGTTTGGGGATACCACCCTACTTTCTGCCCGGAGCTAATTGTGGCGTTTGCGTATTGATAGCTGCCTACTTCCATTTCCGGCATAGTGGCGAAAGCGTCATTTAGGCGCTGCGCGGTGAGTAATTCGCCATCTTTAAAAGGCGTGATCATGCGCTCCTCCATTCTTTCAGGGTTAGGGCGGTGTGCCAGCGTTTCGGGGTAATTTCGTGTCGTATCCCCGTGATATGAGTGACCGCGCGGGTGCCGCGGTAGTTCGCCGTCAAGGCGTCGAGGATTTCGAGGGCGAGCAGGCGTGAAAGCGCGGCGTTATCGCGGTGATTCATATCATCATTCCATGGGGTAGCTTCTACTGCTGTGAGGGCTTGCTCTGGCTGATATGAGCGCATCAGGCCGCGCAGATGCTCGGAAAGCTCCGGGATGGACGCGGCGCAGGTTTCGATCTGCGCCGTATTCGTGCCATAAGCTCCGGCAAGCGTTGCCGAATCGGTGCGCAGCGTGGTAGTGGTGCCTTGAAAGCGGCCATCTTCCCCGCGCTCCGCGGCGTTATTCGTGGCGGTGATGCCGGTGAAAATGGTCGAGGTGTCGATCTGCGCGGCCGCGCTGGTAGGGGTGATTGCCGGCAGGCCGGTTTCCGGCTTCGTGAATACGATCTCACCGCGCAGGGTGGCGGGCGGCGCATCGATGACGCGCAGCACGCCGCGCGCATCCACATACCAGGTGACGCCACATGTGGCGGCGAAAATGTCGAGCCATGTGGTATAAGGGGATTCCTTGACCATATCGCCGAGGCGCGGGCGGGTGGCGGTGCCGGTGATCTGGTAGCCGGCGGGCAGGTGGAGCTGCTCGAGGAGCTGGCGGAATCCCGCCTGCCACGTCACCGGGCGGGCGCGGGTCTCCTGCCATTTAGTTTTAGCCCCGGTAATGGCCACGGCATCATGTGCGGTAATGGTGAGGGTGTAGCCGCCGCGCGGCTCGGGGGTGGAGATGGTTTTCTCGAGCCGGCCGGTGAAGATCGCGGCGCGGGTTGCGCGATCGATCAGCCGGAGCGGGGTGCCTTTGATCAGCCCGCTAGCCCGAGGGTCAAGGCTGTTTATAATCCGGGCTTCGAGCGTGCCTAGCATGGCCTGCCCGCTCACGCCCGTATAGGTGACGCCGCGGGTGGTGGTGATTGAGGTGGCGGCGCCTTGGATTTCATACCAGGCGCTGCGCTCCGGCGCCGCCGATAGTGTCCCGTAGCCTACCCGGCTAATGCCGAGGATGAACCACGGCTTGACCCGCTCCGGGTCGGGCAGGGTGAAGCTACCGAGGATGGCCTTGCCTAGAATCGCGCTTACGTAATCCCGGCGCGGTAGGTAGGCCATGAGGGCGGCGCGGCCCGGGCCGGGCGTGTCCGAATCGGTGATAATGGTGATTTTGAAGCGGGAATAAGCGCGCCATCCCTCGAAACGCACGACCACCGGCAAGAGCGGGTCAAGCGTGAAAGTTTGCGCGCGGGGGCTGGTGAAAGGATGCACGGCACCCTGTACCCCTACGCGCGCGCCGGCGGGCGGCACGATATACGGGTCGATCTTGATCTGCCACGTGTCGCCGGCCGGTAGCGGGTCGAGGTGGATTTCCGCGCTAGGCTCTTGCAGCATCAGCTGTCCATCCATGCTCAGGTAGGCGCCGCGCACGATCTCATGATCTAGCAAAGCACTCACGGGTTACCTCCTTCCGGCTGTGGTTTCGTATTCTTTGATCGCGGCGACGACGCGCTGCCCTATCTCCGCGCTAGGCGCAAGCGCAGAAACGTTGATGATATAGGTCACGCCGGTAGGGACGGGGCCGGCACCGGCCGGCTCGAGGGATAAGCTCATGCCGGCTTTTGCTTCCACCATGCCGGGCAGGTCACCCGTAAAGCCTTGCAGAGAGCGCCGAACTGAGCCATATGAGGATTCAAGGCCGCGCAGGAACCCGCGCATGATCAGCCGGCCATTTTCCGTGAGGAGCTTCGCATCGCGCGGGGCGGGGCCTTTCCAGTCCGGAATCCAATCGGTAAGGCCGCTAAAGAATCCCTTAACGCCCTCCCACATGCTTTGCAAGCCATCTAGCAGGCCTTGCAGGATAGCCCGGCCCGCATCCCACAAGAGCGAACCGAGATCGCCGAGGGCGCCGAGGATTTTATCCGGCAACCCTTTCACCCAATCCACGAGCGCGTTAAATTTCTCCACGGCACCATCTTTAAGCGCGGTGAGCTTTTCGACAACCCATTCTTTGGCGGTTTGGAATGCGTTGGAGAGCCATTCGGCGGCTTGATCTGCTGCTTCCCCCGGCGCCGTCTTAATCCACTCGATCACATCTGAGATGGTTTCCTTAATCCCGTCCCATATCTCTTGAACTTTCGTCCACAGATCGGAGAAGAATGTCTTGACGGTTTCAACGGCGTTGCTAATCCACTCCGGCACGGTCACCGTGAACCATTGCACCACCGAATCTATAGCGCTCTTAATGTTCTCCCAGATGACGGCTACCGCATTGCGGAATCCCTCGCAGCGCTGCCAGAGCAAGATAATCCCGGCCACTAGTGCAATGATCGCAAGAGTAATCCAGGTGAGCGGGTTAGCGCTCATGGCGGCATTCCAGAGCCACTGAGCGGCAGTGGCAAGAGCTACGGCCACTTTCCAAGCATTCAGCGCCGCAGTTGCTACTTTGAATGCGATGGCTCCGGCCATGATAGGCGCGGCCACCGCCGCCAAAGCAATCAGATACGGCTTCGCTTTCTTCAAGCCCGGCAAGAGATTCCCATTGAGCCAGGTCACTAGCTGATTGATATACGGCAGGAGCTTTTCGCCTAGCTCCGCGCTCAGATTCTCAAAATTCGCTTTCGCTACCTCAGTCTGGTGCGCCACGGTATCGGTTTCGCGGCCGAATTTGCCGGTCATATCCGCGGTTTGGTCCATGATCAGCGAGAGCGTGGCGGCTTGCTGCGCTTGAGCGTCAAAGCTGCCGCCTAGCTTCTGGAATCCCATCGCCGCGGCGCGCGCATCGATATCCACCTGACGCAAGCTCACGCCGTATCTTTCGATAGGGTCACGCTCCCCCTTGAGAGCTGAGGAGAGCGCATTCACGGCGTCAGCGGTAGAGCCACCAAAGCCCGCGGCAAGATCAGCACCCAGCCGGATAAGATTATCAGTCTTGCCGGCCAGTTCATCCACGGATGTGCCACCATTTTTTAACTGTGTGGCGATGATAGCGGCCAGCTCATTATAAGAATTCGCGCTCAATCCTACGGCGGTGGCGGCTTCATCAGCGAGCTTATGCACCGTGGCGGCGTGATCTTTGAAAATATCATCAATGGTGCCGGTGGATTGCTCGAGATCACTAGCTGCTTTGATTCCATAGGCGGCCCATGCTCCTCCGAGCGCGCCGATCTTCTTCGCCATCGAGGAAAGGGAATTACCGAGCGTGTCGATTTCTTTGCGGATGCCGGAGAAACTACCGGTGGTTTTACCGAATTTCTCCAGCTCTTTACGCGCCTGCCCGGTATTAGCAAGCACGCTAATATTAACGACATTTCCGGCCATTTCCTGCCCTCCTCTTCTTGCTTAGCGGCGGCGCGCGCGATTCACGCGGGCGCGCTGCTCCCTTACGATTGCGGCCCGCTCATGGATGGTTAAGGCCCAGTAATCGCGCGGGGGTATGTGTGCTTCTAATGCGAATTGCGCCATTTCGCGCAGGCGTTTGTCTGCGCGGGCGCGCATCATTCCCCCGCTTCGCCCTCCTCGGTGTAGCCGATGGCTTCGAGGAGATCAGCGACGGCCGCGGGGGTGCGGGTTTCTGCTTTGGCTTTGGCTCCGGCTTGCTGGATTGCTTGAGCTTGCGGCATGGATAGGCCGCGGGCTTCCTCGAGGGAAAGCTCTTTACCCAGGCGATGCGCGGCGATGATGGTAATAGCGGCCACATAATCCGCTTTGCCGGACTCCTCCGATTCTTCGCCGATAGGCCGGCCGAGGGCGCGCTCCATCAGATCGAATTCAGCGATAGTAATATTATCCATGATGATAGCCATAGGGTTAGTTTCCTTTCACTTCTAGGCGATTCGCCTCGAGGAGATCACGCAAGCCGCGCACTAGCCGGTCATACACTTGGGGTTGTGTGGCTTTGAGTGCGGGGCGCATGTAGCTCATGCGGGGGTAGCCGTGCTTCTTGAAAGACCGGCCGCGGCCGTCGGTGCCGTATTCCTGCACGCCGGCGTAAGGTACGCGCTTCCGGCCGGCGCGTACTACTGCTTTGGTTTTGCCGCGGCCGGCTCGGATGGTAGCGGCCACCGCGCTATTTTTAGCGCGGCGGCGCGCGTCCTTTGCCACGATCTCACCGAGATCATGCACGAGGTCGCGCATGTCCTCGGTGTCTGCGCCGCTCTTGGAGAGAGCGCGCATGAGATCGCGATACCCCATGACCTTGAGACGCATCGGGCCGGAGCGGATATCAAGATCAATACTCTTTGATTCCATGACTAGGCGGTCACGAGTTTCGGCTTGCCGTCAAGCTCGAATTCAGCGCTAGTGGTGAATTCGCCGGGGCCGGCTTCCCCGCCGAGTTCGCCGGGTGCGGGCAGGGTGAGCGTGCCGGTAAAATGCGGCTGATCAGCGGTAGCGGTTTTATTGCCGTGCGGGGCGATCTTATAAGGCACGTTCTTCCGGCCGGCGTTATCCCAGAGCTTACGCCAAAGAGACTGCGACGCCGTGGACTGGACAAAGCCCGCTTCGAGGATGTACTTGCGGGTGTTACCCTGCGCGGCGTCCTCGAATGTGGTTACGTCGCTATCTTTTTCTTCATTCTTAATGTGGTATTCGGTGAGATCGCCGCGGTATTCCGTCCCGTCGATCTCAAGAATCAGGGCATTACCTTTAATGCGAGTCGAACCCATGATTAGTCTCTTTCTGTGATTTCGTTTTCAATGGTGATATCTAGGGCGGCGAAAATATTGCCGGAGCCATCGCGCAGGTTGTAGAGACTCCCCGCGCGGGTGAGGTATCCGGCTTCGCTGTTGATCAGCGCCGCGTAGACCTCCCACACAAGAGCGTTCGCTTCGGCTACCGCGCCGGCGGCGTCCCGGGCTTCGAGGATACACAGCGCCTTGTATTCGGCTTTCAAGCTGCCGAATGTTTCGCCGGGCGTATAGCTCGGGGCTTCCAGCAAAATATGCTTTCCGTGGATGATCTCGGGCTGATCAGCGCGCACTGTATAGCCGGTTACTGCGAGGGCATCCACTAAGTGCGCGGCGTATCGGTTGAGTGGATTCATGCGAATCCTCCCGGCAGATATGGGGCGAGCAAGGGCCGGACGGGGCCGAGCGGGTCGCGGGCGAGCCGGATAGCGCCGTCTTGGTCGCCGAATGCCGCGAAAATACCACCGGGCGATTTAACGCGGGTTTCTAGCTCCCGCGCGGCGGTCAAGATCGCGGCTTCCCGAATCACATCCGGCACGCTAGCCGAGCCGATCAGCTGATCTACGAGCGCGGTGCCTTGCTCGAGGAGCGCATCTAGCTCCGCGTTATTCCCGGCCGGTAGCTTCAGATGCTCACGCAGCCGCTCCCTTAGCGCGCTCATTACGCGGCCTTGAACTTGACCGGCACGAGTGCGGCCGGGGCCGGAGCGGAATGCGCGGCGTAACCGTAGACCGAGTACTGCTCGGTGAGGTTGCGGATGTTTTGGTCATTGAGCCGGAGCGGTGCGCCGGGCGATTCCAGCACCTCAATAGCGGCGCTCGAGTAACCGGCGAAAATGCCGGTACCGGAGCCGAGGGAGACCACGGGCAGGCCGGCAAGATTCGCAGATGCCGCGGTTACGGATAGGGTGCCTTGCTTGGAATCCGGGGCCGGCGTGAATTGGAGCGCCTTGCGCTGCTCCGGCAATTTCGCAAGAATCCCGAATACGTCCGGCGACACGGCGATGCCCTCGAGCGGGAAGATCACTTTATTATCAAAATGATCAGTGAGAGCCAGCAAGAGATCAATAAGCCCGTTCACGGTGAGTGCGGCCGCGGTGGTAGCGGCTTCCACCGGCGTCGTGGTGAGATTGGTCTTGATCGTTTCGGTGACGAGGATGCGGGTTGCGCGCTCGATCTCATTCGCGTAGGCGATGGCCTGCGCGCGGTGCAGGGCATCGAGGTAATTCACGCTTGCACGCTGCACCACCTGCTTAGAGACTTCGCTCCAGCCGCCGTAAGTCTTGACCGCAGCCGATGCGGTTTCGAGCGTGATCTTACCGAACGGCAGATCGTCCGTCTCATTCGCCTGTTCACTGACCTTAACCGTATTCGTGGCAATTTCCGGGTACTCATAGCTCATACCGGCCGCGGGCAAGGTGTACGAGTGCGTGAAGATGTTAGTAATCTTCTGCTTCGCTTCCATGAGCCGGAGCGTTTTATTCACCCATACCGGCTTCTGCGCGGTATCCGCTAGTACGGCGGTTTCTGTGGCTTCGCGTAGCTCGAGGGCGCGCGGGTCACCATTCGCCGCGGCCTTAATATATTCGCCGGCTGAGCGGAATACGCACGCCGGCGCGGCCGCTCCTCCGGCGGTGTTGTCTCGGACAGTTTCGAGGGTGCGGCGCAGCTCTTCGAGACCTGCGCGCAGCTCCACCACCTCAGTATTTTCGGTATCCATTGCGGGGGTTTCCTTTCGGTTTCTTACTTCACTAACTTTTGCGTCCTCATAAGCCGGAAAGCTCACGAGCGAAACTTCCAATAATTGCGCGCGGGTATGCGTGTATAAAGTGTCTTCGTCGCGCTCGGTAATGTCGTATTCTTGCGGCTCAAAGCCCACAGACACGGCACTGAGCGCGCCGTCTTTTGCGAGGGTATAAGCATCATCCCCCGCGCGGGTATGGCTAATGCGGCCTGTGATCATAAGGCCCGCCTCGGTATCCTCGAGCGCAGTTACTACGCCGATTGTTTCGCGGTGCTCGAGGCGGAGCTTCACGGCTTCGCCGGTGAGTGCGCCGCGCTGGAATTTCTCAGCAATGCCCGGCCACAGCTCGGTTTCAGTTTCCCAGGGCACGGCAAGAGCGGTGAAAGTGCGTTCCTCGGTGACTTCCGGCGCCGCGGCGGGTGTTTCGCGGTATTGCAGGCCGGTAATCGGATTATTCGGCTTCGACATTCTCGGAATCCTTTTCTTCAATTTCAACAACCGCGGGGGTTTCTTCGAGCGGGTCTAGCCCCTCGATCTCTCTCACTTCGCCGGGGGTGAGGAATCCCGCGCGCAGGGCGATTTCGTGCGCTTGGTAGCGGGTGAGAGTATCCGGCCGGAGGAAGCCGTCAAGGTTGAAGCGCACCGTCTGCCCGGCAGGTGCGAGATCAGTTAAAGCGTCCTCGATCTCCGCGAGATACGTCATGAGGGTTTGCCGGACGAATTGCTGATTTTCGCTCTCGAGATTCGCGTAGGTTTGCGCTCCTCCCTCGATGGTGGCAAGCATGAGCCGTGCCGGAATCCCGAACATTCGCGCCACCTGTACCACATCTTCGCGGCGCGATTCGATGAATTGCAGCTCCGCGGGGGTGAGCTTGAGCGGCGAATATTTCAGGCCGTTGCCCATGACCGCAATGCCGGATTCGTATTGCAATGTTTTATTAGCGTGTTGCTTATAATCCTTTGCTTGCTGCGCCGTGATCGGTTGATCGGTGGTGAGGATGCCGGTAGGCACTCCCCCCGCGGTCGTCCAGTTATCCGCGTAATGTTGTGTTGCTAGTGCGCCTTGGACGGTGGCCATGCACGCCTGCAAGGGCGACAGCCCTAACAGTTCGCCGGGTGTGTGTGTCAGGCGCAAGTGCCGGATATCGGAGAGCGGCACCGGCTTCCCCTTATACGAATACGCCGGGATGCCGCGCTCATTCGCGGCCACTCCCACATGCAGCGGGTCAAGGATGGTTACGTCTACGATTTCATACCCGGCGCGCTTCACGAGCCAATAGGCATTACCGCGCTGCGCCATGCTCGAGACCGTTTCGGCGGTGAAAGCACCGAATGAAAGCAGAGTGAGGTCGGGGCGGTTGAGGAAGCTAGCCCGCTGTGCGCGGTCGAGCCGGTGGCCACCGCGCCACACATCGATAGTGAGCTGCCGGGCTGAGGTTTCGAGGATTTGCAGAGCGCGATAAACGGCTACCAGCCCGCGCGCGTCATTGTAGAGCGGGGCGGCGGGGCGGGCGGGCACCACCGGGCCGGCCGTGGTTTCCGGCTCGGTGGTGGAGCGGGTGAGAATGCCCATCCTTGAGAGTAGCGCCGTGTGCTTCATGGCCACCATCATGAACGCTTCTTCGGGCGCGCGTGTGGTTTTCTAGCGTAGCGCTAGAAAATAGAACGCTACGCTACACGAGCACAAACGGAGATTCTTTCAAGAAACGGGCGGCGCCGTCCTGCGCGATAGCCATCGCCCGCAGCGCATCGATAGCCCCGGCGCTCTTTTTGGGGTCGAAAGAGAGCGCCGAGGAGGTGTCTTTCAGCGCGGCGTTTTCGATGGCTTCGATGAGGGCGGGTGCGCCGTCATGCTCGATCTCACCGGAGCGGATGCGATCTAGCAAGGATTGGCAGGCGGTCGCGTATTCCTTAAATGAAAGCGTGGTGATAGGCATCTCGAGGTCGGGCAGATCTTGCAAAATGGTGCGGTTAGGGCCGGAATCGTCGGTGAGGATGCGGCGGTATCCCCTGCGCGCGAGGTTGCGCAGGGCGCCGGTAAGCCATTCCGTGCCGGGCGCGGTTGCTACCTGCTCCACGCACGGCATGAACCCGGCAGGGTCGAGCCAGCCCGCGTAGATCGTCGCCGAGGTGCCACCGGGGGCGATATCGAAAGCGATCACGATATCATTCGGCGCGGCGGGTTTATAGCGCTCCGCGGGGGCGGTGTCCGGGTCGTAATTCCATCGCCGCGCATCAAACGCCGCGAGGTCAATAACCGTCTCTTTCGATTGTGTTAGCAGGTTGAGGAATGAGCGGCGCCATTCGCCTACGGGCATTCCCCGGCCGAGGTCTCGAATGCGGCGGGCGGTTTGCGTATGCCCTATAGCCGGGTGGAATGCGAGGGCCTCATCAGAGTAGGGGTCAGCCGCGGCGATCTCATCCGGCGCGCTCCACTCAAAATAGAACCGGCGCGCTTGCGGGTCTTTGACGGCGCGGCGTCCTAGCTCGAGCGCTTGATTCATATAAGCGCTATTTGCGGTGCCCATAGTGGAGCACCTAACGAGCATGATCAGCGGGACGGTCAGGAATCCGGGCTTTGCCGCGGTCTCTAACGCGATGCCCTCATCAATTGAAAAGGCCCACATCTCATCAATGCTTACTAGGTTATTGTGGTCGCCGTGCAGGGCGTCGTCGGTTGGTGGGAATGGCATTATACGCGAGCCTTGCGGCAGATATTCCGCGCTTTCCTGCCCTTTGCCGCGCAAGATTTTCCAATCCAGCCCGCGATTACCTTTCGCAAGATCAAGCCCATCAACGAGGGAACGCCATCGCTTGCCCGCGTCTTTGCCGGTCTGCGCGGTCATATACGACTGCCACCCATTGAACATGACGGCGCCGGCGCGGTGCCATGCTTCCAATAGCTTGGATTTCCCGGCCTGCCGCGGCACGGTGATATCTCCCTCGGTGTAATACAGCTCCCCGGGGTGCTCCGGGTCAAGCTCCCAGGCCACATCTGTAACCCATCGCTGCCACGGCATGAATTTATCGCCGGTGATGATCTCATCGATCTTTGCAACGAGCGGGCCGAGGGTAGGCCGGGCGGGATTGCGGGCGGTGGCGTACTTCGGCCACCCGGGGCGATTCTCATTTGGCATGGTCGCCGGCCTTTTCCCCGGTGATCGCTTCCCGGGTCATCAGATCAATAACGCTGGCGAGCGTGTCGTAAGCGTCAGAGGTTTTCGCGCGTGGCTCCGGCATAGCCTGTAGACCTTCCTGCAAGAGCGCCATTAGCTTTGAAGTGGCTACGCTGATCTTGGACTGCTGGATGCCGGTATCTACTGCTTTGGCGGTGGAGCGCAGCGACACGGAGAGGGCGCGCCACTTGCCGGTTAGCAGGCCTTGCCCCTCGAGTTCTTCGCATAGGGCATCTACCGCGGCTTCATTAGGCCCGGCGGGGGTGGCTGGCTCAGGCATGGCGAATAGCTGCGCTTGGTTCATTTCCTTTTCCTAATTTTTTTCTACGAATCGCTTACCTTTGCCCGGTTTCCCGCCGTTTTTCCTCAGCGTTTGGGGAAAAATGGAGGGAGGGGGCGCGAGTTCCCGTGGTTGAACGTTCAGAAAAACGGCGTCATTCTGCCGGGCCAAAGTAGCCCGGCGTCACGTCAGGCTGGCGCGGGGCGCGTGTGATTCTGGCGCCGGCCGCCGTGTTGCAATGCAGATGCTCCGGGCGGAGGTTCTCTATCGCATCGCTACCACCACGGGCGCGGGGTAGCTGGTGGCCGATGCTCAGGCTACCGGGTGCGGGGTGGCGCAGTGTGAGGTCGATGCGCTGCCCACACTTAGCGCAGCGGTCGCCATAGATAGAGACGAGGGCGAGGGCGGTCTTGCGTATCTTCCTGCCCCTAATCACGCCGGCCACCCCCCTCCCTGCTGCCGATATACACACCGAGCATGAGGGCGGTGCCTACTGCCATAGCGCAGGCCAGGGCACGCACTGGCACGAGAGGGGCGAACACGGCCACGGCCAGGCTTGCGAGGGTGAAGAGATAGGCCATGATCACAGGCCACACTACCCGGTAGCGGTTATTCATTGGGCTTTCCTTTCTTCAATCCGAGGGCCGGGAACGGCACGCCAAAGGATGCGAGGGCGTCTAGCTCTTCCACGCGCCACGGCCGGTTACCTTGTAGACGGTGGTAGAACGTGCCGCGTGTGAGTCCTACTTCACGCGCGAGCCGGTCTACGCTCACGCCGTTTTCTTTCATATAGCGACGCACGCACGCGCTAGCTACCAGCGGGTAGATGCTTTTCAGCGGGCTATCACTCATAGCGCCAGCTCCAGGCCTTGTGCGTCCTCCAGGATAGCGGCGAGGTGGCGGCGGATAGCGGCCACGCTGTCATAACAGCTAGCCCGCGCGGCGCTTGAGGTGATAGCCCCGGCGGTGGCTTCAATGCTGCCCAGGCTTGCGCGTATGAGTGCGGCGCTGGTCTGGATGGCGCGCCCGCGTGGTGTCCACATTTCACCGGCGCGGTGTGTTGTCCGGGCGCGTGCCCGGTCTGCGTCTGTAATCATCATTTCTTCTCTTTCCTTTCACGCAGCATTTCGCGCGCTCTGCGCTGCGCAGGGTTTAGGTGTGCGGTGAGCTGTGCCTTTATCTTTGCCATTGCGTTAGCCGCGTATTGTGCATAATTATTCGTTTCCGATGCAAGGGCGGGCGGCGGCGTCACCCTTTCCCTGCTCACTGCTTCGCGTGCATTTACCGCCGCTTCACGCAGCAGGGGCGCATTAGCCCGCCGGTATTGCTCTTCCTTCGAGATAGCCCGCCGCTGCACGGGTTGGAGTGGCAGGTTAGCTAACCGCGCCGGGCGGGTAGCTTGCCCTGTCGAGGGCGTGGCGCGGGTAGCTAACACATGGGAGGGCGTGCCGGGCGCTAGCCCGGCTCCATTTTCATCATGAGAGAGAGTGTGCCCCGGTAGGGGCACTCCCTCCCTAGAGGTGAGGAGAGGGGCATCTACTTCCCATAAGGGTGGATCCGATGCGGGCGCCTCATCTTTTTCTTTCTCCGGCTCTTGGATTACGGGCACACTAACGAGGTACTGCCCATTGGAGCGTGATTCGGCGATGGCGGCATCCGTGCGGGCGTTGTGTGCGCGGGTGTCGTCGTCATGGCGGCGGCGTGCGCCTTTGATAAGCTCCACGAGCTTTTTCTTAATGATGCGGATAAAGCCGGGATGCTTCTTCCCGTTCATCACGCCGCCGCGCGCGTAAGTGATAATTCCCATGGCTTCAAGGCGCTGCAGGCAGACGCTAATCCACCGCCGGCTGTATCCGGTGGCTTGTCCTAGCTGGAATTGTGTTACGGCGCCTTGCCCGCTTTTATATGGCAAGAGCTTGACGAGGGCTTCCAGCACGCAGCGCGTGCCCTTCTTCTCATCGCGTAACTCTCCCCAGCCACGGCGGGCAAGGGAGGTAAGCAGGGCGCGGGTCTCCGCGTGAGCGGTAGGAATCCTAGCCATTATTCCCCGCTTCGCCGGTGCGCTTGTCCGCGTTTGCGATCCAGGCCCTAATAACTTGCGATAAGCCGGCTTCGGTCTTTTCGCGCTCTTCTTTGATGCGCATCTTCAACTCACTACGCACCGCGCAGCACGCTACATACAGCTTTTCGGCGAGGGCACGCAGGGAGTCCAGCTCCGCTACCGTGTCAAGTAGCAGGACTTCGGTTACGTACTCTGGCTTCCTCGAATCTGCGTAGCAATCGCGCACACAACCGGCGCGCAGGCCGATTTCAATAAGGTGGTTATCCATCTGATGCAGCAAGAGATCGATATTAAGATCGGAAAGCCGGGCCGGGGTAGGCGCTGCGGGGTGCGCTGCGCGGGCTTCGCTCTCATTCATTAGGCTTTCTTTCTGTGAGGAGGTGAGATTATGGACGATTCGAATACCAGCCCGGATAGTGTCGAGGAGATTTTGACGGCTATCTTTTTCGAGCTGCAAGAGTTGAATACAACGCTCAAAACGGCGTTGCTTCGCAAAGGCGGCTAGTTGTTAGCGTCGTCAGCGTTGCGCCGTGCTGCATCGATTTCTTTAGCGCGGCGCAGCGCTTGACGAGAGATATAAAGAGAGCGAGCCAAAGACTGCGCGCGCTGCTCGGTTTCCTGTTTTTCATCGGGCCGCGCCGGGCGGGGGGTGTGGTCGAAAAGCTGGATGAGCCGGTCACGCTCACGGCGCAGCGCCATACGCTTGCGGCAATTGCGGCCACCGGCGCGGGATGCGCGGGCGACCCGTTTCAAGCTTTCCTCGATCTGCTGCTTAATCTCCGGGGTGATCATGCTGCCCGCTCCTCGAGCTTGAACGAATCGCCATCAAGGGGCGGAATTTCAACACCCAGCCGCGCGAGCCGCTGGAGGTCACGCAGAGTAATACCACGGGTGCCGTTGAGCCAGCGTGAAACGCAATTCGGGTAATAACCTAGCTTCTTCGCTAGATCGCGCTGGGTCATGTGATTTGCGTCTAAGTAATTGCGGATGTTTCCGCGAACTGTATCGGTGTAGCTCTCCATGGCTCATATAGTTCCATTTCGGTTACACCCTGTCAAGCGGCATTAGCTCCGCTTCGCTTGCAAAATGTTCCATATTGGAATTATCATTACCACATGAGCACGCAAGAGATTCAACACGAAACGCCTACACTTGCCGATATTGTTGCCGGCAACATTCGGGCGCGCGCCGGGCGCCTAGGCATGAGCCAAAGGGATTTAGCCCGCGCACTTAATGTGACACACTCCACTATCAATAAGCGGTGGATGGGTGGCCGGACGTGGAAGCTCGAGGAGCTGGACGAGGTTGCGGCCGCGCTGCGCTGCGCGCCGTGGGATTTGACTAACCCCGTATACGAAAGCGGCGGCAAGCCTACGCTCACCGCCGTTCGTTCGCTCCCGCAGCTGGACTCGAACCAGCAACCGTTCGATTAACAGTCGAATGCTCTGCCATTGAGCTATGCGGGAATTTGCAACAGAAAAGATAATAGTCAATGGCGGGACGCGAAGCAACTTCAGAGGTGTGTGCTCTGCCACTCCCAGGCGTCAGTGCCGCTCGCCACCGCGAAAGGGCCCGCCGCCACCGCGGCTACCGGCTGCTTCACCACGGCGGATTAGCCATCACCGCGGCTACCGGATCCCCCACGCCAGCCGAGGGTGCACTCAGGTGCTGGCGCAGGGCGCGCCCGGCGAAGAACATGACGATCAGCAGAATGACTCCTACAATCGCGGCCGCAATCATGCGCCGGCGCGCGATGCGCTGAATCTCCTCCGCCTGGGCGGCATCGAGGGAAGCGGGAGTTTCCAGCTTCTCCGGCAGCTCCTGCGCTTCCGATAGCTGCTGCGCTTCTGGCAGCTCGGGTTTCGCGGGCAGCTGCGGTTTCTCGGATGTTGACATGGGGCTACTCTAGCCCACACGCTGCCCGGTGAGCATGAACAGCACCATCTTGGTGGGAGCCAGGGCGCGCACCGCGTGCGGGAGACGGGTGGGCAGGTGCACGAGGCCGCCGGGGCGCAGCTGCACAGTGCGTCCCTCAGTGCGCATTTCCACCTCACCTTCTAGTACCTGGATGAGTACGGGAACGGCGGCGGTGTGCTCGGAAAGTTCCTCCCCGGTATCGAAGGAGAAGACCACCACATTCACACCTTCAGCGCGCAGCGCGGTGGTGGAAACGGTCGAGGCGGCGGCGTAATCCACCGTGGCGCCAAGATCTTCCAGGTAGGAAAGCTGCGGGGTAGTGTCACTCATCGGTTGTCCTTTCAGTTCGAGGTAGTGGCGGATTCGGCGGGTTTACGAGCCACCATGGCCACACCGGCCAGGTGGTGGCGGTACTTGCGGAAGAGGGCACGCATGGCCAGCACCCGCGCCCGTAGCTCTTTATCGCGCAGCACATTTCGGAGGATACGTGCCACCCCGCGCAGGCCTTCGTCGGCCAGATTACGGCGGAGGGACAGCAGCGCCATAGGAGCCTCCCCCACCCATTCCACGTCGAAACCGGCGTCGGTGAGCACCTGGCGCCATTCAGCCTGGGTGAGCGGACGCGCGTTGACGCGAATCGTCTGGGCCAGGCCCTTGCGCAGGGTATCGGCAATGCTTGGATCGATACTATCCGGGGTGAGGCTCAGCTCGTGGATGGCGTAGCGCCCGCCCGGGCGCAGCAACCGGAAAGCTTCGCTCACAATCGCGGCTTTCGAATTGGCGCCCTGCATGGTGAGCATCGCTTCACCCACGACCACATCCGCACTTGCCTCGGGAAGTCCAGATTTCTGCGCGGTGGAATTAACGACGACGCCGCCCACTTTTTCAACGATCCCCCTGACGCGGGTCACCGCATTCTTGTCCTGATCGACTCCGGTATAGGAGTGAATGGGCTGGGCGATAATGAGTTCCGCGGTTCGGCCCAGGCCGGGGGCGAATTCCACCACGTCCGCATTGGCCAGCTGGGCGTGTTCAAGCATGGCCATCGTCAAATGCAGGCCACCGGGGCGCAATACCCGCTTCCCCGCGCGGGCGAGCACCCAGTGCCCGGCGGCGGTAGCGGTAGGACGATCAGATTGTGGAAGCGGAGCATTGTCATCGATCATGGATTCACTTTAATCCCGCGCGGCTGTTGAGAAAAGGGTATTTCACAGTTTCCACACACAACTTCCATCACTTCAAAAACCGAATAATTACTACGCGAAAGCTAATCATTAGACAAACGCCAATCAACCATTACAGAGAAACACAAAACCTATGCGGATAAGTGTCTTAAAATGCACGTAATACAGACTCATGTGTCGCACCCCACAACACTTTGAACCGATATGCATCCTTGCCCTAAACGTTTAGGTGGCATAGCTTGACCTCAACGCAACTAATTGGGACAAAGGAGACCCTAATGAAACCGGCAACTCTCAAAGACGTGGCTAGGGCCGCCGGTGTGTCCATTTGGACTGTCTCCAATACGTTTTCCGGTAAAGCTCCCGTAACGCAATCAACCAAAACCCGGGTATTGGAAGCGGCCAAAACACTCCGTTATATCCCTAACCAAACGGCACGCGCTCTGCGCCGTGAAACTCCCGGCCCAATCGTTGTAATGACAGCATCGACATCCAATGCCTACTACGTAGATATGCTCGACGGCATTCACGAAATGCTACGTACATCCTCCCATGGCGTACGCACAGCTGACCTCGCTCCCGAAGGCAGGTTTGACCAGAAAACTGAAGATCTGGTTGTTATCGAGGCAATACAATCGCGGGCAGCTGGAGTTATTAGCACTCTTACTCTATCTGTAGACAACCATGAGAAGCTCTGCGAGTGGGGAATCCCCATTGTCTATGTCGACTCGCAGGGACCAACCGCACCTTCCGGTTCGGTGTCTGTAACCTCAAATAACGAACAAGCAGCGTATCAAATCGGTGAACATCTCAATTACCACCGACTCGACAAGTGGCTTTTATTGATCTATCCCGAGCGGTGGTCCACGAGGCAAACTCGAATTAAAGGTATGGAAAACGCCGCCGAGAAGTTCGGAGCAACTCTTTCGATTCTCGAATGCGCTAATGACTCACAATCAAGTGCAACCGTATTAGAGGAGTATCTCAGGGATAGGAAGACAGAGGGGCTCGCGGTCATTGCCGGTAACAATCCACTTCTCCTCGGAACTATGCACGCACTCCAAGCATGCGACCTTCATGTTCCTGATCAAGTCGCGTTAGTCGCATTTGACGAATTTACTTGGTCAACTTTTGTCGATCCTCCAGTGACGTTAATTGACGAAGATTCTCGGGATATCGGCGCAAAAGCCGCTCTGAAACTCATTCACATCATGCAAGAGCATCCACAAGGAGCGATCCGCTACCACAACCAGGAGTCTGAGGAGGTGAATGTCAAACTCAGAATTCGCGGTTCCTGCGGATGCTAAAAGAATTTGAAAACAATTTGGACCAAACGGTCTATCTAACCAAAAGGAGATCTCAACGATGAGAACAGTAAAAAAGGTACTCGCCTTCGCTACCAGCATCTTGCTAGCCACAACTTTCTCGGGTTGCACTTCAGGCGACTCCGCTACGGAAGCACCCAAACCGGACAAAATCGAGAAAATCGGCTTGATGGTTCAGGACATGTCAAATCCTTTCTTCTCCGCTATGGATAAGGGCGCGAAAGAAGCCGCCGAAAAGATTGGTGCGACCCTCAACGTCCAAGACGCCAAACTTGATCTGGCGAATCAGAATACTCAGATCGATACATTCATTCAGCAAGGCGTGGACCTTATCGTTGTCTCCGCTGTGGACGAGTCCGGCCTACAACCCGCCATCGAACGTGCCCGACAGGCAGGAATCTTCGTGGTAGCTGTTGATACTCCCGCAAAGGGAGCGGATGCCATTGTAATGACCGATGCCGTCCAGGCTGGTGAAATTGCATGCACCTATCTGTTCGAACAAATGGGTGGTAAGGGGAACATTTTGGTTGTTGATGGTACGCCTATCCAAACGATCACAGATCGTATCAAGGGCTGCAATCAAGCTATGAGAAATTTCCCTGGCATTAAGGAAGTCGGACATCAGAACTCGCAAAACGACCGTGCTACCGGCCTCTCCGTGACTACCGACATGCTTACCGCAGCCAGCGATGTCCAGGGCATCTTTGGCATGAATGATCCATCCGCGCTTGGTGCGACGCTTGCTGTCCAGCAAGCGGGGCGTACGAGTGAAATTAAAGTGGTGGGAATCGACGCTTCCCCTGAAGGACTTCAGGAGCTCCGAACCGCAGGTTCTCCTTTTGTCGGTACTGCCACCCAAGAGCCCGCAAAGATGGTAGAGAAGGCAATCGAGGTTGGACAGCAACTTGCTCGTGGAGAATCGCTCACAGAAACCACTATCCTTATTCCTTCGCAAATCATTACTCGTGATGCGGTCGACGAATACCCGGGATGGTAGAGATGACACTTCTCAAGCTCGAAGGAATCAGGAAAAGATTCGGTGCCACACAAGCACTCGGAGGAGTTTCCTTTGATCTGCACGCCGGAGAGATTCATGCGCTCATGGGAGAAAACGGTGCCGGCAAGTCAACCTTGATGAAGATCCTGGCGGGGAACTTGGCTGCCGACAGTGGAAAGATCTTCGTTGATGGGCAAGAAGCCCGTATCTCTTCTCCTAACGATGCCCGTAAACACGGCATCGCGATCATCCATCAAGAAATCAACACCGTCCCAAATCTGACCGTGGCCGAAAACCTCTGTCTTGGCGTTGAACCACTCAAACACGGGATTCTTGATCGCGACAAGATGCGTTCTGATGCACGTGCCAAATTATCTGCCATTGGAGTGGACATCGATGTGAACAGGCCACTCGGTTCGTTCTCCATCGGCATGCAACAGATGGTAGAAATTGCCCGTGCGGCTGCCGAGAATGCTCGCATTCTCGTTCTCGACGAGCCAACTGCCGCGCTTTCCCGCGCTGAGACAGAAGACCTTTTCAGAATTATTCGGGAGCAGCAGCAGAACGGTGTTGGTCTTATCTACATCACTCACCGCATGGAAGAAGTGTGGAAGCTGGCTGATAGAGTCTCCGTTCTTCGGGACGGAACATCCGTCGGGACACAGTCCCTAGCCGACTTAACACCTGACGAAATCGTGAGGATGATGGTCGGAAGAAAAATCGGCGATCTATACGAACATGCAGACCGTTCATCAGGAGAAATAGTACTTGAGGCGAAAGATCTCAAAGCGCCTGGCGTTGAGGATGTTTCCTTCAAGGCTCGAGCCGGGCAAATTCTTGGGTTCGCAGGCTTGGTTGGTGCCGGACGTTCGGAAACCGTCAGGCTACTTATGGGAGCGGATCCGATAAATAGCGGAACGTTGCTACTCAAGGGTAAAAGCTATCATCCTAAAAGCCCCAAGGAAGCCCTAGAAGCTGGTATCGCTATGGTGCCAGAATCCAGAAAAGAACAGGGGCTGTTTTTGGATCACACAACGGCATCGAATATCTCAATTGCCTCTTTGGGGAACTTCACCAAACTCGGTGTGCTCGCACGAGGCGCAATTCGAAAGAAAGTTCGCCAGATCATGGAGGTGCTCAATATTAGAAAGACCTCCACGAATCTCCCCGTACGGGCTCTATCTGGAGGGAACCAACAAAAGGCACTTCTCGGCCGCACTCTCATGGCGGGCGCCGATCTCTTGATTTTTGACGAGCCTACGCGCGGTGTTGACATCGGGGCGAAAAGGGAGATCTACGAAATCATGAATGATCTGGCTAAAGAAGGAAAAACCATCATCATGGTTTCCTCTGACCTTCCCGAAGTCCTGGGAATGTCTGATCGCATCATCGTTATGCGAAAAGGAAAAGTCGTGGGAGAACTCGATGCACGAGACGCCACGGAAGAATCGGTCATGAGCCTCGCGACCGGAGCAACAAAGGAACAAGCATGACTATAGAAGCTGCACCTCGACGGAAAATGAACTTCGCTGCGTGGTGGGATAAGGTCGGGATTCTCGCGGTCCTTGTCCTTCTCGTTGTGATTATGGCGCTCATAGCCCCGAACTTCATGTCGATGAACAACCTCATGAATATCGCCCGTTCGATCTCTATCAACGCGATCATTGCGGCCGGCATGACCTTCGTTATTATCACCGCCGGCATTGATCTCTCGGTCGGGTCAATCGTTGCCGTATCCGGCGTAACCGCAGTACTGGCCTGTATCTCCGGCGCTCCAGCTATCGTAGGGATAATCGCTGGGATTCTTGCCGGTGCAGTTGCAGGATGGGTGAATGGTGCTTTATCAGCATACCTAGCCCTCGCGCCCTTTATTGTGACGCTCGGCATGATGACATTCCTCCGCGGCCTTGGATACACGCTCACTGGGGGCCAACCCATCGTGGACAATAAACTAGCTTTCAGGGACCTCGGAAACGGGTACATTGCTGGAATTCCAGCTCCCGTTATTGTGATGATCATTGTGTACATCATCTGCTGGTTTGTCCTGGAACGAACGAAGTACGGAAGGCACGTTTACGCAGTCGGCGGTAATCCCGAGGCAGCACGCCTTGCTGGAATCAACGTCAAGCGAGTGCTTACCTCCGTTTACGTCATTGCGGGAGCACTATCAGGGCTTGCAGGAGTCATTTTCGCTGCGCGCGTCGTTTCCGCGCAACCGACGGCCGGCACCGGATACGAACTTGATGCAATCGCTGCAGTTGTTCTGGGTGGAACGTCTCTTGCCGGTGGTAAGGGGAAGATCATTGGGACCCTCATCGGTGCGATCATTCTCGGAGTGCTCTCGACCGGCATGATTCTCATGAATGTCCAATTCTTCACCCAGCTACTGATTAAGGGCGTCGTCATTATTCTCGCCGTCGCCATTGACTCCCTCAAGCAGAAGAGCACCAAGGCAGGAAAGTAGATGAAGATCCATAAAGTAATAAGTAATATAGAAGGAAAGCGGGCGTTCGAGCCGATCTACTTCGATGAACCACAAGTTCTCACAGACCCTTTATGGTTAGCACGGACCAATACTGGAGAGCAGATCCTTTGCCAGCGATTGACTGATCAGCCAGCTCCGCAAGAGGTCACCAGATTCGTCACCACGCTCAGTTTTGAGGGTGAGGCAAGTTTTACACTGGATAGATCTGTCGAATCCGGCGAAGGAATCACAAGAGGATCTGGTACCGAAACCGACTCGTGGGCCCGCGTTAACACAGGTTATTTCGATATTGATGTGTGTACGGGTACCGCAGAGGGAACCGGCGCCTCGAAGTGGGGGCTCAAGCATTTCCGTACACTAGACGAGAATATCGATCTCCTCCCATCTGGAAACAACGCGATTGGTGGATTCTACGGCCCGTTCTTCACTCCTGAAAACGGTTTGATCAATCCACCCGAGCATACAAAGGTAGCGATTGAGATTCTTGAAGACGGGCCAGTCTTGCTTTCTTTCAAGATGTTTGGGGTCATTCCAGATGGACTCCTCCCAGAGCTCAAGGGCAAAAATTTCTCAATCGAGTGGTCTTTTACCTACAAAACACCCTGGTTCAGTCGGCGCTATCACGTTGATGATTTCCAAACTGTGATCAACGGACGGTCGATAACTAACAAGATCACTGTTGGGGATGAATTCGAGGCCGGACAAGGCAAATTACTCTTTGATCGGTTCGCGTGCTACGGAGGCTCCCGATATCGCAGCGGTGATCCTTACGCTGGTCACCTAGCCGAGATGGTTGAACAAACAATCTCTGACGAGACATTACCTAAACGCAAGAAACTTGAAGAATTTAAGGCCGCCTTGACGGATGATATTGAGAACGCTCATTGGGATTTGTATTGGCGCCTATTCTCAACTTTCGAAGGCGCTTTGACGGATGAGACAATCCGCAACCGACTGGCAATTGTTCGCGAGAAATCTTTTGTTGATGCGGAGCGGCGCGATTGGCGAATCGAATCTAAACCTATCGATGTCCAAAAGGAGGAGCACGAAACGATCTTCCCCGGAGCTGCCGGTAAGACCGTCGAATACGACACAACTACTGGTCGCGCGATGATCTGGTATACGTCAAAGCCATCAGGAGGCTTCCAGATCGTGCAGCGCAAACAGTCGGGGTGGGGAAACTGGGGTACCAACCTTGAAAACGAGTGCCCTGAACTCCCCGTGGGTGTCGATATCAAAACGGCATATGGCAAATTTGCATCTAATTGGGAAGAGATAGCCGACCAGCTAGAAACTCCTCCGGAAGTGCTTTAGAACCTCAGATTCCCACATGCCGGTTGCCGGGTTTCTACATATCCCAGAGTAGGGCGGCACGATTACCGTATACGAAGCTGGGTGGCTTACACGATCATCATGTAAGCCACCCAGCTCTATTGTATCTAGATGCCAATGCTGACATATGTGGCTCATGCGGGGAAGTTGAGTGGCAGGGTCAGGTCGTATTGTTCCGCGTCATACAAGTGATCGGCTAGATCCACGATTCGCCCGGACTCATCATAAGCGCTACGCCTCACTCGTAAGAGCGGGGCTCCGGATGCCACGTGTAAGAGTTCTGCTTCCGTGGCCGACGCACTGCGCGCGCTAATACGCTGGACCCCGCCCCGTAACATAATCCCGTGGCTTCTGAAGAAAGCGTAGAGACCTCCTGATGATATAGCGGTAAGCGAGGGAGCCAGATCGGCTGGGATCCAGTTACGCATAATCCCCATACGGTTTCCCTCTGCCCACCGCAAACGCTCTAAAGCCACAATTTCTTTATCTTCCGGGCAATGCATATCAGTCGCCAGACCACTATCAGCAAACACCACCCGATATTGGAGAACATCCGTGCGCGGTTCACGGCCCGAAGCCCGTAGATCATCGGAGAGGCTTGCCAGGGAAGGATCACGTTGAAAAACCCGTGGCATCACTCTGGTACCGACACGCGGACGCCGCGAGAGTTTCCCTTCATCGGTCAGCACTTGTAACGCCCGCCGTAGCGTGGGACGCGAAACTCCCAACCTGCGTGACATGGACACTTCATCTTCGAGGAGCTGGCCGGGCAAGAGAGTCCCAGAGTCGATAAGACTCGCTAATGATTGCGTGATTTGTTGATGTAAAGGAGTAGAAGACCGAGAATCAAAAACAATCCGGGGCGCAACTGGAACGTCCAGCTGATCTACATTCTCTTTTCCACGGGGTGTTGACATTAACGTGACCCTCTCACCCTTATTTGTTCACCTAATTGTAAACATAGCTGATAATCGTATGTTTGGCTAGCGTTTACGGCCTTTTAGCGCTTCAATAGCGGCCTTTATGGTCACCTTCATTCAAGTTTCTCACCCTCCCCTACTTATCCTTTGTATTTACAAGTGAGAGGTCTGGGGTTATTTTGGGAACAAATGAGGCGCCCCGCTGGTGGGGTTGCTGGTTTGGACTCACAAAGGAGTGTTAACGAATGGATATACCTCATTGGATTAATGGCAGCCTATACACGGGCCAGCCAGAGGGAAAGATCGAGGTTGACGACCCTGCTAGTGGGCAGACACGCGGGTATCTGTTGCAGGCAAGCCGTGAAGATCTTGACTACGCCGTGGGGATTGCCGTTAAGGCTCAAAAGGCTTGGGCTCGTACTTCCCTGGCGAAGCGTACTGAGATTATGTATCGGATACGTCAGCTTGTCCTTGACCATCAAGACGAGATCGCGAAAGCGATTGTGGCCGAGCATGGGAAGGATTATTCGGATGCTATTGGGGAGATCCAGCGGGGGCGGGAGACCCTTGATTTTGCTTGCGGGATTAATGTTGCCCTGAAAGGTGAAACATCCTCGAATATTTCCACCGGGGTAGATATTCACACGCTACGCCAGCCTCTCGGTGTTGTCGCTGGGATTTGCCCGTTTAATTTCCCAGTTATGGTGCCTATGTGGATGCACCCCATCGCGATTGCTACCGGCAATGCTTTCATTTTGAAACCGGCACCGGCCACACCGTCTGCTTCTCTTTTGATCGCGCGTTTATATAAGGAAGCCGGCCTGCCGGACGGGATTTTCCAGGTTATTTCCGGGTCGAATGATTTCACGATGGCCGTGATTGACCATCCGGATATCAAGGCTGTTTCTTTCGTGGGCTCAACGCCTGTGGCGAAACTGATTCAGGAACGTGCGGTAAGGGCAGGAAAGCGTGTCCAAGCGTTGGGTGGGGCTAATAATCACGCGATTGTTATGCCCGATGCTGATATCGACTTTGCCGGCAAACACCTCTCGGCTGCGGCTTTCGGAGCTGCTGGTGAACGCTGCATGGCATTACCTGTTGCTGTGGCCGTGGGCGGTGTTGGTGAAAAACTAGCGAAAGCCGTCAAAGAACATGCCGAGCTTATCCGAGTAGGTTACGGTCTGGACGACGGCGTACAGATGGGCCCGGTTATTAACGCCCACGCTAAAGAACGAATCATTAACGCGATCACTGATGCGGAAAACAAGGGCGCGAAAGTTATCCTCGATGGGCGCACTCTCAAAGTGAGCGGGCGCGAGAACGGGTATTTCCTTGGCCCAACCATCTGCACGCACGTCTCGCGTGATTCCGTCTTGTACAGAGAAGAAACTTTCGGTCCTGTCCTGGCAATCGTCGAGGTAGACACCTACGAAGAAGCAATCGCTCTCGTTAATTCCTCGCCTTACGGTAACGGAGCAGCGATCTTCACCAACGATGGTGGCCTGGCACGTCGTTTCGAGCTGGAAGTTGAAGCTGGCATGGTCGGTATCAACGTTCCT
>NZ_JARBHJ010000010.1 GCF_028864145.1 Actinotignum schaalii | reverse complement strand
GTTTGTCAAGCATGCAAGGTTATTGAGGTCGAAAAGCTCAATAACCCGGACTTTCTGTTGGTATAGCAAGGGAAAGTCCGGGTATTAGCAACCATTTCTGTCTATTTACCCCATTCAGGGGTACCCGTTCGGGGTACAAAGCAGTACCCCCAAAGCTAAGCAGCAAGCTGGCTGACGCGCCCCGCAGTAATACCGAGAGCCGACGCGATCTCCCGCGTAGAGTATCCTTCCTCCCGCAAAGCATGAATCGAACGCAAGGTTGCTTCTTGCAGACGGGCCTGTTCAGTTTGGAGTTCGAGCCGCTTCTTAGCGATTGCGAATGCCGTTCCAATTTCCGAACTTAAGCCTTCGCCGGCTTCTAGCTGGATGTTGAATGTGGCGTCGTCTGGTAGGTCTGCGGCAAGGATGATCGCGTCGGTCATTCCCTTGCAGAGTTTTTTGAGGGTGGGAGCAAAGTCGAGAGCTTCGGGATATTCAACCCCTTGACCAAACCAGTCACCCTCCTCCCCGGTTACAGTCATACGGTAGGTTTCCATTTTGTGAGCCCCCCTTTCCCCGAGCATTGGTGCGAGTTACTTTTCAACCGTCACTAACATTTCGATGCGTTTGTTGATTTCTCCCACCTTCACACCTACGAATTTAGCCACTAAACACTAACAGGCCAAGGTTCTAAACATCCCGATCTTCCCGGCCGCCAGCAGGGCAAGGGTTGTTTTTCCGAGATGTACTGCGCGCGTACAACAAATGCAGCACAGCTCCGAAAAGACATAGCACCCCCGCCGAGACACGTGTGACTGCTGAGCATCTTGAGACTACAGCACTTCCCGCACAGCACGACTTGGAAATCCTCACACCTCTCGTACACAAATTAACAGCCATTGGCACAGTAGGAATGTCCAACCGCGTTTGGAAGAAATCCGAGGGAACCATGCGAACGAAAACCAAGGCCGGCGAACTTGCCAGGTGCCACAACTCCGGTAAGAGTCGGAAGGAAAAACCCAATCCGTTTACCCCTATAGACGAAGCATGTTCACAGGGGTAAACTATCCGTTATGAAACGGGCCCGCCTCTTGAACGAGCTCAAGAAAATCGCGAAACAGACCGGCCATACGCTCGTAACCACCGAAGGCACTCGCCACACGCGCGTTACCATCGGCAATGTAAGCGACATCGTGGGGCGCCACCGCGACATTCCAGAGGAAACCGCAAAGGCCACAATCCGTAAGTTCAGGAAAGGACTAGGGCTATGAGCAGGACGCACGTGAGAGCCTTCCGCGACCACGGATGGTGGGGGCTCGAACTTACAGTAAACGGGGAAATTTACCATTCCCAAGCCCGTAGACTCGACGAAATTAGCGATATCGTCGCCGATGCGCTCAATCTTCTTAATATTGAAAACCACGGATTCGATTTAGTCATAGACGTTGGCTCAACCGCTGAAACTATTGCCCAGGCCAAGAAACTATCCCGGCAAGCTCACGAACTTCAGGCACGTGCATCGCAAGCTACGCGAGAAGCCGCTGCCAGCTTGCGATCTTCGGGTATGACCGTCCGTGAAGTTGCAGAGATTATGGAGCTTTCACCCGGGCGTATTTCCAAGATTCTACAAACAGCCTAGGAGCCACGAAATACCACCGGGCACCCACGCTTTGAGTAGCGTGTTGTGCGATGCTTATCCCATAACCACCGCGGGGCGGGAAGCTTCTTCAGCTTCCCGCCCCGCGTGCATCCATTTATTTTTTGAGGCCGGCCCAACCGCCGCCCCGGCTCGCCACATCGTGAGCGAAAGTCCGGGCCGCCTAGCTGCGCCGTCGTACTAGAAGATGCCGCTAGTTGCTAGCGTGCGTGCCCTCCGCACCGCGCAAAGCATCGCGCGAAACGTCCGCGCCGCTCACGTTATCCGCACCTGCGGCACCGCCCGCGTGCTCCGCAAGCTCTGCAAGCTCCGGTGTGCTCTGCACCCGCTGGCTCGCCGGCGTGCGCGCCAGCTTCCCATCGGGCTGAACATCCCAGGACCGTTCCAGGTGACCTTCCGCAAGCTCCGCACCCGCGGGGGCCGAGGCCGGCGTCGCCGGTTCGAGGGACGTACCGCGCAGGCGCGAAACCGCGCGCATGCAGTGGTAGATAATAATGGCACCGAAGGAACCGAGCGCGATTCCTTCGAAGACCATATCCCCCACCGCCCAGGTGTAGTTCGCAATCGCAACCACCATCGCCACCGCGGCGGTATTGAGATTGACCGGATCGGAGAAGTCCACGCGGTTCTGCACCCAGATACGCACCCCAAGCATCCCGATCATGCCGTAGAGGATTGTGGCCGCGCCACCCAGCACCCCGGGAGGAATCGTTGCAACGACCACGCCGAACTTCGGGAACATGGACAGCAGCAAGGCGCTCACTGCCGCCACAATGTAGGCCGCGGTGGAGTAGACGCGAGTCGCGGCCATCACTCCGATGTTTTCCGCGTACGTCGTGGTACCCGAGCCCCCGCCCGCACCGGCGAAAACGGTCGACAGGCCGTCAGCGAACAGCGCCCGGCCGGTTACCCCGTCCAGATTGCGGCCGGTCATCGCAGACACCGACTTCACGTGACCCACGTTCTCCGCAATCAGCACCAGCACCACCGGGACGAACAGCCCGAGGGTGGACACATCGAAAGCCGGGGCGTGGAAAGTGGGGACACCCACCCAGCTAGCATCGCCAATCGCGCTGAAGTCCACTTCCCCGCGGATGCAGGCGCATACATAACCGATAATGACGCCGATGAGGATGGAGAGACGCCCGATAATGCCCTTGAAGAGAACCGTCACCGCGAGCACCGCCACGATGGTCACCACCGCGGTCACCGGCGCGGCCTTGACGTTATTCCAGGCAGCGGGAGCCAGGTTGAAGCCGATGAGTGCCACGATCGTGCCAGTCACCACCGGGGGCATGAGCTTATCGATCCACCCCGCACCGAAGACCATCACAATGAGGCCGACTACCAGCAGGGCCGCACCTGTCGAAATAATGCCACCCTGGGCGAGCGCCATCCCGTGCGAATCAATGGGACCGCCGCCCTGGGTGTAACCGGTCACCGCACCGATGGGCGCAATGAGGGCAAAAGAAGAGCCCAGGTAACTGGGCAATTTTCCGGCGGTAATAAGGATAAAAAGAAGGGTTCCGCATCCCGTGAAGAACAATGTCGTCGAAGGATCGAAACCCGTTAGTAGGGGAACGAGGAACGTTGCGCCAAACATTGCAACAACGTGCTGCATTCCAATGCCGATTGTGGCTGGCCACCCCAGCCGTTCGTCCGGTTGAACCACCTCACCCGGCGCGATGCGCACACCGTCGCCGTGAAGTTTCCATACTTGTGCCATGAATGCTCTCCTCGTTGCTCTTCGCGCGGGCTTACCCGCACATCAGAAGGAATGGGTTCGCAATCTCGCAGTGGCGACCGGGGTACCGCGTGGCGACCGGCCCGCCCACACTCGTTTGAACCTGAATTAGTGTATGGCTTTTTGCGGTCGCTGCAAGTCCCGCGCGACTCGCTTCACAGGGGCGACGACGCCGCTACCGCTCAAAAACTAGGTAAACACTACCTAAACGAGGGGAGATGGGATGTGTCACAATGCCTGCATGAGCATACACACGAGCAACCCACGCACCTAGGCCGCCGGCTGCCATGCCAGCACCTGCGCAAACACACTCACGCGCACGGCAATGCGGGCTATCTCCCAGCGCGCGCAGCTGCTTTTTTGGGGCCGGTGAACTAGCGTTAAACCCGTGACCCAGCAGCATCTTGGGCCCCGCGAGGCCTACCGTCGTAAGATCCAGCAGCGCCAGACCGTGGTGTTCAGCATCGTGTCCGGGGCGCTCGCGATTGTTTTTGCCCTCTGCCTGCTCATCTGGCTCGGCATTATTCCTTCCCCGATCAATAAGGAATTCGCCGCCGATCCGGATCCCGATGAAGTCACCATTCCCTGCCTGAGCGCCCCCACCGCGCCGCTGGAGCTCTCGAAAATTAACGCGAATGTGTATAACTCCACATCCTCGAGCGGACTCGCGGCGGAAGTTGCGCATAACCTCGCGGAAATGGGGGTCACCGTAGGAACGACGGCGAACTGGCCAGCCGGTGTGGATAAATACGGTGCTATTGTGCAGGCCGGACCCGATGGGCTGGCTGCTGCCTACACCTTAGCCACGTACATTCCCGATTCGGTGGTGGGATTTTCTAATGACACCACAGGCCAAACGGTCACAGTGATCCTGGGGGAGAAATTCGATGCGCTGCGCAGCCCAGAAGATGCCGCTGCCCAGCTTACCGACGGACAACTCACTTCCCCGGACAGTTGCGTACCGGTCAGCGAGGCACGGAAGTAGGCGGCAAGCTTTAGCCACCCACGGTTCCCGGCCAGTTTGTGCCTGGCGCTAGCCTAGCTGCGTGCAACCGGCTACTTTCCAGCCACCGCGCCCGGCCCGAGGTGATCATCGCGGTCTGAGTACAGCACGGTAAAGCGTTCGACTACGACATCACCTGCCGGATTAAATTTCAGCCCGGCAGCTGCCGCTTCCGCTCGGAAAAACTCCGCGTGGGTAGCCCGCCAGCTCTCCAAACTGCCATCCCCTTCACCTTCGGCCCGCGCGATATCTGTGTCCACCTCCGCGAAGGGCATGACCTCCACGCTATCGGTGCGAATAAGGGCACGCGGGCGCTCCGCCCCATCCAGCACGATCGCTAAATCGCCTTTTTCGGGAAGTGGCACATCTTCGGCGCGGTAACTATCCGCCCAGCTCGACGTCGCAGTTTTCCTCCCCGCCACAATGAGTTCGGCAATCTCGGTGGCCTCTTCGGAGCTGAGGCCGAAACTAAATGCCGGGGGCCGGAAAGCGGAAATCGATTCGCCACCCGTGATGACCTCGAGCGGGTTGATTTTCCCGCGGGTGACCGCACGGGCCCAAAAAGCTTCGAGGAAGCCTTCCCCCTGGGTGTTCTCACTCATGGGTATCCTCCTCGGCCGGTGCGAATGGTTGTGTGGCAGCACCCGGGTTGAGGCCTTCGGCCTCCAGGGCAGCGTTAAGCCATTGGGTGGTAAGAATGCGCACCAGGGCATTAGCGCCCAGGGCCCCACCCGCAATGGTCAGCGCGCGATACCCGCGTTTATTCCAGCGCCGCGCTCCGGCGATAACCATCGCCAAGCCCAGGCCGGCCTGAGCGGAAGAAATAATCTCCAACAGCCGTGGATGATCCAGGTAGAGACGCCGATATACTTTCCACATCCCAGCCGGGGCGGAACCGTAGCCGGATACCTCATACGCCAGGGATGCTTTCATGCGCTCCGGGAAAGCCTGCGGCGTGAAAACGGTAGCCTCCGGAATATCCGCGGCTTCCCGCTCGCCACGTAATACTTCGCCCACAGCTGCCGGCAGGCCTAGCACCTCGAGGAAACGCGGCACTGCTTCGGATACCGGGGCGGTCAGTGCCTCGGTCAGATCCCCGGCATCTACCTCCGGGAAATCATCAAGGATACGCCGCACCCGCGCACCCGCTCCCAGCTCTTCCCGGGAGAAAGCCGCAGCTGCGCTATCGGCTTCCACGTGCGGGAGGTCCTGGAGAGTATCGAGCCATTTCCAATAGGTAATACCGGAGTTCTGCCGGATGACCAAGACCGGGTTGCGCCAGCTCGGCGCCGCCCCGGCAGTGGAGAGCACGATCACGAATTCGGGCCGCCGCCCGATCTCTGCGTCGCGGGCCAGGGGCACATCGGCCACCATAACATTGGCGTTCCCATGCTCGAAAACAGCCACCGGTTTTTTGATCCGCGCCGCCAGACCCGGCACCCGCGCAAAAGGCACATCCGAAATCGCCACCATAGGCCCGTTGTGCATGGTCGGTATTTTTCCTTCGCCACCGGGCAGCAGCGGGGAATCAGAGACCGGCGCATCCCCGCCAACTTCGCTCGCGACCGGATCCGCCGCGGGAGCGGCGGCGTCGTCGTTATGAAAATGCGCGTCCGCGTACGCGAGATCAGCTTCCGTGACATCCACTTCACCCAAATCAATATTCGGGTACACCACGTAACCATCCACTTCAATGTGGATTTTGCGCAGTTCGTGATCCATTTTTTGGGCGAAATCCACGAGGTTGAGGCCGGGAACGATACCGGGTTCCTCCTGTGTGTTCCCAATATCCACACCCGTTCCGGAACGCTCGTTCCCGGGATGCTCTGCGCCCTCCGCGTCTGCCTCATCCGCTCCAGACCGCGTTCCAGACTGCGCACCGGACGTAGGAACGCCGGGCACACCCGCAGCACCGGAAGCGCCGGGATCCGCGGTGTCACCTTCCGCTTCGGCCGCCTCCAGGACGCTCCGGATCGTGGCCACACGGCGCCGCTTGCCGGTCACCGCAATCTCAAAACGGAAAATATCGCCGTCGTGATCCCCGCGAACCACCACGCCTTCGCGCGCGAAGAAATCTTCAAGCTGGGCGGGGCTGGTCAGGCTCTGGTCGAGCCGCTGCACCTCACCGCGAACCGGCCTCCACTGATACATTGTCCCCTCCGTTCATCCTTGCCCGGATCCGATCAACCTGGTAGAGCGAAATTCCCGTGGCGACCGCGGCGTTGAGCGACTCCATGCGCGCAGCGATCGGAATTGAGGCAATCGCATCGCATTTATCACGAATGAGCCGCGCCAACCCGCGCCCTTCCGAACCGGTCACCAGCACCAGCGGGGTATCGGCCAAGCTGAGGTTCTCCACCGTGGTGGAGCCGCCGCCGTCCAAACCGACCACGAAATATCCCATTTTCTTCAGTTCGTCGAGCGTGGACGCCAGGTTCGTTACCCGCGCCGTCGGTACAATCGACACCGCCCCGGCCGATACCTTCCACACCGTGGCATTCACGCCGGCCGCGCGGCGCTCCGGCACGATGACCGCATCCGCGTTGAAAGCCGCCGCGCTGCGCAGCACCGCCCCCAGATTATGCGGGTCGGTTACCGAATCGAGAGCCACGAAAAGTGGGAGCGGCCCGCCCGCTTCGTGGCGCTCCAGGGCCGCGCGTGCTTCCTCAATGGCATCCGCGTACTCATAGGGCGGCACTTCAATAGCCACGCCCTGGTGCACGGCGTTCTCCGTCATCCGGTCGAGCTCCCCGTGGGAAACCTCCACCAGCGGGGCACCCAACGCGGTAGCCTGAGCCACCAGCTCCGCCAGGCGCTCGTCACCCACCGCGGAAGTCTGCATAAAGACCCTTGTCAGAGGCACGCCGGCCCGCACCGCTTCGCGCACCGGGTTGCGCCCGCAAATCAGTTCGTGGCCGGCCGCGGTATGCAAGTCACGGCGCAGCTTAAGGCTGGAGCGTTCGCGCGCTTCGGCTTGCGCCTTGCGGGCATCGCGGACTTGCTTTTCTTTATAGGCCTTGTGGTAGACCCGTTCCTCCGCTTTCGGAGTGGGGCCCTTGCCTTCCAGGCGCCGGCGGTTATTCCCGCCCGAGCCGACCGTGGCGCGCTTCTTGCCCTTGGGGCGCCGGGTGCGTCCGTCTCCCATATTTCTCCTACTTTTCTTCCGCGCCGGTGGCGGATTCTTCTACGTTGGTAGCGGACTTTTCCGTGCCGGTGGCGGGAGCCTTCGCCGCGGTGGCGGTTTTTTGCGCGTTTTCTAGGTGCCAGTGCGCGCCGTCCGCCGAATCTTCCACCGCGATGCCGGCCGCGTGCAAAGCATCGCGGAGCGCATCGGCCCGAGCCCAGTCTTTCGCGGCGCGCGCGGCCGCGCGTTCCGCCAGCATCGTATCGACGACGGCGCCCAGCGCCCGCGCGGTTGCTTTGTCAGCGCCACTGGAATTACGCCAGGGGGCAGCCAGGGGATCCAGCCCGAGCACATCGAGCATGGCCCGCACCCGCACCTGGGCGGCGCGCACTCCGGCGCTGTCCCGCTCCGCGAGCGCGGCGTTCCCGCGGCGTACCTCCTCATGGATCGCCGCCAGCCCACTCGAGACATTGAGATCATCATCGAGAGCCCGCACGAATGCTTCAGGTAGATCCGCCGGACCCACCGCCGCGATTTCTTCCGCCGGTACTTCTTCAGTGGCGGCCACCGAGCGTTCCACAAATCCGGCCAGGCGCTCCCACACCGCCCCGGCTTCCGCCAGGTTTTGCGGCGAGTAGTCCACGGTGGAGCGGTAGTGGACCGTTCCCAGCGCGAAACGCACCACCGCCGGGGATACCTGCGCGGTAACATCCTCCAAGGAGACGACATTCCCCAGCGACTTACTTATTTTTTCGCCATTAACGGTCACCCAGGCGTTATGCATCCAGTACCGCGCGAAATTCCGCCCGGCAGCGTGGGCTTGCGCCTGCTCATTTTCATGGTGCGGGAAACGCAAATCGATCCCACCACCGTGAATATCAAATTCCTTACCCAGGTAGTGGGTGGACATCGCGGTGCACTCCAGGTGCCAGCCCGGCCGCCCGCGCCCCCAGGGAGTATCCCAGGCCGCGCTTTCCGGTTCGCCCGGCTTGGGGGCCTTCCACAGCGCGAAATCGTGCGGATTGCGCTTATCGGCTTCCCCGCCTTCCTCATCCACCACCATATTTTCAAGCTTTTGGCGGGTGAGGGAACCGTAATCGGGTAGCGATGCGACGTCGAAATACACATTGCCAGGCTTGCCCACATAAGCGTGGCCGGCATCGATAATCTCCTGAATAAGCGTGATCATCTGGGGAATGTGCCCGGTAGCGCGCGGCTCATACGTGGGATCCAGGATGCCGAGGGTGCGGTAGGCGGCGCTGAATTCCTTTTCGAAACGGTAGGCCCATGCCCACCACGGGGCACCGGCCTGCGCCGACTTATCGAGGATCTTATCGTCAATATCGGTAACATTGCGCACCAGGCGCACCTCATTACCGCAGCGGCGCAGCCACCGCACCAGCACATCGAAGGCCAGAGCGGAGCGAATATGCCCGATATGCGGGGACCCCTGCACCGTAGCGCCGCACAGGTACACACTGACCTTCCCGGGTTCCAGGGGAACGAAATCCCGGACGGCACGGGCTGACGAATCATAGATCTTGAAGCTCACGTAGCCAGTTTACCCGCTCCCTGCCGGCCAGGCAGCGCCCTTCCTCTGCTGGTGTACCCGGGCCGTGCTACTGCCTGGTGGCCGAAGCTGCGCCGTCGTACCTATGCCCGTACTACTTCCCCGCGAGCGCCGTTCAACGCCTCGTTACCCTCCTGGCCTACGATGAAGCCATGCATAACACTTCCGCGCGTTCCGCTCTTTTCAACCGCCGGGTTCTCCCCTGGGCGCTGTGGGACTGGGGTTCGGCCGCTTTCAACGCCGTCGTGACCACCTTCGTTTTCACCCCGTATCTGTCCAACGAAAAGTTCTTCGGGAACCAGGCCAATGCGCTCATCGGCTGGGGCTTGGCACTCGCCGGGCTGCTCGTGGCACTTATCGCCCCGGCGGTGGGGCAATGGGCGGACCGTTCGGGGAAGAAAAACTCCCTCCTCACCCTCACCACCCTCGTCACCATTGTGTGCATGGCGCTGCTGTTCTTTGTGGCGCCGTCGCCTTCCTACCTGTGGCTCGGGGTGGTGCTGCTGGCCGTCGGCAATATCGTTTTCGAAATTGGCTCGGTGGTCTACAACGCGATGGTCACCGATATTTCCACACCGGCCACCCTGGGGCGCATCTCCGGTTTCGGCTGGGGCATGGGATACGTGGGCGGCATCGTGCTCCTCCTCATCCTCTTTATTGGCTTCATCAGCCCGGATACCGGCTGGTTCGGAGTGACGAGCGCGAACGGCATGAATATTCGCGTCTGCATGATCGCCTGCGCGCTGTGGACGCTGATTTTTTCCGCCCCGCTCATGGTGCTCTCCCGCGATGAATCCCCGCGCGGCGAACAATCCCGCGGCATCATCGCCGCCTACCGAGCTATTTTCCGCTCCATCGCGCGGCTGTGGCGCGCGGATCGCTCCACGTTCTGGTTCCTGATTTCTTCCGCTATTTACCGCGACGGCCTGGCCGGTGTCTTCGCTTTCGGCGGGGTGCTCGCGGCCCGCGTTTTCGGTTTCACTCCTGGGGAAGTCATGATTTTCGGCATCGCGGCGAACGTGATCGCGGGGGTTGCGACCATCGCTTTCGGGTGGTTGGAAGATATTATCGGCGCGCGCCGCGTTATTTTCATGTCGCTCACTCTTATGATCGCGTGCGGCTGCGTATTGTTCTTGATGCACGACGCCGGCAAATCCCTCTTCTGGGTCTTTGGCTCCCTCCTGTGCATTTTCGTGGGGCCGGTCCAGAGTTCTTCGCGTACCTACCTGGCGCGCCGCGCCGGCCGCGAGAATAGCGGCGAGCTTTTTGGCCTCTACGCCACCACCGGCCGCGCGGTTTCTTTCCTCACCCCGGCGCTGTATTCAGCTGCGATTATGAGCTTCGGTGCGCTGGCCGGGGTAAGCGGAGATGCCGCGGCCCACTACGGCATCCTCGGGATTATCGCGGTGCTTGCGGTGGGGCTGGCTGCCTTCTACGGTTCGCTGCGCGCTGGCCGGCGGTGATGGACTGAGTCGCAACTGGCCGAGGGTGGCGCGGCGTCGTACCACCATGAATGAAGCGGCCCGGGAAATTCCCGAGGCCGCTTCAATCACGTGTATCTGGGCACGAGGCCCCGCTCTTTAGTTGGATGAGGTGGACGCCGCGCCGCCTTCTTCCGAGCTGGGTTCCCGGCCTTCGTTACCTTCGGCCAGGATCTCATCAAGGAGCTCACCGGCTTCTTCTTCGCTCAATTCGCGGGCGAGGGCAATTTCCGAGCAGAGGATCTGGCGGGCGCGCTGGAGCATCCGCTTCTCCCCCGCGGAGAGGTGACGATCCGTATCCCGGCGCGTGAGGTCACGCACCACTTCGGCTACCTTATTAACATCTCCCGAGGTGAGCTTTTCGGTATTCGCCTTGAAACGCCGGCTCCAATTGGAAGGTTCTTCCACATCCTGTTCGCGCAGAACCCGGAACACCACTTCAAGCTGATCTTCGTTGGAGACATCGCGGACCCCAACTTCCTCGATGGATTCGGCCGGAACCTGAATGACCATATCGCCCTGCATGACGTTAAGCGTGAGGTAGGTGCGCTTTTCACCCCTGATAATCTTGTCCGAAATATCAGTAATTTCCGCTGCCCCGTGATGCGGGTAAATAACGGTTTCTCCGACCTTGAACGGCATTGAATCAGAACCCTTTCTCCGCTGCGCGTTCGCGCAATATGCGCATATCCGATAGACATTTTACCATTGACGGTGTAGTCTCTGATCTTTTTTGCGCTGCAAGCCACAAAGGGCTGCGGTGCGGGCCACAGCTTCGCTATTCAGAAACCAGCTTATAACCGAGCCCACGCACCGTAACCAGCGCGGTGGGCGCGGAAGGATCCACCTCAATCTTCGAGCGAATCCGCTTGACGTGCACATCCAGGGTCTTGGTATCACCCATATAATCCAAACCCCAGATACGGTCAAGAATCTGGGGACGGGTAAGCACCCGATCCGGATTACGCAAGAAGAGTTCAAGCAGCTCGAATTCCCGCAGCGGCATACTGATGAGTTCTCCGCCCACATACACTTCGTGCTTATCGGTATCCATTTCTACCCGGCCCACGCGCAGCACGTCTTCGTCCACGTCGTCCGCGGCCCCGGTACTCGCCCGGCGCAGCACCGCCCGCACCCGCGCCACCAATTCCCGGTAAGAATAGGGCTTGGTGACATAGTCATCCGCCCCTACCTCCAAACCGACCACCTTATCGATTTCGGAATCTTTGGCGGTGAGCATAATGATGGGCACATCCGAGGTGGCTCGAATCCGGCGGCACACTTCCTCGCCGGACATGCCCGGAAGCATGAGGTCAAGAAGCACCACATCGGGGCGCGCCACCCGGAATTGTTCCAGGGCCGCGGTACCATCCGCGGCGGTGACCACCTCGTAACCGTCCCGGCCCAGGTTGAATGCGAGGGTGTCACGGTAGGTAGGTTCGTCATCAACAACAAGAATCGTGGTCATGGTGTTTTGTTACTTCCTCTCCGAATGCTCAAGCGCATTAGTTTCAGGGCTGGGAGCCGCCTCGGGAATATAGGGTTCGGGTAGGCAGATGGTGAAGGTGGAGCCCTGGCCTACCTTGCTCCATAATTTGATGCGCCCGCCGTGGTCTTGCACCACATGTTTGACGATGGCGAGGCCGATCCCGGAGCCGCCGGAATTACGATCCCGGGCCGCATCCCCGCGGTAGAAACGCTCAAAAATACGTTCGCGTTGCGCCGCGTCAATTCCCTCTCCTTGGTCGACGACGGAAATAAGCACCTGCCCATCCGCCAGCGATGTTGCTACCGAGACCCGCCCGTGCGGCCGGGTATAGCGCACCGCATTATCCAGCAGATTGCGAACCGCGGTGGCGAGCATGCGCCTATCGCCGTAAACCGTGAGGCCCGGCTGCCCGCCGCTCACAATTTTCACCCCGCGATTAGCGGCTTCCACATCCATGCGGGCCACCGATTCGGCTACCACCGCATCCACATCAACAAGTTCCGTGGTGGTGAGGGCATTACCTTCTTGGAGGCGCGAAAGCTCGATAATATCCTGCACCAGACCGCGCAAGCGCACCACTTCGGTATCTAGCTGGGCGGTGAAATGCCGGACCGCTTGCGGATCATCCGCCGCGCTTTCCAGGGTTTCCACCAGCAAAGAAATTGCCCCCACCGGGGTCTTTAATTCATGGGAAACATTCGCCACGAAATCGCGCCGGGTTTCTTCCAGTTTGAGCTTCTCGGTATTGTCCTCGAAAAGCACGAGCACCCGCCCGCCGGACAGCGGCGCGGCGTAAACCATCAGGCGGGTATCGCTCTGATTTTTCAGCGTGGATCGTTTAATGGAGAGCGGGCGGGAGAGCACCTCCCCGGTATCGCGCACCCGCGCCACCAGTTGGATGAACTCCGGGCGCACCAGGCGATCATCGCGCACCAGCCCGAAACTATACGCTTGGGTAGAGGCCCGTTCCACCACGTCAAGGGCGGACACCAGCACAAAGAATTGCGGAATCGCCTCGAGGACTTTCACGGCGTCCTCCACCGGCTCTACCGGCGCGGTTACCCGCAATGGGCGCAGCGAACGCTGCGAATAGGCGAAAGCCAGGGAGGCGATAATGCCCACGGCGATCCCCCCGCAGACCGCGGCAAGCACAGCGATTCCTTCAACCATGGTTCCAGACTAGCCTGTCCGAGCGCGGCCTGGCACGCCCGACGGCCCCGAAAGCCCGCTATTTACCTACTGTTTACGGAATATGCCGCTAGTGTTAACCCCATACTGCTGAAATAAGACCTGTGGTGCGCCGCCGTGCGCTACAAACGCGCCCGCGGGCGCACAGAAATGAGGAGCTTTAATGCGTCAAGAATTCCGCAACGAAATGAAGACGCTCGAGGAAACGCTTGCCAAGCAGGCTCGCAGCGCCGCTCGGGCGATGGAACACGCCGCAGATTCGCTGCGGAACGCCAACCTGGCCCTGGCGGAATCGGTTATCGATGCCGATGCAAATATTGATGAGCTGCAGCGTCAGATTGAAGATATGGCTATTTCGCTGCTGGCGCGCCAGGCGCCGGTTGCCTCGGATTTGCGGACCGTGGTGACTGCCATGCGCATCGCCATTACCCTGGAGCGCATGGGTGATCTGGCCCGGCACGTTGCCTATATCGCGCGCGGGCGTTTCCCCGAACGCGTGGTGGGCGGCCCCGGCTATGACCTGCTCGTACGCATGGCCGATGAGGCCGTGCGAGTGGGCCGCCAGGTGGAAGAGCTCGTGCGCAAGCAGGATCTTGCCATCGCCGATGAGATTGACGAACGCGATGAAGTTCTTGACGATCTGCACCGCCAGTCCTTCCAGCTGGTTCTCGACGAAGATAACGGCATGAGCCACCAGGAAATCGTGGACGTGGTGCTGCTGGGCCGTTTCCTGGAACGCTACGGGGATCACGGGGTCACCGTGGCGCGCCGCATGCACTTCCTGGTCACCGGCTTGCGCGTGGATGTGGAATCCACCCCGGGCACCGAAGAAGAAATGCTCGGTGGCGATTTCCCCGCAGGTTTCTCCGCCGGGGATATGGAAGATTAATATAGTACTACCGCCGCTCCGGCCAGGATCGCGTGCCAGCTAGGCAGGCGGCCGGCTGGCCGCGGCGGCGTCGTACGGGCCTGTACTACGCGCGGTCGCTACCGCGTGCGGTGCGGGCCCGCACCAGTTTCCCACGCACCGGAACACTCAGCCACACGAGGGCGAAAAGCGCCGTCGTAACCAGCACGATAGCCGCGCCCGCCGGAATATCCGCCGCCCAGGAAAGCCACACCCCCACGAAAGCGCTGGCGCACCCGAGGAGCGGGGCGAGCAGCATCATCGTGCCCACCCGGTCGGTCAGCAGGCGGGCGGTGGCGGCCGGGGTGACGAGCAGCGCCAGCACCAGAATATTGCCGATGGACTGTACGGAAATGACCACCGCGAGCGCCACGGTGAGGTAGAGGCACACGTCCACAAGCAGGACGCGGGTGCCGGTGGCGCGCGCGAAATCGCGGTCCACGCTCACGGAGAGCAGCGCCGGGTGGAGCACGGCGAGGAAAAGAAGCACGGCCGCGGCCACGATGGCGGACGTGAGCACGTCGGAGCTATCCACGCCGGTGAGCGAACCGAAAAGGAAAGATTCGAGGGACCCGGTATAGCCGGGGATGCGCGCGATGAGCGCCACGCCGAAAGCGAAAGCCGCGGCCATAAAGATGCCGATGATCGAGTCTTCGCGCAGGTTGCGGTTTTGCGAGGCGAGCGCGATAAGAAGGGCGACGACGCCGCCCGCGACCGCTCCGCCCACCAGAATGGAACCCTGGAGCGCGAAAGCGATGACGATACCGGGGAAAACGGCGTGGGCGAGGGCATCTCCTAGGAAGGACATGCCGCGCAGGACCACGTGTACGCCCACCGCCCCGCACACGACCGCGGAGAGCATGGCAACGAGGAGCGCGCGCGGGAGGAAGCCGAGCACCGGATTGGATAAATCGGCTAGAAAATCGAAGAAACTCATGCTTTCACCATTCCGAGGACGCGCAGCAGCGGCGAGGAAGCCCGCACTTGGAAGGTTTCCATCCACAGGTCGGCGCGGAGGATATCGGCGGGCGGACCGGCCGCGATAATTGTGCGATTGAGGAGGGCCACCCGGGTGGAAATATCGACGGCCTGGGTGAGGTCGTGGGTGGACATAATAATTCCGGCCCCGCCGGCGCGCAGCGAGAGGAAAAGATCGGCCAGGGAATCCTGGGTGGGGTGGTCAAGTCCGGTAAAGGGCTCGTCCAGGAGGAGGATGGCCGGGTCGCGCACAAGGGCGCGCGCGATGAGGATGCGCTGTTGCTGCCCGCCGGAAAGCTGCCCGATGGGCCGACGCCGCATCTCGAATAAATCGACCCTATCGAGCGCGGCATAGACCTTTTCCCACGCGTTCCGCCCGAGGCGGGTGCGGGCGAGCAGCCCGCGGCGTTCGAGGCCGGTGGCCACCAGTTCTTCCACGCTCATGGGGTAACCCCATTGGGTTGCGCGCGACTGCGGCACGTAGCCGATGGCACGGTGTGGGCGGCCGGGCCGGACCCGCTCCCCGCGCACCTCAATCGTGCCCGCTGCCGGCGTGAGCAGCCCCATAATGCTGCGCATGAGGGTGGTTTTCCCGGCGCCGTTCGGGCCGATGAGGCCAACGAGTTCACCGGCTGCCACCTCGAGATTGACATCGCGGAGCACCCGCACTCCCCCGAGGACAACCGCCAGGTCACGGACCGTTAATGCCGGCACGATTCCTCCCCTTCCGCGCTATCGCGGGTCTGGGTACGGGCTGCGAGCGCGGCGGCCTGGTGGCGGCGGCGTGAAGCACGCGCCCCGATAAAGCCGGCGGCAATGAGAATCACAGCACCGGCGCAGCCGATAACAACCCAGCGCAGCGGGATCTCCGCTTCGCCGCCAGCGGGGTTCTGGGCACCGTTCGCGCCCGATTGCGCCGTACCGGATTGACCGCCGCCGGATTGCCCCGCCCGGGCGTTATCCGCGGCCGAGCCGGTGGCAGCTGCACCATCGCTGCCGCTGGGCCACTGGGCCGCGCGGGCGGCGTCGGCAGAAGTATTCGCCCCCACCGCGAAACGCAAGGTCACGGTTTTCTCCACCTGGGTACCGTCCGTGAGCTGGGCGGATACCGTCAGGCGCACCAGGTGTACGCCGGGCTGGGTGAAGACCCAATTGGCGTGGGTGTGGGTATTGAGGGAAACGTGGACCGGCTGCGAGGTGGCCACTTCGGAATTCCACAGCAGGGTGGGTCCGGAGAAGTTCCCCGAATCGACGAAGGCGGTGAATTGGCCTTCACCGGCGTGCCCGCCGTAGGTGAGGGCCACATCCCCGTTGACGCGGCTGACCACGCCGGGATCCTGAGTATTCCAGCCCAACCACACCACGTCAGCGAGCTGCTGCTGCGGGATCACGTAGGCGGGGCCGGAAGCATGAATAAAGGAGTAGGCGTCGGTGGCGGGCACCTCCATGCGGGCTGCATCCCCCACTCGGAAGACCACGTCATCCACGGAACGCCATACCGGCGCGGCACCCGAATCATCGCGCACCAGGAAATCCCAACCGGCATCCGTCAGGCGCGGGCCCATATCCACGTGACCGGAGCTGATCTCCACCGGGGTGCCGGCCGGGGCCAGCTGTTCATCCCCGCTCACCGTTTGGGTGAGGGCCGGGTCAACCGCGGTGCTGGAGCCAGGCGCGGTGGGTGCCGGGTCCGGATGGGCGAAGGCGCGCGCGGGCAGCGTCAGCACCAGGGCACAGCTGAGCGCAGCTACAACCAGCGCGGCGAGACTGCGTGCGCAAACAGAGCGGACGTTGGCAAATCGAGTCATGAGTTGTCCTTCGTGGTTTCGGTGGCAGGAAGCTGATCGGTAGCGGTTGCCAGGGGCAGACGCGGCACCTCGTAATCGGGAGGCCAGGCCGGCAGTGCGCCCGGGTCGAGGCAGTTTTTCAGGGCGCGGCCATTGGCAATCATCATGGCTTCGTAGGTGGTGGCAGCGCCGTCGAAAGAATCAGAATAGAGCTGGCAGACCGCCACGCCCGCCGCGCTTGCCACCGCCCGCAGCTCTCCGGCGTGCGACGCCGTGGTCGGTTCCCCGAAAACAGCGGGAACACGCAGGTCCATGAGCGTGTGGGTGAGATTGGCGAGCTGGCGCGCGGAGGGTTCCAGCGCCGGATTCGGGGTGACGAAACCAACCGTGTCCAGGCCGTAAGCGCGGGCCAGATAGCCGAAGCCATCGTGCGCGGTCACGAGTTTGCGTTGCCGCGCTGGAATAGAGGCGACGACGCCGCGCAGCCACTCATCCAGCCCCTGCAATCTGGCGATATAGGCTTGCGCATTCGCCGCGTACGTCGGGGCGCCGGCGGGATCCAGGGCGCTGAGCTCGGCGGCGATGGTTTCCACGTAAGCGACGGCATTGGAGGCATCCAGCCAAAGGTGCGGATCAACATCGCCGTGCACGTGTTCCCCCAGAACCGCCTGAGCCAATACCCAGCTGGTATCCCCGGCTCGCCCCAGGAAACGCCAGGCGGGCTCACCGGGAATATGGGTGGCTACGGTGTGCGGGACCGCGATGACCGCGCTATCCGGGGATACCTCGGTGGTGCGGGCCGATTCGATTTCCCCGCGCAGGGTAATGGCGCCGCTATCGGCCATGGTGATATCCACGTGGCCGGCGTCGATCACGCGGCTACGCCCGGTTGTGGCCGGGTCCACCCCGACCGCAAAGACCACTGTTCCTTCCCCGAGGCTGCGGCTCTGCCCGTTTTCCTGCACTTCGGCGCGCATGCGCAATTCGTAAATACCGGGGGCGGAAAAAGCCCAGGACATATGGGTATGGGCCTGGGCCGGAAGATCCACGTGCCCGAGTTCGTCACGCGAGGAATCGATATAGACCTTGGGCTGCCCGAACGTTCCGGTGGTGAAAGCGGCGAGGGTGCCCGGGCCGGTAACCGAGAGCGCGCGCAGCGAAACAATGGGAGCGGAGGTGGTGGAAGCGGACGGTGCGGCGTCGTTCCCCTCCTGCGACTGGGGCGCAACCGGTGCACCGGCCCGGAAACCGAGCCACACAGTGCTGAGCGCCGCATCCTCCACAAGTGCAATATGGCGCGCGCCGTATGCGACGGCCGCCTCACCCAAACCGACGTTCTTCACGCCGGGGCGCCTGGTAGCATCCATGGTGGCGAGCAGCGCTTGGTCTTCCAGCAGCAATTGGTTGGAGAAGACGATGTCCGCCCGGGCCAGTTCCCGCAATGACCGCAGTGACGGTTCAAAAGAATGCGGGTCCGCCCCGGGCGGCACAAGGGAGGTCACCTCACCCCGCTCGCCCAGAACGTTCTGGGCGAGGTCCGCGAGTATCGGAGTGGAGGCGACTACCCGTGGCGCATCGGAGTTCCGATCGCCAGTTTCGGCGCGGGTCCTCACTCCCGCGGCCGAAACACTACCCGCCAGCGCTTCCTGGCTCCCACCGGAAGGGATACCGGCGGGGCAGACCATCGCGAGGATGGACGCGACGGCGGGTAGCAGCTTCATCATGCTCGGACACACACCTCCGGATACGTGAATCCAGGCCGCCGGCTGGCGGCGCTGCGCTCGGCATGTGACCGGGCGCTTCACAGGCAGCGGCCGAGCCGCCCATAAGCCGTAACGATAACCGTTATCATTACCAGCTCAATGGTAGGGGGTGGGGCGAGCTTGGACAAGTCCCGGCCGCGAAGCCGTGACTGAGTTCATAGCCGGGCCGTGTTGGCGGGCACCCGGAGCTTCCATGGCCCTGAGCAGTATGGCTAGGGCGCCCGCGGGCTTCCCCACAGCGGGCCCGCAACCCCCGCCACACAGCGCGCCCGTGGTTAACAAGCAGCAGGGCCCCGGTATAACCGGAGCCCTGCTTGACTCTTAGCCCTCTAACTTAGCGCTAGAGAATGCGAATTACTTGCCCTGGTTGGCGACTTCCGCGATCTTCTTCTGCGCTTCGGGATCGAGGTAGGTACCACCCTTCTTGACGGGCTTGAGGGTTTCCTCATCAAGCTCGTACACCAGCGGAATGCCGGTGGGGATGTTCACGCCCACGATGTCATCATCGGAGATGTCATCAAGGTACTTGACGATGCCGCGCAGCGAGTTACCGTGCGCCGCGATCATGACCGTTTTGCCGGTCTTGATGGCGGGAACGATATCGGATTCCCAGTAGGGCAGCGCGCGCGCGAGCACATCCTTGAGGCATTCCGAGCGCGGGATCGGCTCACCGGCGTAGCGAGGATCCTGATCCTGCGACCATTCCGAACCGAGCTCAATGGCCGGCGGCGGAACATCATAGGAGCGGCGCCACTGCATGAACTGCTCTTCGCCGTATTCGTCGCGGATTTCCTTCTTGTTCTTGCCCTGCAGCGCGCCGTAGTGGCGTTCGTTCAGGTGCCAGGACCGCTGCACCGGGATCCAGTGGCGATCACATTCATCCAGGGCGATATTCGCCGTGGTGATCGCGCGCCGGAGCAGCGAGGTGAAGAGGAGGTCGGGGAGGATGTTGTTCTCCTTGAGGAGCTTGCCGCCGTGAGCGGCTTCCGCACGCCCCTTCTCCGAGAGCGGCACATCAACCCAACCGGTGAACAGGTTCTTTGCGTTCCAATCGCTCTCGCCGTGGCGGAGCAATACCAGTGTGTAGGTCATATCGTTATTCTTTCATGTCACGGCGCGGCTTACCACGCTCTTTGCCAGGAACTTAAAGGGGAACGACGGCGCCCGCGCCCGGCATCGCTGCCGGCCGCGCGCGGACCGGGCCACCAGCGGCTTGATAGCCGATTAGCAGCCCGGCGCGTTCGATTCCACCGAGCAGGATCCGGGACCCGAGGAGCTCGGATCGGAACTGGGGTTATCCGAAGGGGATGAGGAACATGAGGCCAGGGCTAGCGAGCACAGCAGCGCTCCCGCCACAGTCAGTAGTTTCTTCTTCACCTTACCCACTCTACCGATGGAAACCCGCCGGAGGCGAGCCTTGAGGCCCAGCGCGGCGGGCGCCGGACTGCGTGTCCCCGACGCCCGCCACCTGCCAGGCTGGCTTTGTCGGATTAGTTCGCCGCGCCCTCAGCTGCGCCGTCGTTCTTCTTCTCAGCCTTGGCGCCCTTCGCGGACGCCTTCGCGGAAGAGCCGCTCTCAAGCTGGGTATCAACGAGTTCTTCAACGGCGGGATCATCCTGATCGGCTTCGGCGTGCTCGAGGCTGGCCTTGGCCTTGTGATCGTAGATCTCTACCTGGGCGTTCGTGGCCGATTGCGAGGCAGAGGGCCGGCTGGACTCACCCTTGCGCACCTTCGCGGCCTTGCGACGGGCCGCCTCACCGGTGCCGAGGTCAGCGAGCACGTCCACACCGCGCGAGGCAGTGTAGCCGACTTCGCCTTCGAAGGCATCGATGATGAGGGTGCGCAGCTCGGAAACGAGCGGGGCCTTCGGGTTGGCCGGAGTGCACTGGTCCTCGAGGGCGCGGTCGGCCAGCCAGTCAAGCTTGGGCTCGAGAGCTTCCCAGGTCACCCCGTTCGCCTTGAGGCTCATCTCAATACCGAGATCCTCGGCGAGCTTGGTGACCTCGTCGATGAGGGACTGCACGCCCTCTTCGGTGGTCGAAGCCGGGAAGCCCATGTAGCTCGCGAATTCCGCGAGGTCTTCGTCGGCGCGGTAGTGCTCGTAGGCCGGGAAGATGGAGTGCTTGTACGGCTTGGTGGCGTTGTAGCGAATAACATGCGGCAGGAAGATCGCGTTGGTGCGACCGTGCGCAATATCGAATTCACCGCCAACCTTGTGCGACAGCGAGTGGACAATGCCCAGGAACGCATTGGCGAAGGCCATACCGGCCATAGCCGAAGCGTTGTGCACTTTTTCCTTGGCTTCCATATCGCCTTCCAGCACGGACTTGCGCAGGTTAGCGAAGATGAGCTGGGCGGCGCGGATGGACAGGCCGCGGGTGTAATCGCTGGCCATCGTGGAGACATAGGATTCGATGGCGTGCGTAAGCGCGTCCATACCCGAATCGGCCGCGGTGCGGGCGGGCACCGAGTCCACGTACTGCGCGTCCACAATCGCCACGTTCGGGGTAATCGCGTAATCGGCGAAGGGGTACTTGACGTGGGTTTCGGCGTCGGTAATAACCGCGAACGGCGTACATTCCGAACCGGTACCGGACGTGGTCGGGATGGCCACGAACTGCGCCTTGCGCCCCAGCTTCGGGAAGCGGTAGGTGCGCTTGCGGATATCCATGAACTTCTGCTTCATGCCGAAGTACGAGGATTCGGGGTGTTCGTAGAAGAGCCACATGGCCTTCGCGGCGTCCATGGGAGAACCGCCGCCCAGGGCGATAATGCAATCGGGCTGGAATTCTTCCATGAGTTTCGCCCCGCGGAACACCGTGGTCGAGGAGGGGTTGGGTTCCACGTCCTGGAAAATGTTCCAGGCGACGTCGTCCCGGCGGGCCTTGAGGTGATCGATAATAACATCCACGTAGCCGTTCATAACCATGCCCGGGTCGGTGACGATAAAGACACGCGAAATCGCGGGCATCTTCTGCAGGTACTGCGTGGAGTACCGCTCGAAGTACGTCTTCGGCGGAACCTTGAACCACTGCATATTGTTACGCCTTTCCGCGATTCGCTTGACATTAATGAGATCGGTAGCGCTGACGTTATGCGAAACGGAATTCCGCCCGTAAGAGCCACAGCCGAGCGTCATGGACGGGATGAGGCCGTTGTAGACGTCACCGATGCCACCCAGAGCGGAAGGAGCGTTAACGATAATGCGGCAGGCCTTCATGCGCAGGCCGTATTCGCGCGCCACGTCCTTATCTTCCGTGTGGATGACCGCGGTGTGGCCCAGACCGCCGAAGCGCAGCAGCTTTTCGGCCACGTCGAAGCCTTCGGCATCGCTTTCCACGGTGGTGTAGCCGAGCACCGGGCACAGCTTTTCGCGCGAGAAGGGTTCCTCGGGACCGAGACCCTCGAGCTCAACGAGGAGGATCTTCGTTCCGGTGGGAACGTCAATGCCGGCACCTTCCGCGATGCGGTCCGCGTTCATACCGACGACGTCGGCACTGATCGTGCCATCTTCCTTGACCATGAACTTGGCCAGGGCTTTCTTCTCTTCCGGCGTGACAATATGGCAACCCATGCGCTCAAATTCGGCCAGGAGCTCCTCGCGGATCGAGGCATCGATCACGAGGGACTGCTCGGAGGCGCAGATCATGCCGTTATCAAAAGTCTTCGAGAGGATGAGGTCGTTGACGGTGCGCTTGACCTTGGCGGTCTTGTGCACGTACACCGGGGCGTTACCCGGGCCCACGCCCAGGGCCGGCTTGCCGGTGGAGTAGGCGGAGGCCACCATGCCCGCACCCCCGGTGGCCAGGGCCAGGGAGATGGAATCGTGGTTGAGCAGGGTCTTCGTGGCTTCCAGGGAGGGAGTTTCGATCCACTGGATGCAGTGTTCGGGGGCGCCGGCGGCAATCGCGGCGTCCAGCATGACCTGCGCGGCGAGCGCCGAGGACTTTTGCGCGCTGGGGTGGAACGCAAAAATAATCGGGTTGCGGGTCATGATGGAGATAATGCACTTAAACATCGTGGTGGATGTCGGGTTGGTCACCGGCGTCACCCCGGCAATCACGCCCACGGGCTCAGCGATCTCGATAATGCCCTTCTGCTTATCCTGCCGGATAATGCCCACAGTGCGGTCATACTTGATGGAATTCCAAATATATTCCGTGGCGAAAAGATTCTTGACGCACTTATCTTCGTAGAGGCCGCGGCCTGTTTCCTCAATGGCGGCCTTGGCGAGCACCATGTGCTGATCAACCCCGGCAAGGGCCATCGCGTGCACAATCGCATTAATCTTTTCTTGATCGAAGGCATCGAATTCTTCGAGGGCGGATATTGCCTGCGATGCCAAGCGATCGATCATGTCACCAACGTTGGTGCGGTCACCAGTTTGCTGAGTGGTAGCCATAGTTCGCTTTCTCCCAATGGATCCGCGCCTGTGTCACCTTCGGCATATAGCGCGCCCCGCGCTGCGGGAGACCCGCGGTGCGGGAGCGACGCCGGCTCTTGACGAACCATGCGCGTTTCCGTACGAGCCGTGATGCCGGTTGCCGGCTCCATCGTCGCTCGCGCCTTTACTTTAGCGAATGAAAGATGCCTGCGTTGTAGCGCAGCTCGCACCGGGCGTGCCGCGAGACAAGCGGGAGCAGAGCCGGGACTTTCTGCCCGTTACCTGCGGTTTTACGCACGGAAAACACGCTGAAAAGCCCTGAAAATTCCTCAGAAAATCGCGGTTCGCGCGCGCGACCCAGCCCGAAAAGTAAAAGTCAGACAACTTCGCGGGACTCATGTCCCCTTCTTCGCCGTGCGCAAAGTTATTTTTTTCACGACGGCGCCAGCCTGGCAAAGGGCACTCAGGAAGGCGGCGTGGAGTTTCGGGGGCTCCCCCGCACCGCTGGCAGGAGACGTTGAGGCGAGCAGGGTGAAGTTTCGCTTTTCTCAAGAGCCACACCATTCCCAGAGAGGGCGGTATGTGTTTTCACACCTGTACTACGTATGTAATACGTGCGCAGTACAGCTCCCGCCCGAGGAAATTAAAGCTAGTGACGCCCGCGCACACGAGCGGAACGTGACACGCTCTGAGCTGATTCGAGAAGCCGTCTTAGCGTGACGATCTCTTTGCAGGGCTCAGCCAGGAAATACCTACAGCGCCGAGCCCGCTACTCCCGCGCGTTATTGGCCGGCTCGCTGACCCGGCGCAGCGCGGGTACGAGTGCCAGGACCGCGAGGAGGGAGAAGCCCAGCGCAGCCAGCAAGGCCAGCAGCAATACAGGCGAGAACGAGGCATCCAAGGTGGTCGAGCGCATCTCCATGAGCAGCCAGCCTGAGCCGAAACCGGCGGCCGTCGTCAGCGTGGCGATGACAGCCAGCGGGAGCACCGACTCCACCACGAGCATGGCGGCCAGCTGGCGCACCTGCATGCCGCTCAGGCGCAGGGTCAGCAAAGAGCGGCGTCGTTCTAATAACCCCGCGTACGTAGAAACCAGCAGCGATACAATCGCCACCGCAAACGTCAGCGCAATTCCGGCGTAGACGAGGTAGGTCATCGTTTCCACGGTCTTGTCCACCGCCACCGCGATACCCCTCCCACCGGCGAACACATAGATATCGCCCGGCTCGCCCAGCTGCGCATTCATGAGGATCGTGCGCACCGCTTCAATATCGCCCGGCTCGCGCAGGGACAGCAGCACCGCGTGGGCCTGCCCGGAAATATGCGCGCTGTACTCTTCTTGCACGGTTCCGGCCAATTGTGTGGCATCACGGGCTTCGACGACGGTGCCCGGCGCATCGGCCAAGTCCCAAAAATTCACGCCTACTACCCCACTGCCCTGGCACGTGAGTCCCACGTACCGCTCGGTGCCATCGCAGGGAAGCACCACCCAGGACCGTGCGAGATAGGGCACCGTAAGGGCTCGGGCGCCCGGGACATTCGCGGGAATCGCCCAGGACGCGGCTTCGGCCTGCTCCGGGCTGAGGTTCGCCAGCACCGCGGTAGTGGCCGGCATTTTCTCCGCCACCGTAGGAACCTGCGCACCCAGGAAATCCACCTCGGAAACCGTCGTAATAAAGAAGGTACCGGCGAAAAGCGCGAGGATCACCCCGGAAACCGAGCGGGCGATCCGCCCAGAATGCGCCCGCACGTATTTTTGGCCGATAATCATAGGAGCCCGCCGCGCCCACCGCGCGCTCAGGCCAGCCAGCGCGTAGATCAACCAGCGCGCTGCCACCACCAGGCCAAACATCATGATGACCACAGCCGCCAGGAAAAGAGTTTGTTCGGAGTTCGTGGCATTATCCGCTTCGCTGGTGACATACAGATAGCCGAAGATCGCGCAGGCCAGCGCGATACCGGCGAAACTGAGCGGAGAGGGGCGGGTGGGTGCGCGGCGGCGTCGTACCACCCCCAGGGGCGTGGCATCAATGCGCCGCAGCCCCCACAGATTCGCCCCCACCACCATCGCAATAATCGCGAGCGCGACGAAGGCGTACGCCAGCGGCGTGACCGCGAGGGACTCCGCCCAATAGCGCCCGCGCGCCAGCGGAATCTCCGCGAGCAGCGGCCGCGCCACCACGAAAAGCGCCGCGCCCAGCACATACCCGACCGCCGCTCCCACCAGCGCCTCGAGGATGAGAATCCCGCGCACCTGTGCCGTGGTGGCCCCCACCAGGCGCAACGTGGCGTAACGCTGTTCGCGCTGGGCACTGCCGAGCGCCGCCGAAATAGAAATAAGGAAAAGCACCGGGAAAAGCAGCACGACCAGGCCGATGAGGAGCAGGATGAAATTCGGGTCGCTGCCACTCGACCCGGCCGGCTCGAACGAGGCCACGCTGTGCGCAACACCCACCTCGCTCAGATCTGCACCCACCACGGCGAGGAGGTCGTCCGGACCGTTGGTGAATTCTTGCGGCAGCATGCCCCGATCAGTGGTTCCGAAGCGGCCGGCCACCGCGGGATTCGCGCTGGTTTCCAGCAGGGTGCGGGTTCCGCGCGACAGCAGATATTCGCCGCGCCCCGGCCAGGTGATACCGTGCAGCTGCGCCGGATCGCTCACCCCGGCCGCGTCCACATACAGAACCTCCACCTGCGCCCCACCGATCACCGCGAGGTCATCGATACCGGGGCGATACATTTTTATATGCGACGACGCCGCAGCTGCGGGCACATCCTCAACATACGGTGCATTATGCAGTGCCTCCTGCCAGGATTCGGCGGTGCGGTCGAAAGTCGCGTGGGTGAAAGCGGCGAAAGCGAGCAAGAGGACGGTTCCGAAAGCAACCGCGCCGGTAATAAGAGCGAGGCGTCCCTTGGTTTGGGCGAGGGATTGACGTACCACGATCCAGGCCACGTGCATGGTTAGGCCTCCAGGATTCCGTCGCGGACGATGACCTCGCGGTCCGCGTAGGCGGCGATGGTTGGTTCGTGGGTGACGAGGACGACGGTCATGGTGTGTTCGCGGGCCAGGTGCACCAGGCCGCTCATCACGTATTCGGAGTTGAGGGAATCGAGGGAGCCGGTGGGTTCGTCGGCAAAAAGGATGCTGGGCTGGGGGCACAGCGCCCGGGCGATGGCGATGCGCTGGGCTTCCCCACCGGACATTTCGCCAGGCAGTGCCTTCGCGTGGTCCGCTAAACCGACGCGCTCGAGCCAGTGATACGCCGTGGCGTAGGCGGTGCGCTTAGCGGTACCGCCCAGCAGAAGCGGCACCGCGATATTATCCAGGGCGGTGAGCTCCGGGACGAGCTGGCTGAATTGGAAAACGAAGCCGAAATCCTCGCGGCGCAAGCGAGTGCGTTCATTATCGGACAGCGCGGTGAGTTCGCGCGGCAGACTTGCGGCACCCGCCAGGGCCCGGCCGAAGTAGGAGACCGTACCGCTATCGGGAAGTTCGATACCGGCCAGCGCGTGAAGCAGAGTTGATTTACCCGAACCGGAGGGCCCCATAATAGCCAGGATTTCCCCGCGCTGGATCTCCAGGCTCACGCCGCGCAGCGCGGCCGTTTTCCCGTAGCTTTTCCTGAGATCCCGGGCGGAAAGAATACTATCGCTCATAGCTCCTCCTTGAGCTGGTCGAGACGCGCGGAGGTCAGTTGGATCCAGCGCAGATCCGCCTCGATATGGAAAATGGCGCTATCGAGAAGAAGTTTTTCAGCCAGCGGGGCGCCCTGCTTACGGGTGGTGAGCTCACGCATGCGCTGCTGGTGGGTAGCTCGCTGTGCCTTGAGATAACGGGAGGCATCCCCGGTCACGAGGAGCGCGAGAATCGTTTTGAAATAGAGATCCTCCTGGAGCGCGAGCGCCGGGACTTCCGGGGTGGCCAGCCATTCGCGTAAGGAGCGCTCCCCGGTAGTGGTGAGTGCGTAGCGGGTGCGGCTCGGGCCGCCGGAGCTTTCATGGTCATCCACCTGCGTCACCTTGGCATCGCGGGCCAGCCGCGCGAGGGTGGCATATACCTGGCCGGCCAAAATCGGCTTATCCCCGGCGAAATAGCGGTCATAGAGCTTTTTTAACTCGTAGCCGTAACTCGGTTCGCGGGTAAGCAAACCGAGGAATGCGTACTGAACTTCCATCCCACCACCAACTACTCACTCAGTAACTAGTTCAGCTAGTCACCGAGTGTATAGCTATGGATGCGGGATGCGCAAGAGGTGCGGGAAGCGCGGGAATTGCGGTGATAGCCAGGCGTCCGCGCGGGGCGGCAGGCGCGGCGTCGTCGTATTACCGCAGCTCAACGCGGCAGAAAGCCGCGAACGGACTTTCCTCACCCGGTTTGCGTCTCACGCAGTTTGCCGTTATCCTTTCAACCATGGCTAATAACACCGTCACATTCGTATCCGCCTCCATGGCTATGGGTACCCGCATGTGCATGTGTATGCCTATGTGCATGTCCTGCTAATTTCAGCTAGCACATTCTCATCGCCCGCAGCGGGCACAATTCCCCCTTATTTTTCGGATAGCAATATCCGTAATTTCGCGTACCCAAAATGGATTAACTATGCCTCAACCCTATTCTTTTGCCACCCGAGTTGTTAACGACTACTCCGCCTCGCGCCCCGATGATCAATACCGCGCTGTCATACCTCCTATTTATCTGGCATCCACATTCGAGCAACCCACCGATGGCTCCGCGGGGCCGTACGGGTATCAGCGCAGCTCCAACCCGACCCGCGGCTCTGTTGAATCCGCGGTTGCGTACGTGGAAAACGCTAAGCACGCGCTGGCTTTTGCCACCGGGATGGCCGCCACCGCGACGGTCTTTTCCTCTCTGACAACAGGCGACCGCGTATTACTTACCTCGTCAGTTTACGGAGGCACTTTCCTACTGGTCGACGAATTTTTCACCCGCCGCGGGATAACCGCCGAGTTCGTAGACGACTTCAATGAGTTGACGGAGGTTCCCGCAGATACCGCGATAATATTCCTGGAATCGCCCACCAACCCCACCCTCCGGGTTACCGATATTTCCCATGTCGTATCTTTGGCTAAAAAAGTAAATGCCAAGGTCGTAGTTGATAACACCTTCTCAACCGCATACCTGCAACGGCCCTTGGAACTGGGCGCAGATGCCGTCGTTTACTCGGGCACGAAATATTTTGGCGGACATTCCGATGTCTTAGCCGGTTTTATACTGACCAATGACGACGAATGGTATTCCAGCCTGAAGATAGCCTCCAAGGCACTCGGTAATCCCCTCTCGCCTTTCGATTCTTATTCGATTCTGCGCGGGCTAAAGACGCTTGTTATCAGGCTCGAACGCCAGCAAGAAAATGCCACAATCCTCCGGAACTACCTCGAGAATCACCCGTCCGTGTCGCGGGTATTAGCACCCGGCTGGTATTCACCCAAAGAAAAGGAGATTCACACCCTCCAGTCGAAGGGCGACGGCGCACTTTTCGCCTTTGAACTTGCTGACGGCATCGACTTCCATACCTTCGCGAAGAATCTGAAGCTTATGCGCTTCGCGGTTTCTTTGGGCTCCGTGGAAACCCTGATCTGCCACCCGGCAACCATGATCCACGAAAATCTGAGCCCGGAAGAACGCGAAAAGGCGGGAATCTCTGACCGCCTGCTGCGCCTCTCTGTTGGCATCGAGGACGTCAACGATCTCAAAGCCGACCTAGAAAATGCCCTATCACATATCAACTAAGGGAACCGTCAAGTAACCGAACCATCAAATATCCGAACCATCAAGTACCCAAACCATCAATTAAGGGAACCGCAATGAAGAAAATATTTAAGGTGCTGGCTGCCGGACTTGCCGCTGTGACCGTCTTGAGCGGTTGCGGAGCCAAGAAAGACTCGCTGGCCCAGATCGAAGAAACCGGAAAACTCAAAGTAGGCATCGAGGGCACGTTCGTGCCCTACGGCTACCATGACAAATCAGGCAAGCTGGTGGGCTTTGAAGTGGAGATCGCCCAGCTCATCGCCCAAGACCTCGGCGTTGAACCCGAATTCGTTGAGACTAAATGGGATTCCCTCATTGCCGGCCTCGACACGGGCAAGTATGACATCGTCATCAATAACATCAACCCGACGGAGGAGCGCCGGAAGAAATATGATTTCACCGCTCCTTACGCTATTTCTCGTTCAGAGATCCTGGTTAAAAAGGGCTCCGGCATTACCAAGCTGGAAGATCTTAAAGGCAAGAAGTGCGCCCAGACTCCGTCTTCTGACTACGGCCAGACTGCCGCCGCAGCTGGCGCCGATATCGTGCCCAGCCAAGGTTTCTCTAAATCAACACAGCTAGTCATTAACGGCCAGGCAGACTGCACGGTTAACGACGTCGTGACGGTTTCTGACTTCCTGAAGAAAACCTCCGCGACCGATCTGGACGGCATCAAGGTGCCCGGCGCCGAGCCGGTGCAGATTTCGGTCATGCTGGCCAAGGGTTCTGAACCACTCAAGGAGAAACTCAACGAATCTATTGCCAAGGGCCTGAGCAACGGCTCCTACGCAAAGATCTTTGAGAAGTACATCGGCGAAGATATTTCGCCTAACTAAAAGGTACGTCATGAATACGATCACGCTGTGGCTCGAGTCTTTTCCGCAACTCTTAGCGGCCACGTTAAAAGTTACGATTCCGCTTTCCCTGATTTCTTTCGCAATAGCGCTCGTTTTGGGCATTATTACTGCCCAGCTGAGGCTATCTAAGAGTCGGATAGCTCGGGCCATAGCGTGGTTGTATGTGTGGATTTTCCGCGGAACCCCGCTTCTCGTGCAGCTCTTCATCGTCTTTTTCGGGCTGCCCAAGGTCGGCATCACGCTTTCGGCCTGGCTAGCCGCTATCATCACCTTTTCGCTGAACACCGGCGCGTATATCTCCGAGGGAATCCGCGGAGCGCAACTCTCTATCCCCTCGGGCCAATGGGAGGCCGCCGCTACGTTGCGTCTGACGCATTGGCAGACGCTTCGCCACGTCATTGGCCCGCAGATCTGGCGGATCGCGCTGCCCTCCATCAGTAACGAATTCGTGAACCTGGTGAAATCAACGTCCCTGGCCTCCGTCATCACCATTTCCGATGTGTTCCAGATCGGCCAGCAGATAACAGCGCGCGTCTATGAGCCCTTGATACTTTACGTTGAAGTCGCAGCTATTTACCTGGCCATCTGCACGCTGCTGGCGTGGCTGCAGGCATATCTGGAAAAGAAAACCTCTAAGTACGTGGTGAAAAATGATTGAGATAAAAGACCTAACTAAAACCTTCGGCAGGGATACCCACGCCTTAGCGGGCGTAACCGCGGCCTTTTCACCCGGCAAAACAACTGTGATCGTGGGCCCCTCCGGTTCCGGTAAATCCACGCTGCTGCGCACGCTCAACCTGCTCGAAGTTCCCGATTCCGGGCACATCAAAGTTGAGGATTTTTCCCTGACCTTCCCAGCACAAGTAACGAAGGCGGACAAAGAAGAAATCCGTTCGCACTCAGCCATGGTATTCCAGGGCTTTCATCTATTCCCGCACCTGACCGTGCGCGACAACGTTGAACTTGCCCCACGGCTGCACGGAAAAGACCAGAAAGCCGCGCGCATCGACAGCGAGTCATTGCTCGAGCGAGTTGGACTCAGCGCGAAGACGCACGCTTATCCCGCGGAGCTTTCTGGCGGCCAGGCCCAGCGGGCAGCAATCGCCAGGGCGCTAGCCATGCGTCCGAAATATCTTTTGTGCGACGAGCCAACCTCCGCGCTGGATCCCGAGCTCGCCGCTGAGGTTTCCAACGTTCTTTCCGAACTGGCCAGCCAGGGGCAGGGCCTCATCGTGGTGAGCCATGATATGAATTTCACGAGGCGCGTGGCAGACCAGGTGGTTTTCTTGGACGCGGGCCACATCCAGTACGAAGGCGCCCCGGAAGATTTCTTTACCTCGAAGAATGAGCGAATCGTGAAGTTCCTATCGGTGTACGACCCGGCAGAAAACTTGTAGAAACGCGCGAGGTGGGTTGCACAACCGGAGGGTTGCCGAACCGGAGGGTTGCGGTGATAGTCGGGCGGACCCGCCGGGTGGGAGGTGTGGCGTCGTCGTACCATCACAGCACGCCCCGTGCCTTTCTACGCGTTATCCGCTTCCCATTCACCGAAAGTGCGGCCGTCATCAGCGAGCCATTCGCGCCGGCCATTCGAGGAGCGGCCCAGGATCACCGCGGCCGCGGTGGAGGGCGAACCGAAAGCAATATCGCGCGTGAGAACCGCGGCGCCTTCGGAAACTTTTTATGGAGCCATCATCGACGAGCTTTTTATGCAGCGCGGCGTAGGACGTGTAGGAACGCAAGGTCGATTCGGAGGCGCCACGCAGGTGCCATTCAGCGACGACGCGCGAACCTCTGAGAACGAAATACTCACCGTCAACCAGCTGCATCGTCGCATCGACACCTTTATTGGCTTGGCGCAGGTGGAAAAGCGCCGAGGCGGAAGCGGGCGTTTCCGGAGCGGGAGTCGCGGCGATTGTTGAGCGTGAGCGCAGCACATTCACGCCGAGAATCGGGAGAATAACCTTGACATTATCGAGGAAAGATTCCGCCGAAGCCTGCTGACCTTCTGAGAGTTTGCGCAGTCGCGGGACCTGCTTGTTATCGGGCATAGAGCAGCGTTCGGCGGCCTGAGCAATATCGACGAGGCGCGATTCCAGGTAGCCCCAATGCCCTTCGTTGAAGGATTTTTGCATGCTGCCGATGATGACAACTCGGTTCCACTGCGGTTTGCGCTGGTCGTGGGTGCGTAGCCGCTCGCCAAAATTCTCGGTTTTGCCGATGTAACACCAGGTGTTATCGATGGCGTCCGGATCCGCGCCGAGGAGGAGGTAGACGCCGTTACCGTGGGCGTCCTCGCGCCGCAGCAGCTCGGATAACTGGTCGCGGCGCGCAGAAACGACGACGCCCGTCCAGTCCGCGATGCTTGCCGTCATAATCCCGCCGGGCGTGCCATCCACCAAGAACAGCTCAATCGCTTTGCCCCGTGCCATATCACTAGCGCCTTCCCGTGGGTTCCCCGGTTCCGAATACCGTTCAAGTTCTCGATAACGTTACTGATGCAAAATTATAGACGCGCTAGCGGGTGGCTAGCGGGTCGGGTAGCTGGCTCCGGGAGTGAGCCACGGGAATCCGCCCGCTCCCGTCTCCCCTCCCTTTCTCGCCCCCGCGGTCCAACTTGCACAACAAAAACGGTCCAACTTGCACAACTGGCGTGTTAACAAAGGCAATTTGGAAACGGGATAGTCTCACTAACCTTCAGCTAATCGATTGAAGAATTCATCTTCGCTAACGACCTCAATTGACGAACCGCTTTCACGCAATTGCCTGGCTTTGTGCAACTTTCGCGAGGCCGAGGATCCTTCTGTCCAAGCCCCGGGATTTGGAATTCCAACAACAAGCAAAGTTGTTTTCTTGGTGAGGTTTTTATCGGCAGTACCTCCTACCGCCGAAACAAGTTGCTGCACGGCAGCGCGTTGCCCATGCCTCAACGTACCCGTGAACGCCACATGTTCACCTTCGAGGACCCGTGATTTTCCGTACCGTTCTAGCAAATCATCAAGGACGAGCTGATCAACGAGCACTCCAGCACGTCCATTCTTCCCGTTGCCACCGGTTGGAGGGCATAATTCTTCAAGTCTCTCGAAACCGAATTCTTGTTGCATCCTGGCGAAAATCATGCCCGCGGCTTGGGCGTCTGAACCAGCGTGATGATGATCAAAAGACTTATCCGGGAAGTAATAGCCGAAAACTTGATCAAGAGATTTTCGTTCTAACTTACCTGCCAGAATCTTTCTGGCAAGCCGCGCAGTACAAAATCGTCTATTCAAAATCGGCTTGGTACCATAGAGATCTACCAAATCGGAAAGAACGTACCCGTCAAAGGCCATATTGTGAGCAATAATTGGCCTATCACCGACGAAAGTCGCAACCTGATCCGACACTTGCGACCATTGAGGCGCGTCCAGTACATCAGCCTCGGTAATGCCATGAACCCATACATTTACCGGGTTAAAATAAGCAACTTCCGGGTGCGGTTTTAGCAGCTGATAGTAACTGTCTGCAGGATTCCCATCACTGTCAAAAAGTGTTAAACCCACGGCACATGCAGAACAACGCTGCTCGTTGGCCGTCTCGAAGTCTATCGCTACAAAATCTCGCATGAGCCCTCTCTACAACGGTCGGCGGGAAACCTTCAAGCAACGTAGCCACAAGCCCCTCCATGCCAAAAAGTCCGCCTGGGCTACTTTCCCGACTGCGAGCTAACACGAAGCAGGGAGATAAAATGTATCTTACATCCAGAGCCACCTGAGAGAATCGAACTCTCGACCTATTCATTACAGGTTCCATGCCTTTGCCGGGGCGCTTGAAAACAGCTCAGCACTACGCTTAGTTTTTTTACTCTTCTGCTGGCAAGTCCGGCAACTACGGCGAGTGTCCCCATGCCGGCATTGCCAGCAAGTCCGGGAATTTTGCATCGACACATAGCACGATCAAATACGAGCTTCGTTACATCATCGATAATTCAATACAGCCTTACCGGGGCAGTTACAAATATCCTCATGGAAAAAGACAATCCACGTAACGAACACGTCCTCGATCAGTGGCGTCTGGCGATGGCCGCCCAGTCACTTTCCCAAACAACGATTACTGAGAGAATCCGGGTCGTCGGTGCGCTAAGCAGAGACACCTCTGTAACTGCGCTTGAGATGAAATCCGAGGACATCGTCTCCTGGCTAGCCCAGCGCCCGAGCGCTTCCACTAAGTGGAGCTACTACACCCATTTGAATGCCTTCTATCGCTGGGCATTACGAATGGCTCTCATCAATAAGAATCCCCTTGACGTAATCCCTGCGCCCAAAAAACCGAAGAGCGCACCCCGCCCCATCCCGACCGAACTGATAACCACAGTACTCTCCTCAAACCTCCATATCCGCACGCGCGCGATGATCGTTCTCGCCTATTACGAGGGTCTCAGAACGCATGAAATCGCTAAAATCCGCGGAGCTGACTACGACCCACTAACCACCCAACTAACCATCCTCGGAAAAGGAGGAAAAATGGCTTTCATAGCCGCGCACCCCAAAGTGCAGGAAATTGCAAAACAAATGCCTCAACACGGCTTCTGGTTCCCCGCATACGTGAAAGCCGGGCACATAAGCCCTAAATCGGTAGGATACACGATAAAAACGACGTTCAAGCGCCACGGAATCACGATGACGGCTCACCAGTTACGGCATTCCTTCGGAACCGATCTCGTTGCCAAAGGCGTTAATCTTCGGGTAGTTCAAACACTCATGCGCCACGAGAGTATCCAATCCACAGCCATCTACACCCAGGTAACAAACGCTCAGCAACAACTTGCAATCGAAAACCTATAGAAGGAAATCTCCATGATTATCGCTATCTGCAACCAGAAAGGCGGCGTTGGTAAAACGACGATTGCCACGAATCTCGCACACCGCATCGCCCGCACCTCCAGTGCTCATGTGTTGCTGGTGGATGCTGACCCGCAAGGCTCGGCAACTACGACGCTCGGCGTCGAAGTAGACGCCGATACCTTGACCGTCAATGATGTGCTTGCGGCGGTGTCCGCCGGAGCGCCACCCGAAACAGCCCGCCAAGCAATACTGGAAGTGCCTGGCTGGGGTATTGATCTACTCCCCGCCGATAGAGCGTTGTGGGATCGGGAAAACGACACCACGCTCGGCCGGGAATACAGGATCAAAACCATCCTCGCTCCCCTGCATGATGCTTACGAAACTATCGTGGTGGACTGTCCGCCATCCTTGGGGATGCTCACCACCGGCGCTCTCGTCGCCGCCGATGTGGCGTTGATCGTCACCACGGCACGGGAAACCGCCTGCGATGGCGTCGCGGAAATGATCACAACCATCGCCACTATTAAATCTCTATATAACCCGGCTCTTGAGCTTGCGGGAATCCTCGTGAACTCCTACCAGCAAGGGCGCTTGGACACGAAGCGGTGGCTGACCGAGCTAGAAGCCACTTATGGCGACTACCTGCTCGCTCGGTATATGCCGATGAGGGAAGCATTCCCCCACACCGCAACCAACCACACCCCCATCAATAACGGTGACCCGCTGATTGAGGAAGCATTCAAGACGCTACAAGCCGCCCTTGCCGGCAACGCCGCACCAGCCGTACCTGCCGCGCCTGCCGGCACTCGGGCACCCGCCGTACTTGCCAGCAGTGCCGCACCCGCCAGCACCGCCAGCCATACCAGCACGGCGGCCCTGGGGGCTTGCTCATGAAACCCGTCCTCGACCTCACCTGCGGTGCCAGGATGATGTGGGTAAACAAGCACGACGAGCGCGTCACCTACTGCGACAACACAGCCGAGACCCACACGCTCTGCGACGGCCGCACCCTCACAATCAACCCCGACCAAAGGGAAGACTTCCGCGACCTCTCGTTCCCAGACAACACGTTTTACCTCGTGGTCTTCGACCCACCCCACCTCAACCACCTAGGAGAATCCTCCTGGTTGGCGAAAAAATACGGGAAGCTCGCACCCTCCTGGGAAGACGACATCAGGGCCGGATTCGAGCAAGCCTTCCGAGTCCTACGCCCAGGCGGCGTCCTCATCTTCAAATGGAACGAAACCCAAATCCCACTCTCCCGCATCCTTACCCTCACCCCGGAAAAGCCACTCTTCGGCCACACCGGAACAAGCAGCAAAACCCACTGGATCACTTTCCTCAAAACACCGACCAGTAAAGGAACCCAGCAATGAAAATGACGAAAAAAGACGCACTGCGTTACCTCTCCGACCCAACCGACACTATCTATCGCAAGCTCCTGAGAAACGGGGCCGTGGAAGCCTGGAACGGAACATCAATAAACGCCAGCCTCGCCGAATGCCGTCTCTCCTCAGACGACTGGAAGAAAGCCGGCAACCACGTCATCAAAAACGGCACCGATAAAGACCTCGTGGATCTCTTCTTCCTGCTTGCCGAAGCCCAAGGCATACTCGCGCGGGTCGTCAAACACCTAGACAAGATCAAAGCCGCATACGAAACCACCATGGAAACGGAATAACAATGAAAAAGCCAGACACACACGCGTTGCGCACACTCAAGAAAGCACCCATCACCAACCCCGTCGTCGCTGCCAGCACCGAGACACCCGCCGTACCAGCCGGCAACGCCGGCACGCCCGCACCTGCCGCACCCGCCAGCAATGCCGGTGCGCCTAGCAAACGCGGGGTAGAGAAAGTGAAAATCACCCTCCGCCTACCCCGCGAAACCGCAGACATCATCCGCGGCGCCTGGCTCGCCGACGTCGCCACAGGCAACAGAATCTCCCTATCCGAATGGGCAACCACCATCATCACCGACCACATCAACACGGACGTGACCCCCGTCCCGGCAGGTGCCACACCTAAAGGAATCATCTAACCCACAACCCCAAGATTGGAGACATTCTCATGTATTTCCTCAACCCAACCTCCCAACTGACCACCCAGGATGTGCGTCAAGCGGTACGTAATCTCGTCATCGACACCGGCCTTGCTGAGATCGAGAAGCACGGCATCCCCGATAGTGCCCACGATGTTGAGGACACGACCGGGAAACTCGCACACGACGCCGATGCTGTTTTCGATGCCTGGGTATCCAGCATCATCGAGGCCACCCGCCGACACCTCGCCGACGAAATCACCGAAACTCTCGCGAGCGGAAACCACAAGCGGATGAAGCAAGCCGAACGTTACAGCTCGGAATACAAGGAATGCCTAGCACGGGCAGAAACGGCCCTCGAATGCGATAACCAAGAACTCGCCGACGAAGCACGCTGTGACGCTACACAAGCCTGGGGTAAGCACATGTACCACAAGGCTCAAGCCCTCCTTTGCATCGAGCATTGCTGCCGGATCAGCGACCTCCGGCACTTCACCCCCACACTCGATGACGTGGAAAAAGAAGACAACCCGATCATCGTCGTCACAGACACGGACGGAGACGAATAAATGACCCCCACACCAGAGCAGATTATCGCGGCCACCCGCGAACACTTCGCAAAACAAATGCTTGATCTTCTTTTCCGTATGGGACGGGAATATGACCGGGAAGCCAGCGCTGCTTATGAAAGCCACTCTGAGGCTTGCAGGGAAGCTGAATATGCCCACGAACACGGTCTTTCAGAGCTTGAATATGACGCCTGGGGAAGATCACGCGACGCATACACACACTACGAGCACGCGCGGGGCATGGATCACGCGTGCGGGAAACACCGGATCTATATTCGGGAATTCCTGGACAAGGTTCCTACTCTGGCCGAAATCGGTATCCCAGATGCCCAGCCGGCCGAAGATGCTCCGATGGAGGTGAGTAAGTAATGCGGCCAGAAGAAAACCTTGCCAGCCATGCCGGCAACGAGACACCCGCCGCACCCGCCAGCAATGCCGGCACAGCCGTACCCGCCAGCAACACGGGTATGGATCGTAATGCCGGCTGGAAGCTGCTCGCCAGTTTCATGAACCGCATGAAAGAAAAAGAGCAAAACGGCACCTGGCAAAGCTACCGAGACACTAGCGACGAGGAGGGAGACACCGATGGGTAACAATATTTATCCAGGCAAGAAAACCGCCTACTGCTACACCTGCAAGAAACCCCTGCATTATCTCGGCATCGCCGCACACCGCGCCCTCCATCACCGCGACCGCGGTATCGACTGCACCATCCGCTACACCCACGGCGATGTCTACACCTGGAAATACTCCCAACTCAAAAACCAAAAAGAAAAGGAACTCTCATGAGCATGAGCACCGGCCCCCTGGACGAGGGCACCATCATTTTCAAGAAAATCAGCGAAGACGAAATCGGGATCACCGGCGTCGCCCTCACCCCCGGCAGCCAGGCCGCTGTCACAACAAAAAACGGCGACGTTGTCACTGTTCTGGTTGGTGAGATCATCGACGAACAACAAGGAATCCGCACCGCCACGTTCGAGTGGATTGAGGAAGACCCCACCGAGACCCTTGAGCCGGGCCAAGCGATCTACCGCAAAGACAACCATTTAGGTCAATACATCATTGTTGGACGCGACCTCACAGAGGGTGCTACCGCAACCGTGATCACCAAAAACGGGACACAACATGAGGTAACGGTGGGGGAAATCCAAGCAGATGACGGCACTGTCCAGTCCGCGCTCTACCGTCGTAACTACCCGCCCATCCCGGAAGGGCAAGCTATCTATCGGCACAATCCCGACACCGACGAATACTTCATCGAAGGCCCGAATTTGGAAGAAGGCAAAGACGTCACCGTCATCACCAAAAACGGGAAAACCCACACCGTCACGGTTGATGACGTCATCACGGTCACGGAGGAAGGCACAGTGCTTGCCACCTACATCAAACACAAGCTCACTGACGCCGAATTAACCAAAGGTGGGCGGTGTATCTTCCGGGAAATCGACGGAACCTGGTTCGTCATCGGCCAAAACCTCGCTATCGGGCAAAACGCACGAGTCTCTACCCGCAAAGGCACCCAAACGGTAAAGATCACGGCGATCACTAAGGAAGAAGACGGGATCCAGACCGCCCGATACACGTGGCCGAAAAAGAAGAAAAAATAGGAGCCCCTAACCCAAAACTCCCAGCCCCTAGCGTTGTGTCTAACGTGAGGACTGGGAGTTTTTACGTGGCTGGCAAGGCTGGGCTGGGACATCCTGTTCCGATATGTCCTATGAGTGCGTACAGCGGCGAAGGTTGCTGGTGAACTCGCCTAGGTTTGTTGAGTAATTAGGGAACGCGGCGTGTAGGTACTCGGTGCTTGTGGCGTAGACGAGTACCGTGTCGCGTCGCCCGGAAAACACGTCTTCTTCTTCGTTTTGGTTATACCAATCAATAGCCTGGCTAATATCACTACTGGAAAAAGGCGAAGCGTACAAAACCTGTTCTTCTCGGTCATATTCGAGAAGATACAGGTTAGGGCCAAGAGAGCCGAAAGCCTTCCCGATACTCTGGAAAGTTGCATCTGTTGCGTCTACAAGATCGACGCAAATCTGCTTGGAGCACGGTAACGCTTCGAGCTCGCGTTTGAGCGCTTCCCGACCATTGGGAACATTAGATGCTAACGGGCGGTCTTCCTCGAGAGTGAAAAGGGCCGAGGCCAGCTGGAAAAATCGCCTTATATCTTCGTAGGAAGCGCGCGATCCTGCCAGTTTTTCAGGGCTCTTGTAATCCTGGCCGTATATCGCGCTTGCTGCTTCGACTCCCGTTGCCCACGAGTGCTGGAGTCTCGTCCTGATCTGGATTTCCACTCGAGAAGGTAGTGGTTCACCGGGTACGACGACGATGATGTGACATGAGCGGTAGCCACTATCTTGGGGACAAGCAATATAGTCTTTGATTCCGCGGGATTCTTTCACATCCAAGCGGCGTAGTACTTCGGCTACGGCAAGGTCTACTTGCTCGCAGGTTTCCACGATAAGCCGGCACCCGCCTATGTCGTCCATGGAGCCGAGCTTGAGGTTGGTGTTCTTGCGTGAGAGTTTCTTGAGAATTGAGCTGATTCGCTTCAATCGGAAAGTCACAAGAGAGTGCGGGATGAGCGTGGATATTTGCTGTAGTTCCTCAAAAACAGTACGTGTAGGCTCAATTTGCATAGAACGCCATGCTTGCACGAGGCGGAAGTATTCTTGAATCTCCTCGTCTTCTCCGACGCGAGCAAGGTCTCCACCGTGTGCGACGTACGCCTGCGCTAGGGCTTTTCCGGCTTTGTTAGCTTCACCCCTGGATATAGGCCGCACACTGTCTTGCATGGTAGAATCATAGCAATTACGGATATTGAGGTAAAAGGAGGCGAGATGGCTAAAGTTGAAGATGTAGCAGCGCAGATTCTTGAGCGTTGCGGGCGTATGACCACCATGAAATTGCAAAAGCTTACGTTCTATTGCCAGGCTGCATATCTCGCCGAAACGGGATCTCCTATTTTTGAGGAAGATTTTCGCGCCTGGGTTAACGGCCCGGTTTCTCCGGAGTTATTCAGCAAGCACCGCGGTAAGTTCTTTATTTACCCCGGCGAGCTAACCAGTGAAGCCGGCACACTATCCGCTGACGCACTGACTGTTATTGACGGCGTTTGCGATGAACTCGGTGACTTGACCGCGAATGCTTTGGTCGAAAAGACTCACGGTGAGCAGCCGTGGCTTGATGCGCGTCAAGGTTGTGACCCGCAGTCACACTCCCAGGAGATCATCTCCAAGGAGTCGATCAAGGCTTACTACCGTACACATCCAGTCGTCGAATCCTTGCTGGTTTAGCGGTCATACTCGGTTGAAGGGGCAGCGTTGCGCTGCCCCTTCAACGTTGCGGGGCGCTGCCCCACACCCCGCTGGAGACACCCGTGCCCCCAGACCCCCGCGGGCCGGCCTTGCCCCACAGGGGCAGGCCGATAAAAACACCACCCAATACCACCACGCAACGTCCCAGCCCTAAGAAAACCCGAAGCACGCGGTGACTCCCACACGCCTCACCAGCATGGCATCATGGAAATATGGATATGAACATGTTCGCGGGCCTTAAAGACACCGGCCCAAAAGACGTACACTTTAACTGTCCGGGAATCCTTGCCAAGAAACTGCAAATTCTTGCAGTGGTCAAGGAAACAACCCTGACCGCCCTGATTGTTACTGCCCTGGAAAACTACCTCGAAGAGATAGAAAACCAAGAACAGTAACTGTTGAGGCTGGCTGGTAATGGAAGCAGCCCACCTCACACACTGGGCGACCATATTGGATGCGGCCGTGAGCTGGAGAACGCGCGACTTAGAAGCCCGGCCCTCCAATAATTTTCCCTTTTGTTTTGAGCCGACCCCTTGAGGCACAAAAATGGCGCCACCCCTTGGGTGGCGCCACCCCTATTTAATCCACCCCTTATCCTCAAGGACAGCAATGGACAACAACCCGAAAAACGCTTCCACACCAAAACCAGCGTATGGAGATATGGATATACCGCCACATGGAGGGTATTCTGGGAACCGGAGAGCCAGCAAAAGGCGCAAGGTGACGCCTGCGCCTAGCCAGCTTGCTTTTGACTTAGATGCCCTCATGGGGCTAACAGAAAGGACGAGCGATGTTGATCGACCCGAGGGACGCCGGCCAGCCACTCCAGACACGCGAAGTGTGGAGTCGCTGGGCGCAAAGCAACCCGGACGAATGGGAGGTAGCCCGCAAATTCTTCCTCGAGATGGAAACGTATCTACCCCCGAACTACTACCCGAACGCCGAGGTAGAGACGTGGGAACTCTTCCCACTGGATTGGGACTGGATAGGAGTGGACATGCCCTACGAGTTTCTGACCGATCAGGAGAACTACGAGGAGCTGTACGTCCCGCGGATGAAGGAAACCCTGACCGAGGCACTACTGCGAGTATTCCGGCGCGGCCTGGCGGTGCGGATCGAGGGAACAGCGATGAGCCTGGACGAGTTGATCAAGGAAGACTTCTGGATCGAGTCCTACCAGGTAGCACACCTACCCCTGAAGAAAGTGACGGGCAAGCCGAGGCAGGACGAGCCACCGCTCTTCCATCTGGCCTGGCAGGCAATGGAGGACACGGGCAAGATGCGAGGGGAGATCATCGACATGTTCACCTCAATGCAGACGATGAAATCAACACCGGATCGCAAGTGCCCGGCCTGGGTAGCCCAGTGGCAAGCCCAGAACCCGCCAATCGAATGGGAGAACCCGACAACGCCCTCCGAGATCGAGGGGTGTTGGTAGACCCACCAGTTCCTCATCTACGCACGCGGCCACAAGACACGATCACGGGCGTGCGTGCCCGCGTGTCCGCTAATATTCACGCACTCGAACTAGCCGAGCAGGGCGGGCTAACCGAGCGTGACCTCGAGCAGGTCGCGCTCTTTAGTGGGTGGGGCGGGCTGGCGGAAGTCTTCGACGAAACCAAACCCCAGTGGGCCGCCGTGCGCGAGCGTCTCCACGACATTCTCGGCGAGGAGGGCTATAAGGCTGCGCGGCGCTCTACTGTCAATGCCCACTACACCCACACCAAATATGTCGCGGCGATTTGGGATGCACTCAAAGCTGCCGGCGTTCAAAGCGGTGCGGGACTCGAGCCGGGGTGTGGTATCGGGCATTTCATCGCGCACGCACCCAACAACCTCACCATGACCGGCATTGAGCTTGACAGCACGGCTGCACGCCTGGCCCAGCTCCTCGCTCCCAGCGACACCATCCGAGCTGAAGGCTTCGAGACCACCACGCTACCCCCGGTCTTTGATGTGGCGGTAGGGAACGTGCCGTTCGCTGACCTCGCTTTATTCGACCCGGCCCATAATCCGGGCCGGCACTCGATGCACAACCACTTCATCATCAAATCCCTGGATTTGCTCAAATCTGGCGGCTATGCGGCGCTCATCACCTCCACCTACACCCTGGACGCGAAAAACCCGGCCGCACGCCGCGACATGTATGAGCGCGCAGACCTAGTGGCAGCTATCCGTCTGCCGTCTGGTGCTCACAGTGAGGCTGCCGGAACCAGCGTTGCTAGCGATCTGTTGATCTTCCGCAAACGCACTCCAGGCGAAACTCCGCAAGAGTTCACGTGGGAACACACCCACCCCGTGCGCCTACCCCGTAAAGACGGAAGTACCGCGATATTTGCGCTCAATAACTATTTCCTTGACCACCCCTCGAGTATTCTTGGTGAGCTTGAAGCCGGGAGCGGGATGGGTGGGCGCGACGTGCTCACCGTGCAAGGTAAAAAGACACCCACCGACGTCGCAGGTAGCCTCGCGGCCGCGCTCACCCGCGTATTTACTGATCTTCCCGAGCGTCTTGCATATAGCCCGCAGGTTATTGAGATCGACGCCGAAGCCCTCACCGCCCCGCTCGAGGAGGGCATGGTTGCTGGTTCTTTGCGTCCCACACCTCAAGGCATGGAGCGCCTCGCCGCTAGTGGGGAGTGGGAGAGCGTGCGTCTAGCGAAGAAATACGTTGCCGAGACGCATCGCTTATATGAGCTGTTCACGCTTGTCTCGCGTCTGGTTAGCGCGGAAGAAACCGCGCCGGCCGCAGACCCCGCGCTCGAAGTGCTCCGCACCCAAACCCGCACCGCCTATGAGGCGTATGTAGCCGAGTATGGTGCGCTGAATCGGAATACGAAAAGCATCCGTATCGACAAGAACGGCGAGGAAGTCTTGCGGGTGGCCTACCCGCAAGCCGTCCGAGTCTTGAAGAAAGATCCCCGCCACGCCCTCTTGTTTGCTCTCGAGAAATGGGATGACGAGACAGAACGCGCCACGCCGGCTGATATTCTCACCTCCCGGCAGTTGTATGCGCCCTATACGCCTAAAGGCGCACAAACGACCCGCGAAGCGCTTGCGATGAGTCTGGAGCAAACCGGTGGTATCGACCTTGCCTATATGCACTACCTCCTAGGCTTCCGAGAAGAAGTTATTGGCGGTCAGCTGATCGAGGAGGGCCTAGCATTCCTTGACCCCGAAACCGGCGTTCTTACCCGCGCCCCCGAATACTTGTCCGGGAACGTACGCGAAAAACTCAAGACTGCTCAATCGGCTGCTCAAACCGACCCCCAGTACTCCGTGAACGTGGAGGCGCTTGAGAAAGTCATGCCTGAGCCTATTGACTTCACGGAGATCACCCCGAGCATAGGCGCGAGCTGGATCCCGATCCGGGATTACCAGCAATTCCTGCGCGAAATGCTCGATGACGGCCGCCCGAGCCTCACGCTCACGAAGGACGGCGCATACTCCGTGAACTTGAGCGGCGCCCAGTCCCGTTCCTATGAGCAAGAAACCCGGTGGGGCACTACCGCTATGCGAGCCTCCGACATCTTCGTACGTCTCTTGAATGCGTCGCCGGTCAAGGTTGAACACCCAGACCCCGATAACAAAAACAAAAAGATTGTGGATATGGCGGCCACGGCCGCGGCCGTGGCGAAAGGCAAAGAAATCGAAGACCACTTCAAAGAATGGCTCTTCGCTGACGCCACCCGCACCGAGCGCCTCGTTCAAATCTACAACGAGCGCTTCAACTCGCTAGTGGGCCGCGATTACACCGACATCGGTAGTGGCCTCACCCTACCCGGTCTGTCCTCCTCAATCCAGCTCTATGACCACCAAAAAACCGCTATCGCCCGCATGCTCTATGAACCCACGTGCGGGCTATTCCATGAGGTCGGGGCCGGGAAAACCCTCGCGATGGTCTGCGCGGTCATGGAACAACGCCGACTCGGACTCGTCACCAAACCCCTCGTCGTCGTCCCGAACCACTTGGTGGGCCAATTCAGGAGCGAATGGCTAGCCGCCTACCCGGCCGCACGCCTGCTCACTTTAGAGAGTGAAGACATCTCCAAGGCCAATAAGGCTGAGTTTTTCGCCCGCGCAAGGATGGGTAATTGGGATGCGATCATCTGCTCCCACTATGCTTTCGGCCAGCTCCCCCTGGGTAAAGAAACCATCAAAGTCTACGAGCAGACCAAGCTCGACGAGACTCGCGCCCGTATTGCTTTTGAAGCCGCTCAATCCGGCGATGTCTCTGTCTCTAAGCTGGAGAGCAAAATGCTTGAGAGCGAAGCGTCAATTAAGCGCGAGATCAACGACGCCCAAAACCAGCACGACGAAACCCTTTTGTCGTTTGAGTCTCTCGGCGTCGACTATTTGGTCGTCGATGAGGCCCACGCCTATAAAAACCTGCCCGTCAAAGGAGCGGAGAAATTCGCGGGCCTGCTCGGCGGCACGTCGTCGCGTGCCCTCGACCTCGACATGAAAATCAACTACCTACGCTCCCAGGGAAGGGAGCGTATCTGCACGCTCGCCACCGCCACCCCGGTAGCCAACTCGATGGGCGAGATGTGGGTGATGATGCACTACCTACGCCCCGACATTCTCGCCGGTGCTGGCGTCGGTGACTTCACTGCCTGGGCACGCCAGTTCGCCTCCGCCTCCACTGCGGTGGAAATGAACGCCAGCGGCTCCTACGAGGTCAAGCAACGCTTCACCACGTTCAACAACTTGCCGGAGCTGCTCGCGATGTGGCAGACGTTTGCCGACGTCAAACTCACCAGCGAACTCGGACTCAACCTCCCCGAGATGAAAACCCGTAGTGATGGGGAGCGGCGCGCGGAAACCCTCGAGATTGATCTGGGCGGCCCGATGGAAGAATTCCGGGAGCGTTTAGAGGAACGAGAAACCGCGATCAAAGCCGGCATGGTCAGCCCCACCGAAGACAACTATTTGTGCCTCACGAATGACGGGATCACGTTCGCGACCGACTACCGCCTCTTCACCGAGAAAAACGCGGCCGCGCTCATTGGGGTCGATACTGAGGCGATTACCCACCAGAAAGTCGATGTGGTGGCCGACAACGTCTACCGGGTCTGGAACGAAACCAAAGACAACCAGTATCTGGATGAGACCGGGGAAGTCTCGCCCACGCGCGGGGCCTTGCAGATTGTTTTCTGCGATAAAGGCACCCCCAAAACAGACGGCAGCTTTGACATGTACCACGAACTCAAGCGGCTGTTGGTTGAGAAAGGTGTGCCAGAGAGCGCGATAGCGTTTGTTCACGAAGCGAAAAATACGCTTGAGCGCGACGGTCTCTACAAGCGTGCCCGCTCAGGCTCCATCCAAATACTGATTGGTTCGACTGAGAAACTCGGAACAGGCGCGAACATTCAAACGCGGGCGGTGGCGATTCATCATGTTGATGTGCCCTGGCGCCCAGCTGATCATATTCAGAGGAATGGGCGGGTCTTCCGCCAGAAAAACCAAAACCATGAGGTCGCCGAATACCGCTACTGCACCCTCAAATCATTGGATACCATGAAGTGGCAAACCCTGGAGCGGAAAGCCGCGTTTATTGGCCAGGTCATGACCGGGAAATACTCCGGGCGCTCCATTGAAGATGTCGCCGAGCGCCAGATGTCGTATGCGGAAACGAAAGCTATCGCCTCCGGAGATATCATGCTTATGCGGTCGGTTGATTTGAAAAACCAGATCCAGGGCTTGAAGAATGAGCGGGCTGCCTGGCGTACAAAAAACGCCAACATAGCCTCGAACTTAAGGCTCTTAGGAACCACGGGTATGTTCCTGGGTCGCTATGGGGATGCTCTCGAGCGCGTCCAAGAAACCCTCACCAATCCGCCTGCGCCGGTTATCAAGTTCGATGACACGACCGTGACCGAACGTAAAGTGGCCGCAACGCAATTGAATGATGCTTTGAGCGTACTGCCAAGCTATATTTTCCGCACGGCCGCATCGCGCGGCGCGGGCGCTATCTCGTGGAATCCGGTCTATAGCCTGCCTAAAATCGAGATCAACGGCGTTCCTATCGCCTTCGGTATCACGACATCATATTTAGGTAACGGACACGGCCTGGTCGCCGTGCCCGCAGCGTTTGCTCAGCAACTTGAATACTATCGCCGCTATTTTCCCGATAAAAGCGGCCTAGATATTTCCGTGGAGGTGCAGTTCAAAGGAACCACCATCCCGCGCCTGGACTACCACTATTTTGTGAGGCTGGAGAACATGATCGGCAAACTCGATGGTTTGCAGGAGAAGATAAAAGAATACCAAGCCAATATCGAACGCGAAAAAATGCGCTACGGGAGCGAAACGGAGGAGCGCTGGTCGGGTGAGTCTAAACTTGCCACGCTGGAAGCCGAACTCAAAACGATTACCGCGAGCCTCAGGGAAGGTAAACGCACCCAGCAACAAACCATAAACCTATAAAACGCGAGCACGGTAAGGCCCGTACCGCGCGCGGTGTGCGCGGTACGGCCCTTACCTTATAGCTTCCGTTATTGTTGCGGGAAGTGTTCACTCACGCCGACATTTTCGCCCCCATCGACACCGCTTTGATGTTCAGGCCTCGCCTCATCGTCGCCGGTATTCGAGTCACTGTCCGCGCCCGGGGCGTTACCCTCGCCCGCGTTTTCCGTGCCCGCATTGCGGTATTTTTTGAGCAAAAGGCGGCGCTCATTATTATCAAGCGCGAACGCTTGCACGATCTGTTTGACCGGCAAACCCGACTCAACCAGCACGCCGCGTAAGTCCACGAGCGTTGCTCGCAGCTCGCGCAATTCACCCAGCCTTTTCTCGAAATCCGAGACCGCACCGATGCGCTTTTCCAGCTTTGCGTAATCCGGAGCGATCAGCGGGCTGTCTTTCAAGGCCGCTATTTTCTTCCTCACCACAACCACCACTTCAATACCTGTCGGTGTGGCGTAAGTTCCCGAAACAAAATATTACCACCCACCACTCTTCCATTCCACGCGCCCCGCGCGCCCACCACCAACGCCACCACGTTTACCGCCGGAGTGCGTGTCATTTTTGATCTAAAAAATGAACCCACCCACCACCAAAAACGCTACCCAGCTATGTGCGCTGCCGGCGCTGCTCTGTACCATTTTCCCACCCACTCCGCACCACAAAATAATGCTATAATGGCACGGCGGGTGCGCCACAATCATCTGACCGTCTGGGCTGCGTGTGGACATGAAATGTCCACACGCTATGCCACGCAAGACGTGGCGCCAAGCTTCGCTTGGCTAGCGGAATACACGCCGGCGGCGTGTATCTTTTCCGCTGGCCAGGCCGGCTACCCCGTGAAAAAACTTTCACGGAGCGAGGAACGAAAGTCGCCCCTACGGGCCGTGACTTTAGCCCTAGCCGACCGGCTTAGCAAGCTTAGCATTTGAGGATACAAATGCGCTTGCCCGCCGCCGCGGGGTGATATAGTATGGGGACACCCAAACCCGTTAAGGAGGAAGCGTGACAAGCGCGCCATCCTCCGGGAGGAAGCGCCGTATAGAGAAGCATCTCTATTTCGACGCTGAAGAATGGATGCGGGTGGAAGCGCGGATGCGCTCCCTGGGCCACACTAACTTTTCTGCGTTCACGCGCACACTACTGCTCGGCCGGCCCATACCAACCAGGCCAGACCGAGGCCCGCAGGCGGAAGCACTCCTGAGAGAGCTGAACAGGCTAGGCGTGAACCTCAACCAAATCGCACGCAACGTGAACTCTGCTCATGTGGCGTCTTTTGAGCAGGTTGAGGCAGCCAGAAAACTCATGGAACAAAGCAGGACTCTCATCGAAAGATTCACCTCTGGAGGCGGCCGTGGCGGTAACGAAACTGACCCAGATCAAGACGACGCTCGGTAAGGCAGTGGACTATGTATGCCAGGCATACAAGACCAACGGGCATCTTCTTGTTTCTTCGAATGCGGGCCTGTCGTGGGTGCCTGAAGATATCACGAAAGGCTTCATGGCCACCCACGCCGAGGCATCGTTCCATAAGAGTGTTGGCCGGCCTGGGAGCGTTCTCGCCCACCACCTCATTCAATCTTTCAAGCCCGGAGAAGCAGATGCCAACGAGGCACACGATATCGGAATGGAATTGATTCACGAGCTGTTAGGAGACGCCCATGATTACGTAGTGGCAACGCATGTGGATAAAGACCACATCCACAACCACATTCTTTTCAACCCCGTCAACCGCGACACGTGGAAGCGCTGGCGTTGCCCGAAGACCCGTGTCTATGACATCCGCGAGCTATCCGACAAACTCTGCCGGCAGCACGGTCTGTCAGTCATCAAGAACAGGCGCGGACACGGACGCGATAACAACATCGGTGACCTTTATGCCCAAGCGCGTGGCGACTCGCGTAAAGACGATCTGCGGCGCCTCATCGACGCCGCCATTAGCGAGACCGCTACCTGGGAGGGATTCCAAACCGAACTCGTCGCCCGCGGTATCAAAATGGAAACCAAAGGCCAACACATCCTCTTCACGCTCCCTGGCACGAAGCGATCTATCAGAGGTGCAAAGCTCGGTGCACCCTACACCCCAGCCGCGCTACGCGCGCGCCTCGGGCGCACCCAGGTCTTCGAATACGTCGCCCAAAAACACCTTATCGAGATGCGTGAGGACGGCACCATCGAAGTACTCCTACCCGGAACGCGTGGCAGTCTCGCCCTCGTGCTCCCAGCCTCGGCTATCTCTGATAGTGGGGGCGCCTACCGGCTCTATATTGACGCGGGTGCCGAGCTGACCATCATCAACACGAAAGACTTTTCGTTCCACACCCAGATCACCCCACGGCAGCTCTATACGTTCTTTACTCTCCCCGTGAACGCACCCCCAGCTTTGATTACGGGGAAGATACCGCGCGGGAAAACACCGGCCCAGCGCGCCTACTTCGCCGCCATCGACAACCAGTGCGAAAAGCTACGAGCACGGGCAGACGTCGTGAACCTCACCGCCCGCGCCGTACATATGGGCACAAGCGAACTCACCGCATACCGCGATGAGCTTCGCCTTGAGCGCGATAACCTCGTCGAGAAAAACGCGAGCCTCGTTATCGAACGCCAAGCCACGCTTGATGAAGGAAAGTCGAGTGAGGTTATTGATCGGAAGATCGACCGCACCACCACCCGCATCACCACGCTTGAGACCGCACTCAAAAGAATCGACCAACGCACCCAAACCAGGATCCAAGGAAAGGACATCACCAAATGAGTATTATGGGAGGCGAACAAATCGCCAATACAGTTACGGCAACACTCCTGCAAGCTGGCCTAAAAATCACCGGCTACTTCCTCACGAATTCCGTCCAGGCCGTTCGGCTCACCGCCCAAGGCGGCCTCAAACACCTCGCCAAAATGAAAGGCGTCGCGCCCAGTCAGCGTGACCATGGCCGCATGACCATCAAAACGCTCCAGCGCAAAGGTGGGGATCTCCACTCGGCCGAGATCACCCCGGAAAACCTTGCCGCTCTCAAAAAATACTTGCGGCGCACCGGCATCGACTTCGCGCTCGAGCGTGCCGGAGAAGGCTACTTCGTCCACTTCCAAGGAAGCGACGTGGCGCTCATGCAACACGCCTTGGCCCGCATCGAAGCCGACCTCACCCCCACGCGGCAACAGGCTAGCCAGAGCAAGCCGGGCACCGAAAAAGATACGCCGGAAAAAGACACACCTGAGAAGACGGCATCCAAGAAAGACGAGAAAGCACCAGAAGCAGACGCGCCCGCGCAAACCGGCGACGTCACCCAACCCGCCGATACCACCCCGAACGCCGACGCCGCCGCTCTGTCTGCCTCGGAAAGCCAGACACCCCAGGCACCGGCGACGTCGGAGACACTGCCGACGTCAGACGCGACGCCCACCGCTACGGTGCCGACGTCAGAGGCCGCGCCGGGAAAGAAACCGGTCACGAAAGAAAAAATCCAGACCCGCAGCGATGTGGCGCGTGCTATTGAGAAGAAAGCCCGAGCCAAAAAAGCCGCACTCAACGGGCGTCCGCCTGTGCCTGCCCAGGTGGTCTCGAAAAAGATGGGCCGGTAGAATCCCGTGGATATTTTCTGTGCCGGCACTATCGCCAACACCCCACAATGGAACCTCGAACACACCTCCTTGCGGTTCATTATCGAAACGCAGGCTGCTATCAAAACCACAGTGATAGCTAGTGGCCGCCTCGCCCGCTACCTCGGCGAAGAACTCGCATTACAGCGCGGCACTCAAGTACTTGCCTACGGAGCAATCGAGCAAGGCGAAGACGGCGGCATATTCCTCGCCCCCTATTCACTAGCCCCCGACTATTTCCCGGACTGGAGCACGCCATGACCCGCGGGACGTTCACGCTCATCACGGGCGAGCCAGCAGAGCGCGCCCTCGCCCAGCTCCTACGCGGTCACGCTCCCTTGACCGCGCTCACGCTAGCCGAGGCCCCCACTCATCCCGATGTCGCCCGCCTATTGCCCGCCAATGTGGAAGCGCTTGTTTACCGCGAGCCTGGCTTGTGTTTGATCGACACGGCCATCGACCCCCACGCTATCTTCGACACCCTCACCCGCCTACGCACACCAACGACCGATGTCGGTGACGCCGATGGTGTGGGTGTCTCTGTTCTTACGACGTCACACCCACCGCCACTCGCATCTACCGCTTCCACTCCCGACCTTGCCGACACCCAGGAAATCCCGCGGGTTTCTTTCACTTATGAGGGCCGGGCTGATATTGCGGCTGTGATCGAGACCCGCGCGAAAAAGAAAGCACACCAATGACCTACATCCTCACTATCCTCGGCCTCCTCCTCGCCTTCTGGTCGGGCAACAAGGTCTGTTTCCAGGTACGCAGCGACATCGAAGCCGAACTGCCACTCACGGATATTCTCGACCGCTTCTACCTCGATCTCCTTGAGCGGCCTTTCCACGTCTCTTTTCATGAGATCGACGCCGCCGTCGGATTGTGTCTTGCGGCCGCAATTGGCCTGAGTGCCCTCTACCAAAAAACGATGAAAGGCACCCGCCGCGACGGCGCCGAGCACGGCTCCGCGCGCTTCGCCACCCAGGCCGCGATCCGCCCCTACCGCGACAAAACCTATACGAACAACCTGCTTTTTACTCGCACCGAGCGCTTGTCCCTAGACGGTCGGAAAACCCAACGCAATCTCAACGCCCTCGTTGTTGGTGGATCCGGGTCAGGTAAATCCCGCTATTACGTTTTACCCAACCTCGCGCAATTCAATACGTCGTTCGCGGTCACTGACCCCAAAGGCGAACTCTATGCCCAAACACGCTCCCACCTCGAAGCCGCTGGATACAAGGTGCGATGCTTCAACCTCGTCGACTTCAACCTCTCCGCCAACTTCAACCCGCTCTCCTACTTCAAAGATGCCCGCGGTGAAATCGATATCAGTATCCTCGTCGAAAACTTCATCTCGAATACCACCGGGCGCAAACCCGCCACCTCGAGTGACTTCTGGGAAAAAGCAGAACGCGCACTCCTCACCGCCCTGGTTGCCTATATCTACTACACGAAAGGCAACACCGGCACGCTCATCGATATCGTCGACCTGCTCGCGCAAATGCAAGCATTCGAAAAAGAAGACGAGAGCAAGTCCGACGTCGATCTGCTCTTCGAAGCAACCAGCGAGCTAATCCAGGAAGCAGAAATAGCCCGCCAAGACCCCACCCAAGACATCTTCTCCCCCGAAGCTTTAGCCGCGATCGACGGGCTACGCTTCGCCGCCTCCCAATACAATACCTATTTGCAAGGCGCGGGAGAAACCAAAAAATCAGTGATTATCTCCCTCGGAGTGCGGTGTGCACCCCTCCACATGGCACCCATGCGGACACTTCTTTCTACCGATACCCTCCACCTCGAACGCATCGGCTTGGAGAAGACGGCGCTGTTTTTGATCATCCCTGACACCCACGCCGCCTTCAACTTCCTCGCATCCATTTTCTTCGAGCAACTCTTCGAAACGAATATTTATATCGCCGACCACGAAGCTTCACGACGGCTTCCTGTTCAACTCCAGGTGTTTATGGACGAGTTCGCGAATATTGGCAGGATTCCGTCTTTTGAGCGGAAGATTGCGGTCATGCGCTCCCGTGCCATCTCCGTATCCGTGATCGTCCAGAACATGGCGCAGGGCAAAGCGCTCTATAAGGAAGACTGGGACACCATCGTCGGCAACTGCGACTCAATCCTCTTCCTCGGCGGACAAGAACGCTCCACCACCGAATACTTCTCGAAGATGCTCGGCAAGCAAACGATCACCACCACAGATGTTTCTGAGAGCCGGGGCAGGAACGGAAACTGGACACGCGGCCACAAACGCCTCGGGCGTGAACTCATGACACCCGACGAGATTGCCCACATGAGGGCCGACTACTGCTTGTATTTTCTGCGTGGCCTTGACCCTTTCTACTCGAAAAAACTCGAAGCACCAAATGTGTAACCGCAACCAGTCGGGTTTAATCGCTCTCTTCTAAAGGGTCTCCCGACACAAAGAATCCTGGTTTCACGAACCGGAAATCTTTAGTGTCTATAGCTCACTATCCGTCGACATTATCCTTCTCCGAGGAATGCTTTAGCCATGCGCGAGGAACCGAACAGCAAGGTGAGGAAGAATACCGGGCCAGCAATCAACCCCGCCAAATTCGCCGTCAAGGTGGAGAGCATGTTATCCCCCGTCAAACTATTCACGTCCACCATCTCCACTTGGAAATACGAGTAAATCGTGATGCACAAGATGATAACCACGCCATGCAAGACCGCACCGGCGTAACGCCGCAAATATCCCACGCCGATGCTTTTCGTCTCCGGGTGCGAGAGGAAAACAAGCGGAAGAGTTGCGGCCGCACTCAAAATATAAATTTCCGCGAAACGCAACAACACGATGATTTTCACGCCGATAGAGGCAACAATGGAAAGCAGCCACGGCAAGAACAACACCAACATAAGACCCGCCTTATCGGCCATCCCGAGGTCGTCTACCGCTGTTTTCACCGACGCCGGAAGATCACCCCCGGCAACCGTGTCCGGGCTTTGCGCTACTACTCCGGCGGTGATTTTCTCACCCGCCTCATTAATCGAGGACAAAATGAGATCGACATTTGCTATTGCGATCAATATCAACGCGGCTTTCAGCAACGCGAGAGCGATCTGCTGGGTGCCGCTCTTGCTGTCTCCCTCATAACGGGTAGAAAGCCTAGCTAGCTCGAGCACGAGAATAATCGCGAGAATAGTCGCCGCCACAGGCTTTACCGCAACAGAATTGAGGCTCGTGCAAAACTCAAAAGCGCTCTGGTTGTAGGAGGCGATGTCTGTTTTCAGGTCATCAACCCCGCCCGCAAAGCTACCGCCGAAAATCGCGGTGAGCATCGCCAAAATAATCCCAGCCACAACTAGCCCTCCCTGTTAGTTTTCGCTCATGCGGATCACAACCGGAGGCTCTTCCCCGCACCACGAATCCGGGCCGACCGTTGTCCCCATTTTTTCGTTCCACGCGGCAACATTCCGGCCATCCCCTAGCGAGATCGCTACGTGCCCGGGCCAATAGAGAATGTCTCCTGGCTTGGCTTGGCTATAAGGCACGCGCCGCCCATACGACAACACACCCGTCGTGTCGAAGTAGTTGATGGTCACCCCGTGCTGGCGATATACCCAGGCAACGAACCCAATACAGTCCCAACCGCTCGGGGATTGTCCCCCGTGCACGTAGGGCACGCCTTGATAGGCGAGGGCCGTATCCAGAACTGCGCTCGACCCGCCGGGCACGCGAACTATTTCACCGGTCGCTGCCCGCCTACCCAGGTCTGGGTTGCGACGCACAACGATACGCCCGTCATCCAGGAACTTCTGAAGATCGGTGTGGGTGAAGCGCTCGAGGTAGTAGGCGGCGTTACCGTAATTCTCCGTGAGGAGGGTGCCGTCGGTGTTTGCGGCCGCATACCCGACGTGTCCGGCCGGGTGGTCATGCCCAGCCACCCCAGACTTGAACGAAACGACGTCACCGGTTTTGACGTCTTTTGCGTTACTGATAACAGGCCAGCCCGGCAAATTAGCGGTATCTCCCCACTGGGAGCCATTACCACCAGCAGGGGTTAGGTCACCGTGGGTGTAGACCCATTTACCAGGCCCGCCACCCATGTCCCGGTTCACCCGCCAATACACGAAGTCGGTGCAATTCCCGAAATAATAAAGCGTTTCCGGATTCACCGTGTTGAACACCGGCGTCGCGTTTCCTTTACTATCCCTGACTTTGTCGCGCCAGGGGTAGTCGTCTTGGATCGGGAAAGCAACCTCTGGAAGCTCATCATCGACAACGAGGTTAACGATCCAGTTGGGGATGAACGAGATAATCGCGATGATCATGATGGAGGCCACCAGCCCGGCTATCAAGACCGGGGAGGCAGCGATCATGGATACTGTGCTCGCAATGGCGGCTGCGATTTTCACGGACACCACCCGCCCAGCATTCAATGCCCGGGAGGCGAGCCTAGGCCGGTACCCACCCCGGTGAGCGGTAGCCCTGCCCGCTTTCCTGCCAGCCCGCCGGGCCTGCCGACTGCCCGGGGTCGCCCGGCGCAGTCCGGGCACGACACTCGACCCCGAACGCGCAAGCGATGCCGAGCGTACCGGCGACGTCGCCGGTGTCGTCGCGGCGCGGCGAGCCGCAAGATGAGAGACACGCGAGGTGGGCCGGGCCGCGGGGCGCCGGTTCCGCAAATTTCCCCGGGCCCACTTACAGCTTTTATGCGCCCCTCATCGGCCCCCCAACTCGAATACCCCAC